>NZ_JADGMN010000006.1:0-212664 GCF_020662285.1 Clostridioides sp. ES-S-0108-01 | reverse complement strand
CTATGTACGGAATGGATAAGCGCTGAAAGCATCTAAGCGCGAAGCCAACTTCAAGATAAGATTTCCCACCGCAAGGGTAAGACCCCAGAAAGACTATCTGGTTGATAGGTCGAAGGTGTAAGTGCAGCAATGTATTTAGCTTATCGATACTAATAGGTCGAGGACTTGACCAATATTTATTTGATGTTCATTAATTAAGATATATATGTAGTTTTTAGAGTGCTAGCTCTAAAAAGTTAGCTTTACTAATTTATAAAAATTTAATGCGGGTGTAGCTCAATGGTAGAGTTCTGGCCTTCCAAGCCAGCTGTGAGGGTTCGATCCCCTTCACCCGCTCCAAAAGATTATGTGGTTACAATAGCAGAGAGGATACACCTGTTCCCATTCCGAACACAGAAGTTAAGCTCTCTAGCGCTGATGGTACTTGGTGGGAAACTGCCTGGGAGAGTAGGACGTAGCCACGTAATCTTTTTTTGTTGTATTAAATTTAATAAAAGTACAATTACTATATTTTTTTGTATTTTATAGATTTTTTTGGCAATAAATGATATAGTGGAAATAATTAAATATATTCAGTATATTTAATTTTTTTATTTTTTGTTTTGTAAGTTTATTTTTTATATACTTATTTATAATTTTAACTAGATACATTTTGACATATTAAAAATTAAAAAGACTAAATTAAAAATTTATGTTAAATAAGGAGATTGATATGAGAAGAAATACAAAATTATTAACAACAGGAATTCTTTCAATGGCGATTGTTGCACCTACAATGGCGTTTGCCACTGAATCTAATGCTATGGAAAATAGTGAAGATTTAAATATAAACTTGGAGAAAAAAAGTATAGTTTTAGGTAGTACATCAAAAGTTAGTGTCAAATTTAAAGAAAAACTAGATGCAGATAGCATTACATTAAAATATAAATGTTACGATATGCCATTAGATACAACTCTAAATTACAACCAATCAACTGGTTCATATGAAGGAACTATCAATTATAATAAAGACCCAGAATATCTAAATGTTTGGGAATTACAAGGGATAACAATAAATAGTGAAAATAATCCTAAAACTTTAAACAAACAAGACCTAGAAAAGATAGGATTAAATTTAAAAGATTACAATGTAACACAGGAATGTATAATTGAAGATATAACTTCAAGAAAAGATGTAAATAAGTATTTGAGAAAGACTTCTGCACCTATCACAGAACTTACAGGAAGTGATAGATATGAAACGGCAGTTAAAATAAGTAAAGAGGGTTGGAAAAATGGTTCAGATAAGGTAATTGTGATAAGTGGAGATGTAAGTATTGATGGTATTATATCAACTCCATTAGCAACTACATATAATGCACCAATACTTTTAGTTGAAAAAAATAATGTGCCTGTTAGTGTAAAATCAGAATTAAAGCGTCTAAACCCTAAAGATGTAATTATAGTTGGAAATGAGAATTCTATTTCTAAAACTACTGCCAATCAAATTAAATCGGTTGTAAACGCTAGTCAAACACGTCTAAGTGGCTCTAATAGATATGAGACATCTTTATTGATAGCAAAAGAAATAGATAAAAATCACGATGTAGATAAAGTATATATAACAAATGCTAATGGTGGAGAAGTAGATGCGCTTACTATAGCAGCAAAAGCAGGGCAAGACAAGCAACCAATTATATTGACTGACAAGAATAGTATTACAGATAATACATACAAATGGTTGGAAAATGAGGATTTACAAAAGGCTTATTTTATAGGTGGTCCTCAAATGATATCAACAAATATTATAAATAAGGTAAATGACATAACTAAGGAGAGTGTTACTAATAATAGAGTATATGGAGCAGATAGACATGAAACAAATGCAAATGTCATAAAAAAATTCTATACAGAAGATGAATTAGAAGCCGTTTTAGTAGCTAAATCGGATGTACTTGTTGATGCTTTAGCAGCAGGTCCATTGGCAGCTAATTTAAAATCTCCAATACTTATAACACCAAAAACATATGTGTCTGCGTACCATAAAGATAATTTAGAATCTAAATCAGCTAATAAAGTATACAAAATAGGAGGAGGACTGACTTCAAAGGTAATGAGTTCTATAGCATCATCATTATCTAAACACAATACGACTCCAACAGACCCCGAAACTAGTGGGGCTAAGACAGTTATGATTGACCCAGGGCATGGTGGTTCAGATACTGGAACAACAGGGAAACCATTAGGTGGTATTAAAGAAAAAGATTATACTTTAAATACTTCACTTGCAACGACTGAATATTTACGTTCAAAGGGAATCAATGTAATTATGACTAGAGACACAGACAAGACTTTATCACTTGGAAATAGAACTGCTTTGTCTAATTCCTTAAGACCAGATTTATTTACAAGTATACATTATAATGCGTCTGATACAACTGGAAATGGTGTAGAAGTATTTTATAAACTTAAAGATAAAGATGGGGGAACTACTAAGACTCTAGCTAGCAATATATTAAATAGAATTTTAGAAAAGTTCAATCTAAAGAATAGAGGTATAAAAACAAGAACGCTATCAACTGACCCTACAAAAGATTATTTGTATGTTTTAAGAACTAATGATATGCCAGCTGTACTTGTAGAATGTGCATTTTTAGATAATGAGAAAGATATGAGCTTGCTTAATACATCAGATAAAGTAAAAGAAATGGGTACACAAATCGGTAAAGGAATAGAAGAATCGTTAAAGTAAATAAAAATATTTAAAATCTTAACGTAAATTTATTTTTGTAAATTAATGTTAAAGTTAAAAAATGAACTATAAGTGTATCAACAACAAAGACTATATATACATTGCTGCATATATGAATGTAAAGCTGTGTGTATATAGCTTTTTTTGTAATTAAATGCAATAATTTGATTGTACTTTGTAAAATACACATTATGATATAATTAGATAATATACACTTAATTTAATTGAGGAAGGTGATTATGTGGAATACTTATTTGAAAAAAGTAGTTTAAAAGAATATAGAAATGAATCTTTAGATAAATATAGAGAATTATTAGATAAAACTGAGAATAATTCAAGAAATATTCTTTTATTAGTACCAAACAATAATACAAAGATAAGGTATGAAAGGTCTTTAAAATTAGATTATAGTGAAGAATTAAAGATAACAACATATATAGGTTTTGTGAAAAAGGAATTATTAAAATATTGGCCACTTATAATAGAAAAGTGTGATGAAATAAATAAAAAAACTGTATCTCCAACTTTTATATCAAATAGTCTAAGTGAATATTTAATAGTGCAAAAAGTTAAGGAAAAAAGGGTACAAGAAGGCTATTTTGAAGATATTACAGGAACAAATAAATCAATAGCAAATAGTATAATGACAAATATAAATAAATCTGCATTTAATTTAGTTGACTTCGATTTTATTGGAGAAAAAATATATTCATCAAAGAAAAATAAAAATAGTATATATAGATTTTCATACACTCAAATGGATGAAATTGTATCATATTATATAAACTCATTACTATCAAATTCACTTTTAGATAATGCACTAAGTGTATATATGTACAATCAGTATTTACTTAATGATGATTTTTATATAAAGAATTTATTTAAAGAAGTTAGGTATATAATAGTGGATAGTCTTGAAAATTCAAGTAATGTAGAAGTTGATTTTATTACAAAAGCATTAAATAATGTACTAGAAAGTTATATGTATATTGATTATAGCAAAGATTATTCTGCATTTAATAATGTAGATATGGACTATATAAAGGAAAAGATAATATCAAAAATTAAAACTGAAGAAGAAAATATTAATAAGAAGAATATTGGAATAGAAGATTTATACTTATTACCTGCAACTATAGAATTAAATCAATCAAGCCAATTATACAATGAAATGTTAGATTTAATAAGTAAAAAAATCATATCTCTTATAGAAGATGGTACATCTCCAAGAGATATAGCGATTATATCTCCTATAAACAATACTATATTGGAGCATCAAATTAGAGATTCTTTGATAGAAAAAAATATAGATGTTTTTAATACTAAGAAAGATAAAAAAGCTGTAGATTATCCATATGGAAATGCATTAGTAGTGGCTACATGTATATTCTATGGGTATTTAGATTTTATAAAAGATGATGAGTATTTAAGCTTTTTAGAAACTCTTTTAGATATAAATAGGATAAAAGCATTTAAGATTTTCAATGAAACAAGACATTTAAGTATTGATAATATGGGTGAACATAGTCAGTATCGTGATATTTTACAGTATATTGAAGAAAAAAAGAAGAGTGACATAAAAATACATGAATTTTTAATTCAGTTTTATATAGATAAGATGCTAAGTTTAAAAGAAGGTAAAAAGAATGTTGGGTTATGTAAAAAGATAATAGCTGAAAGTGAATCTTTTAGTGAAAGTATAAGTTTACTTGGTATGAGAAAAGAAAAGATATTTATAGAAGCTTTGAAGACTACGATAAACGATTATTACTCTGTTGTTGATATAGAAGAGTTGAAATCCAAAGACAAAGTAGTAATAACCACTCCTTATTCATATATATCATCAAATATAGATAGAAGTATACAAATATGGGTGGATATAGGAAGTAATGCTTGGAATATGAAAATAGAAAAGGATATAAGCAATTTAATTGTACTTAGAAAATCTTTTGAGGAAAAAAAGATTTATACAAATGAAATGGAAGAATACTATAAGAAATATTATCTATACAATACAGTGTATAATTTGCTATTAAGTGCAAAGAAAATCTATGCGTATAAAAGTGAGTATACGATTAATGGCTATATCCAAGAAAGTATGTTATATAGTATACTTTTAAAAATCTCGCATAAAGGAGATAAAAATTATGATTAATATAAATTATAGAGAAGACCAGATACCAATCATAAATTATGATAATGGTACTATGGCAGTACCAGCAGTGCCAGGCGCTGGAAAAACATTTATAATAACAAATTTAGTAGCTAAATTATTACTTGAACAGAAACATAAGGGCGGTAAAATATTAGTTCTTACATATATGAATAGTGCTGTAAACAATTTTAAAGGTAGAATAAGAAAGATTCTTGAAGAGAATAAAATAGATGACACTAGTTCATATGAAGTAATGACTATACACAGTTTGGCTGTAAAAATAATAAAGGAAAAACCAGAAGTTGTAATGTTAAGTGAGGATTTTAATATAGCTGATGATTTACAAAAAAATATTATATTAAATGAATGTATAAGTAGATTTAGATTTGAAGGTGGAGAAAGAGCTTTTAGATGGTTTTTAAAGGAACAAAAAGATGAGCGTTGGAAAGAAATAACTCTCGAAGCTTGGGAAAGAGGTTTTTTTGAATTTGCAGGAAATGCAATAAGTGAGCTTAAGTATAAGGGAATTTCTCCAGATAAACTTGAAGAAATATTGGCAAGAGGACACAAAGGAATGCTTAAAATTATTCTCCCAATATATAAATTATATGATAGAAAGTTAAAGCAGAATGGATTATTAGACTATGATGACATATTAATTTTAGCAGAAAAAACTTTAAGCTTAGATGAAGGGCTTAGAAAGAAGTTTCAAACCAGATACAAATACATCTTTGAAGATGAATGTCAGGATTCAAATGAAATTCAAGGTAATATAATAAAAATTATATCTAGTGAAAATAAAAATTTAGTTAGAGTTGGAGATATAAATCAAAGTATAACAGGAACATTTTCATCATCAGACCCTAGATTTTTTAAAGAGTTTATAAATAATGCAGATTTCTGTTATAGGATGGATATGTCAAATCGAAGTTCAAAAGATATACTTGATTTAGCAAATATCCTTGTGGAATATGTTACAAAGGAATTTAGACAGGAAGAATGCAGACATGCTCTTGAAGATATGCAAATAAAAACTGTACCAAATGGAATGGGATATAAAGAAAATCCTAATCCAGAGCATTACAACATAAACGTAAAGTGGTATGAGAGTTGGAAAAATGAAATAGAGCAAACTGCTAAATATGTTAAAGGTATAAAAAACAAATACCCAGATAAAAGTATAGGTATATTAGTTCCATTTAATGAGCAAGTTACACAAGTTGCTAAAGAACTTAGGGAGTATAATCTAACCTTTGAAGAATTAGGGCCAAATTCTTTGAGTAAGAGGAAGGTTATAAACAATATAGCATTTATTATTGATTTTATGTTACATTGTGATGATATAGAAAAGTTAATAATTGTACTTGAGAAGGTTTTTATAAATACTGATAATGAAGAAGAGTTAAAGAACTTTTTAGAAAAATTGAGAAACTATTCTACAGAAGAAATTATCTACAATTTTGAACTTAGTAAGTTAGATAATGATTTAATAGAAGGAAATGAAGAAAGTGATATATATTTAAGCTTCAAAAGAGGAATAGATATTATAAAACATATATTAGAATATCCAATAATAAGGTTAGACCTTTTAGTTTTGTTTATTGGAAAAAAACTTAATTTAGAAAAAGAAGATAAGGCTGTACTTGATTATATATCTTTTTATATAAAGTATCTAGTATCAGAAAATATAAATATGGATTTAAAAGATGTATATAATTTATTGTTTGATGTAAAAAATAAGGTATTCAATCACATAATAGATGTAGTATATGAGATAAATGGATATGAGCCAGAGCCTGGGAGTATAACACTATGTAATTACCATAAATCAAAGGGGATGGAGTGGGATTGCGTATTTTTATTAGGTCTTATTGAATATAATTTCCCTGACAATATCAATCAAAAATTTCAGAGTGATAAATGGTATCTAAAAGAAAAATATAAAAATCCTATGGCAATTATTAAATCAGAAATTGAAGCTATATTAAAAGGAAGTATTTCAACTGATTATGCTTATAAAACAAAGATTGATTCTATAAATGAAAAGATTAGACTTTTATATGTAGGAATCACTAGAGCAAAGGAGATGCTAATACTTTCAGGAAGTGCTTATAGAGATGAAAATGATATAGGAAACAAGAGAAAAGAGCAAAAACCATGTATATATTTAGGCAGATTGAACCGTCATATTACTGAAAAGAGGTTAAATATATATAAAGAATTTAATTAATGGGATGTTTAATATATTGTTGAAAATAGGATAGAACAGTATATACAGTAAATAGGTATTAAAAATAAAGTTAAGAGAGAAGTGATATGAGTGAATGATAGATTAAAATATTTTTCTTACAGTCAAAATTCAATCAACACATATAAATCATGTCCATTGAAATTTAAATATAAATATATTGATAGAATAAATTGGAAAAGTGATGATACTGATAATAGAGAATATTACGAAAGTTTAAAAACTGGAAGAGACTTTCATTTAATTTGTGAAAGATATTTTAGCAATATACCTCTTGGAATCTATTTTAATGAGGATGATAAAAATGGTAAAAAATTTTTAAAGTGGATTGAAAATATAAAAAAAATTGTTCCTATTGAAGAAGAAAAAATATATCTACCAGAATATGAAGTAAGGATGACTTTAAATGGAGATACAATACAAGCAAAGTATGATTTAGTTGTAATTGGAAAAAAAAGTATAGAGATATGGGATTGGAAAACTGAGTCTAAAAAGATTGACTATAAAAATGTAGAAAATAGAATACAAACAATTGTTTATATGTTTTTAGCAAAAGAAGTAATACCGAAAGTTTTAAAAATAGACGTAAATGTTAAAGATATAAATATGAGATATTATCAGCCTGAATTTGATGATTTACCAATTACCATTTTATATAATGCACAAAAACATGAAGCAAATAAAAGTAAAATTCAAAACTATATAAGCATGATAAAGAATACTAATTATGAGGAACATACATACGAAGACAATCTATACAATGATATAGAAAAGGTATATAATAAAGAAGAACGTATGTGCTATAGAAATAAAAAGCATTGCGAGTATTGTGAATTTAATAAGTTATGTAATGGTAAAGAAATAGATTATAGTATTTTGGAGGCGGAAATTTATGGGACTTAGGTTTATATTAGGTAGAAGTGGAAGTGGAAAATCCACCTATATGTTAGATGAGATTAAAAAAGAAGCTCAAAAAAATGAAACGACATCAATTATACTTTTAGTTCCAGAACAGTACACATTTGAGGCTGAAAATAGGGTAAGTAAACTATTTTTAGGAAAAGAAAAGGATAAGTATTTGAGAGTTAGGGTGCTTAGTTTTAAAACACTGAGTAATATAGTTTTTTCTCAAGCAGGAGGATTGACAGATGTAAATATAAATTCTAGTGGAAAAGCAATGATGGTATATAGGGCTATTGAAGATGTAAGTGAAGAATTAAATGTATTTTCAAAATCAAAATCGCAATCTGGTTTTGTAAGCTCAATTACAGATATGATATCAGAAATGAAACAGTATAATATAAGCCCTGAGATGTTAGAAAATATATCTGGTGAGATAGATAATGAAACTTTAAGTTTAAAATTAAAAGATATAAGTAAAATATATAACTCTTTTGAAGGGAAATTGCATGAAAATTATGTAGACGCTCAAGACATGTTAACTTCATTGGCAAATAAAATTGAATTAAGCAGTTATTTAGATGGAGCTTGTATTTATATAGATGAATTTATAGGTTTTACACCAAATCAGTACAATGTCTTAAATAGTATATTAAGTAAATGTAAAAGTGTTAATATTTCTTTGACTGTAGATGATGTTAACTATATTGGGTATAGTAAAGCTGATGTATTTTCTAGAACGAAATTTACTTATTCAAAATTGACTCAATTGTGCAACGAAGAAGGAATAAAAATACTGCCACAAGTAAATTTAAATACAGGTGTTATAAAAAGATTTGAAGAAGTTAAGGAACTACAGCACCTAGAAAGATTTTATAATGCTTATCCATATAAGATATATTCAAATCCAACTGAAAATATAAAGATAAAAGAGTTTAATAACTTATATTCAGAGGTAGAAGAAATAGCCAGAGAAATTACACATTTAGTTAGAGATAAGAATGTCAGATATAGAGATATAACTATTGCTACAAGAGATTTAAATAGATATGATTTTTTAGTACACTCTATATTTAATGAATATAATATACCAAACTTTATAGATAAGAAGAGAGAGGCAAAAAGTAATCCAATAGTTATTTTAATTATTTCAGCTTTAGAAATGAAGAATAGACGATATGGGTATGAAACTATGTTTAGGTATTTAAAAAGTGGGCTTATAGGAATTGATAACGATGATATAAATTTACTAGAAAATTATGTGTTGGCTAATGGGATTAAGGGTAAGAAATGGTTTGATGAAAAATGGGATTATAGAATAACACAAAGTCTTTCAAGTGAAGAAAGTGAATTTGAACTTGAATTAAAAGCTAGAATAAATGAAATAAAAAATAGAGTATTAGAGCCTATAGTAACTTTACAAGAAAAATTAAAAGGAAAAAATAGAGTAAAAGAAATCTGTAGGTATATATATGAATTTTTATTAGATATAAATATGCCGGAAACTATAGAAAGTTTAATAGTAAATTTTAAGGATAAAGGTGAATTTGATGTTGCAAACCAGTACTCACAAGTTTGGGACATAGTAGTGGACATCTTAGACCAAATGGTAGAACTTATGGGTAATGAAATAATTTCTTTAGAAAAATTTATAAAATTAATAACTTTAGGTTTTGATGAGTACGAATTAGGATTAGTTCCTCCTAGTATAGACCAGGTACTTGTAAGTAGTGTGGATAGAATGAAAAATCCAGATACCAAATATTTATACCTAATTGGAACTACTGATGGTGTATTTCCTCTGATTACAAAGGACAGTGGAATATTGAGTGATAATGATAGGGAAAGTCTTGGAAGCAAAGGAATCGAAGTAGATATTGATAGTAAGACTAGAAGCTTTGAAGAACAGTTTCTTGTATATAAAGCTCTTACTTCAACATCTAAGAATTTAATCATAACATATCCAATATCGGACCATGAGGGTAAAACACTTAGACCATCAATAATTATATCAAGGCTTAAGAAGATATTTCCAAATATAGAAAATAAAAGTTATTTAGTAGAAGAAAATAAGAGTACTGATGAAGATATACTTAAAAAAATAACAGTTAAATCACCTACATTTAATGAACTTATAAGTGTAATAAAAAATTATGACAATGATAGTTACAATAAAGAAGATATTAATAGTATTTGGTTAGATATATATAGATACTACCTAAAGGATGAAATGTATAGTTCTATAACAAAAAAAGTTATAAAAGGTCTTAGTTATACTAATCAAGTTCATAAGATTGAAGAGAAAAAAATAAGGTCATTGTATAAAAGTAATTCTCTTAGTATATCTAGGCTTGAAAAATATGCTGAATGTCCATTTGCTTATTTTATACAATATGGTCTAAAAGCAAGAAAACGTAAAGAGTATTCATTTACACCACCAGATTTAGGAACTTTTATTCACAATATTTTAGATAGGTTTTCAAAAGAACTTTCACAAGATAATTTATCTTGGAGAGATATTGATGAAAAATATATAGAATCAAAGATAGGTATAATAGTTGACGAAATAATTTTAAAGATACCAGGATATATATTAAACAGTTCCGAGAGGTATAAATATCTTGCATATAGATTAAAGAATATGTTGACAACTGCTATAACTATAATTAGCCAGCAAATAAAACAAGGCTCATTTGAACCAATAGACTATGAAGTTAAATTTGGCAACAATGGAAAATATCCTCCTATAAAAATAGTATTGGAAAATGGACAAGAAGTAAATTTGGTTGGACAAATAGATAGAGTTGATGAATTTGAAGAAGGAGAAAATAAATATATAAGAATAGTAGATTATAAGTCAGGCAATAAATCCATAAGTTTAACAGAAATATATTATGGTCTACAATTACAATTACTTGTGTATTTAGATGCAATCCTTGAAAGCGTAAAAGGTGAAGATATAAATATAAATCCAGCTGCAATACTATATTGTAGAATAAATAATCCAATAGCAAAATTTAACGAAGATAAAGATGATGAAGAAATACAAGAAGCAATATTAAAAGAACTTAGAATGAAGGGGCTTGTAGTAAAAGACTCTCACATAATAAAAGAGATGGATAAATCATTAATAGATGGAGAAAGAAAAAACTCTTTAGTAATACCAGTAGGTCTTACTAAGGATGGAAATGTAGGTAAAAGTACTTCAGCAATAACCTATGAAGACTTTAAATTACTTAGAAAATATGTAAAGCACGCTATAAAGGATTTATGTGAAGAAATGTTAAGTGGAGAAATACGTATAGCTCCATATAAACATAAAGATGGGACATCATGTGACTTTTGTGATTACTCTGCTATATGCCAATTTGATTCAACTATGAAAGACAATAAATATAAAAATTTAAATAATAAGAGCAATGAAGAGATAATAAAGATGATGAAAGGAGATGTTAATTAATGAGTTCTCCTAAATGGACAAAAGAGCAACTAGAGGTCATAGAAAGTAGAGAATGCAACCTTTTGGTTGCAGCTGCTGCTGGTTCAGGGAAAACAGCAGTGCTAGTTGAGCGTATAATTCAAATGATAACGAGTAGAGAAAATCCAATTGATATAGATAAGTTATTGGTCGTTACATTTACTAATGCCGCTGCATCAGAGATGAGAGAGAGAATAGGGGATGCTATAGGAAAAGCCTTAGATGAAAATCCAGAAAATAAACATTTACAAAATCAACTTGTTTTATTAAATAAATCTAGTATTACAACAATACACTCATTCTGTTTGGATGTTATAAAATCAAACTTTCATAGAATAAACTTAGACCCTAATTTCAGAATAGGAGACCAAACTGAATGTGCTATTTTGAAACAAGAAGCAATAGAGGAAGTATTTGAAGCTTTATATGAAGAAAGAGATGAGGGATTTTTAAATTTAGTTGAAAGTTATGCGGAAAGAGGAGGAGATAAAGAAGTACAAGATATTATCTTGGGAATATATTCATTTGCAATGGCTTCTCCTGAACCAAAAAAATGGTTGATTAATTCAGCAGAAAGGTTTAATATTGACGAAAATTTTGATTTTTCACAGTCTATTTGGGCTAGAGCTATACTGGATACTGTAAAAATAGAAATTAATGGTCTTTGTCTAAACATGGAAAAGGCATTAAAAGAAGTGGAATCAATAGAAGAATTAGAAACTTTTACAGAAAAGTTAGCTGTTGAGTATAAAAAAATAGTCGATATTTCACAAGCTTGTAATAAATCTTGGAATGAGACATATAAAAAGATGGCAAGTATGTCCTTTGAAAATTATGCAAAAGGAGTAAAAAGAATTCCAAAAGATGCTCCTTCGTATATAAAAGAATCAAAGGAAAAGGCAAAAACTATAAGAGATAAGACTAAGAAATCTTTAGAAAGTATAGTAAATGCTACATTCAATAAAGATAATGACTCTATTAGAGAAGAAATAAAATATCTTTATAATATAGTTAAGCCCATATCTAATATTGTACTGAGATTTGAAGAGGAATATAGTAATAAGAAAAGAGAAAAAGGAATAATAGATTTTAATGATATAGAGCATTTTGCCTTAAATATACTCACAAATGTAGATGAAAAAGGTAATATTGTACCTTCTGATATAGCAGTGGGATATAGAAACAAGTTTTATGAAATATTTATAGATGAATATCAAGATAGTAATCTAGTGCAGGAAGTACTGCTTAAAGCTGTAGCTAATACAGAAATTCCAAATAGATTTATGGTTGGTGATGTAAAGCAGAGTATATATAGATTTAGACAAGCAAAGCCAGAATTATTTTTAAAAAAATACAATAACTATAATGATAAAAAGGGAAGTTCCCATAGAAAAATAATGCTTTATAAAAACTTTAGAAGTAGAGAAGAAGTTGTAGATGCTGTAAATTATATATTTGAAAATATAATGAATGAGAATATAGGAGAAATTGAATATACAGAAAAAGAAAGGCTCAATTTAGGTGCAGATTTTAAGATGGATACAGACGAGAAATCTATTGTTGGTGGAGCAACAGAAATACACCTAATACAAAAAGATAATAAACCTGAAGATGATATTATAAATAATAAAGATGATAGTACTAATAATGAAGAAGATGAACTAGAAGAAGAAAAATTAGATAATATACAACTTGAGGCTAGAATGGTTGGAAAGATTATCAAAGATTTAATGAAAGTTAATGAAGATGGAAAAATTCAAAAGGTCTATGATAAGGGAATAGATGCATATAGACCTGTAGAATTTAGAGATATAGTGATTCTTTTAAGAGCTACATCTGCATGGGCTCCAGTGTTTGCAGATGAGTTGATGAATATGGACATACCGACGTACGCTGATGTTGGAGTGGGATATTTTGATACAATTGAAATAAAAACAATATTGTCATTACTTCAGATAATAGATAATCCAATGCAAGATATACCTCTTATATCTGTATTAAAATCGCCTATATTTGGATTTACACCAGAGGATTTGATTGATATTAGAATTCAGAGTAAAAATAAAACTTTTTATGAGGTTTTACAAAGTACATCAGAGTACGACGAGTTTACAGATTCTCAAAATGAAAATGGGTCTGAGTTTATACCAAGTAAAGAGTGCATAAATAAAAGTAAAGATTTTTTAATTAAGTTAAAGGAATTTAAAGAAAAATCAATGTACATGAGTACAGATGAATTTATATGGTATTTGTACACAAGAACTGGATATTATGCTTATGTCGGAGCATTGCCAGGTGGAAGTCAAAGACAAGCTAATTTAAAAGTGTTGTTTGAGAGAGCAAAACAATTTGAAGAGACTAGTTTTAAAGGAATATTCAACTTTGTAAATTTTATAGAGAAGTTAAAGAAATCTAGTTCTGATATGGGAAGTGCAAAAACACTTGGTGAAAATGCAAATGTTGTTAGAATAATGAGTATTCATAAAAGTAAAGGACTAGAATTTCCAGTAGTTATATGTTCTGCAATGGGTAAAAATTTCAATACCCAAGATTTTAAAAAGAGTATTTTATATCATCACAATTTAGGGTATGGACCTCAGTTTGTAGATTATGAGAGAAGAATTTCTTTTCCAAGTATAGCCAAAGAAGCATTAAAAAGCAAAATAAATATAGAAAATTTATCAGAAGAGATGAGAGTTTTATACGTTGCATTTACAAGAGCTAAAGAAAAATTGATTATAACAGGTTCTACTAGAAATATACAAGATAGTATAAAGAGATGGTCAAATGGAATTGAAAGTTTAAATACAATATCGCAATATGAGATATTAAAAGGTAAAAATTTTTTAGATTGGATAATGCCTTGTGTATTAAAACATAAGGATTTATCTAACTTATTAGAAGAAGTAGGATTAGATGCAGTTTTTAGTGTTGACCATAATTCAAAATGGTATGGAAAACTATGGAATAAGAACGATATTTTAGTAGAAAAGAAGAATGATGAAGAAAAAGAAAGTATTGAAGAAATTCTTGAAAAAATAGATGTAGATAGTCCTGACAGTGATTATTACAATGAAATAGAAGCAAAATTAAACTACATGTATCCATATGAATTTAGCACAAAAAAACCTGCTACTATATCTGTTACAGAAATAAAAAAGATACAAAATAATTATGAGGAAGAGTTAATAAATACTATATTTGAACAAAAAGTAATATTAAAAAAACCTCTATTCATTCAAAATGAAGAAGAAAGAGAAAAAATGAATGGAGCAGAAAGAGGTACAATAGTCCATTTAGTTATGGAGGTTTTAGACTTAAAAAAAGTGAGTAGTGTAAATGATATAAAATCACAAATAAAAGGTTTTGTTTCAAAAGGTATAATAACAGAAAAGCAAGCTAGTATAGTAAATCCATATAAAATATATAAGTTTTTTGCCTCTAGCATAGGAAAAAGAATGTTGAATGCTGAACTTATAAATAGAGAAAAATCAATTTATGCACAAGTGAATTTGAAAGACATCTATGTTTATGAAAAACTTATAAAAAATGATGATAAAAAACTTTATGATAAAGAAAGTGTCATGTTAAGAGGTATAGTTGATGCTTATTTTGAAGAAGATAATCAAATAGTTTTGGTAGATTATAAAACAGACTTTGTAAATGAAGAAAATATAAATCAAATAATAGAGAAATATAAAAAACAGTTGGATTTATATGCAGATGTTATTGAAACTTTAACTGGGAAGTCAGTGAAAGAGAAATGTATATATTTATTTGGAGTTGACGAGGCTGTTTGTTATTAGCTTTTTTATATAAATTAAGTATAAAGATAGAGGAAGGGGAAAAGATGAGATTTATTCATACATCAGATTGGCATCTAGGGAAATCCCTAGAGGGCCACTCTAGAATTGAAGAACAGGCAAAGTTTTGTGAAGAATTTATAAAAATAGTAGAGTCAAATGAAATAGATATGGTTATAATTGCTGGGGATATATATGATACTTCTAATCCTCCAGCACAAGCAGAAAAACTGTTTTATCAAACTGTATCAAGACTTGCTAATAATGGTAAGAGGTGTGTATTGATAATCTCAGGAAATCATGATAATCCAGAGAGACTTTCTGCAATAACACCTCTAGCACATGAACAGGGTATACTTATATTTGGTTATCCATTAAGTGCTACAACAGAAGCTAAGTATAAAGGATTTGAAATAACATATGCAACACAAGGATGCACAGCACTAAATATAAATGGAGAAAGTGTTGTAATTGCTACATTACCTTATCCAAGTGAAAAAAGGTTAAATGAAGTTTTTTCAAGTGAAGATGATTTGGAAAAACAAAAAAATTATTCTGAAAAAGTAGGAGATATATTTAGAAGATTAGAAGAAAATTTTAGAAGTGATACTATAAATATAGCCGTATCACATATATTTGTAATAGGTGGAGAGAGTACTGAATCAGAAAGACCTATACAGCTAGGTGGAAGTTTTTTGGTTGAAAGAAAAGACTTGCCAGAAAAGGCTCAATATACTGCATTAGGTCATTTACACAAACAACAGAAAGCTTCTGAACGTTTAAATGCATACTATTCTGGTTCTCCACTTCAATATAGCAAGGATGAAAGAGCATATACTAAGGGTGCATACATAGTGGATATAAAGGTTGGTGAAAAACCAATAATTGAGGAAGTATATTTTAATAATTATAAACCTATAGAAGTATTTAAATGCAATGGAATAGAAGAAGCACTAGATATATGTGAAAAAAATCAAGATAGAGATGTTTGGTCATACTTTGAAATAAATACTGATGAGATAATATCACAGAATGAAATTAAAAAAATGAAGGAACTATTAAAAGACATAATAGAAATAAAACCAATAATAACATCTTGTTATGAACAAGAAAGTGTAGATATAAAAGAAAAGTCTATGGCAGAGTTATTTAAAGAGTTTTATTCTTTTAGCAAAGGTGTAGAGCCAAAAGGAGAACTTATGGATTTATTTCTAGATATAATAAGTGAAGAAGGTGAATCAGCAGATGAGACCAATTAGATTAGAACTTACAGGGCTTAATAGCTATATTGATAAACAAGTTATAGACTTTGAAAAACTAATTGAAAGAGGTTTGTTTGGGATATTTGGAACTACTGGAAGTGGAAAATCTACAATCTTAGATGCCATAACCATTGCTATGTATGGAAATATATCCAGAAATACTAAAGAATATATAAATAGTGTGTGTGATAAGGCAATTATATCATATGAGTTTGAGATAGGGAGTAAAAACACTAGAAGAAGATACATTGTAGATAGAACTATTGCTAGAAGTAAAACAGGAACAAAGACTTCTAATGCTAGATTAATAGAAATATTGAATGACAATACTAAAAATGTTTTGGCTGATAAAGTTGTAGAAGTAAATGAAAAAGTGGCTCAGGTTGTAGGATTAACAGCAAATGATTTTACTAGGTCAGTAGTTTTACCACAGGACAAATTTAATGAGTTTCTAAGATTGTCACGTGCAGATAGAAGAGATATGTTAGAGAGAATTTTCAATCTTGAGAAATATGGAAGAAGTCTTGGAGAAAAAGTGAAAAAGAGAAAAAATCTACAATTACAAAATTTAAAAGATTTGAAATCAAAATTAAGTCAATATGATGGGATTACAGAGGAAATATACAACAGTATAAATCAAGAATTAATAGCGTTAAAAAAATTAGAAAAAGAAAAGAATAATGCTTTAGACTTAGCTCAGAAATCTTACGAAGAGAGTAAAGCAGTATATGAAGAGCAATTAAAATTAGAGAAAAATGAACTTAGAAAAAATGAACTTAATTTAAAAAGTAGTGAGATAAAAGAAAAGATTGCTCTTGTAGAAAATGATGGTAATGCGAGAAAGGTAGACCCGTACATAAGTTCAGTTCAAAATCTAGAAAAAAAGATAAATGAAGATAGCTTTACAGTAGGTAATTTAGAAAAGAAATTAGTGATATTAAATCAGGAACTTGAAGTTATAAAAAATAGATATGAAAAAATAAGCAAAATTAAGAATGAAGAAGTTCCTAAATTGAGTGAAGAAAAAATAAGGTTACAACAAGCAATAAAATTAGAAGAAGAGTTAGTTTTATTAGATAAAGAGTTAAAAGAGTTAAAAGAAAGTGGGATTAATTTAAATAAAAATAAAGTGGAATTAGAAAAAGTAAAGCAAGAGTCGGAGTCCAGAAAAGATGCAGTTAATAAGTCTATAAAAGAAGTTGAAGGAAAAATTGATAAAGTAAATATAAGTGCAGAATTAAAACAAAAAATATTTTTAGCATATGAATATGAGAAAGATTACAATAATGTATTAGAAGAGAAAAATCAAAAGATAAATAAACTAGAAGAAATACTCAAAAAGACAGAAGATATAAATTTAAAAGTTAGATATATTGATAAAGATAAAAATGATATAAATCGCAGTCTAGAAAATTTATCTCTTCACTTGGATGTTCTTCTTAAAAAATGTCCTGGTAAGAGTGCAGATTTACTTTTAAAATCTGAATATGTGACTGAATTAAGAAATAAAGCAAATAATACCAAAGAAAATGAAATTAAGAAAAGTAGTATACAAGATGAATTAAAGATAATACTTGAAAGTAAGTTTAATACTGAAAGGGAAATAAATTTACTAAATGAAAAACTTGAAAATAATAGAAAGAATAGAGAAGACCTAGAAAAAGAGTTAGAAGAACTAAAGTATTTAAATTTAGCTTCTGAACTTAGACGTGAATTAAAAGAAAATATGCCTTGTCCAGTTTGTGGGTCAAAACATCATGAAAATCATAATATAACTAAATATGATGAAAATATAGACTTTGTCAAAGAGAAACTGGAAAAATTAGAAAAAGAAAAAATAAGTATAAGAAACAATATAGAGGAACTAAATGCTAAAGTAAGTGGATATTTATCTATAGAAAAAATGAAGACTAAAGAACTTGAAGATGTAAAGGGAAAACTAGGGAATTTTACATCTAGCCAATTATTAAAAAAACTTGATGATGAACAGAGAAAACTTGATTTGTTGAAGTTTAATATTCAAGAGTGGGAGAAAGAGAAAGAGAATACCGAAAATAAGGTAACATTGGCTAAAGAAGAAAAAAATAGAATTGAAAAAGAAGAATTAAAAATAAAAGAGAGTTTGAACAACTATAAGAAATTAACAAGAGATTTAAATACAGAGATAGAAGACTTAGAACATAAATGTAAAAAACTTAAACAGGAGTATATAGGATTAAAGACGATTACTAAAGTTTCTAATCTATTTTCAAAAGTAAAGGAAATAAGAGAGAATGAAAAAGAATTAGAATTACTAAGTACTGGGCATTCAAATTTATTAAAAAATAGAGACTCATTGGACATTAAAATAAGAGAGAATGAAAGTAAGCTACATGAAATAGAGATAGGGTTAATAAAGGCTAGAGAATTATATGTAGAAAAAAAATTGAGCAGAGATAATAAGTATAAAGAAGTTATTGACATAACAAAGGGTGATTTAGCTAAAAATCTTTTACATAATGTTGAAGAAAATATATGTAAGATATTAGAACAAGAAGAATTGAGTAAGAAAAAATTGGAAGAGCAAAGATTAGAATATGAAAAAAACATTGCCGAAAAGCATAATATAGATGGTAGGCTTAAAACTGCTAAGGAACAATATAAAGAACAAAAATCAACTCTAAATAGACTATTGGCAGAAAATAAATTTGAAAGCATATATACAGTAAAAAGAGCTTTATTAGATGTTGATGAAGTAAAAAATTTGGTTGAAGAGATATCAGAGCATGAAGAAGAACAAAAGCTATTATCATTTAAAATAAAGTCATCAAAAGAAAAATTAAATGGAAGAACTATAAAGAAGGAGTACTTTGAACAATTAAAAGATGAGATTTATAATTTGAAAGTAGAAATAGGCAATATATCCAAAGATATTGGAGCTAATCAAAATCAGCTCATAACATTAAAAGACTCTTTAGATAAGATAAATGATTTTAATAAAGAACTCAAAGTAGTTGAACACAATGTGGACTTATTGGAAGAATTAGATAAATGTGTACAAGGAAATAAATTTGTAGAATATGTTTCTACAAACCAATTAAAATATATAGCGTTGGAAGCATCAAAAAGGTTAGATGGAATAACAAAAGGAAGATATGCACTTGAAATTGACTCAACACTAAATTTTGTAATGAGAGATAACTTTAATGGGGGAGAAAGAAGAAGCATTGATACTCTATCTGGTGGAGAGACATTCTTAACATCTCTATCACTAGCACTTGCTCTTTCATCTCAAATACAACTAAAGGGAAGTGCACCACTAGAATTCTTCTTTTTAGATGAAGGTTTTGGTTCATTAGATAGTGAACTTTTAGAAATTGTTATAGAATCATTGGAAAGATTGCATAGTAATAATCTAAGTGTGGGCATAATAAGTCATGTCGAGGAACTTAAAAATAGAGTTCCTGTTAAGCTATTAGTTTCATCTAGTGAGGCTGGAATAGGCTCAAAAGTAAAAATTGAATATAGTTAGAAAATATATGTTAATTGAATATATTATCTAATATTTCCAAAAAATATGTAATTGTGATATAATAAAAACTAATATTAAAGTTATTTATAATTAATATTAATATAAAAACATGTAAGTAGGAGTGTGGTAAGTGTTGGAATCGCCCAATAATTTGATTCAGATTATATTTTTAATAGTATTACTTATGGGGTCTGCATTTTTCTCAGCATCTGAAACGGCTTTAATGTCGTTGAGTAAAATCAGAATCAGATATATGCAAGATGAAGGAGTTAAAGGAGCTAAGTTAGTAAGTTCATTAATAGAAAATCCAAATAAACTTTTAAGTTCTATATTGGTTGGAAATAACGTCGTAAATATAGCAGCAACATCCATATCAACATCTTTGTTTATAGGATTAATGGGAGAAAAAGGAGTGGCACTTGCTACAGCTGTTATGACAGTATTAGTATTAATATTTGGTGAGATTACTCCAAAGACAATAGCAGCAAATAATTCAGAAAAGGTTTCTCTATTAGTATCCAAGCCTATAAAAGCAATTATATTTATATTGAGACCAATAGTATGGATATTTAATATAATCACAAATATTATATTTAAATTATTTGGTATAACAAATAAAGGAGCTAAATCATTCATAACTGAAGAAGAACTAAAAACTATGGTAAATGTAAGTCATGAAGAAGGCGTCCTTGAGATGGAAGAAAGAGAAATAATAAACAATGTTTTTGAATTTGGAGATATGCAAGCTAAAAATGCAATGGTACAAAGAATAGATATGGTAGCCATAGATATGGAAGATAGTTACGATGAGATAATACAGGTATTTAAAACTGAAAAATTAAGTAGAATGCCTGTGTATGAAGAAACTATAGATGATATTGTAGGGATACTTAATATAAAAGATATCATATTTTTATCTGATGAAGAAATAGAGTCATTTGATATTAAAAACTATATGAGAGAGCCTTTTTTCACATATGAGTTCAAAAAAATAACACAACTTCTTGAAGAGATGAAGCTTGAGAAAAGTCAGATGGCCATAGTTGTGGACGAGTATGGTGGTACATCTGGACTTCTAACTATAGAAGACTTAGTAGAGGTAATTGTTGGAGATATAGAAGATGAATATGATGAAGAAGATGATGAGATACAAGTTATAAAGGAAGATGAGTATATTGTAGATGGAAGTACTAAAATTGGTGATGTTAATGAACTTATTGGTGTAAATTTAGAATCTGAGGAGTTTGATTCCATAGGAGGATTTATAATTGGACACCTAAGCAGATTGCCAGAAGAGAATGAAGTAATTGAAGTCGATAATATAAGATTTTGTATAGAAAGTATAGAAAAAAATAGAATTAAAAAAATAAGAATATATACATAATGTAATAATGTTCTTAATTTATTAGGAGTGCATGAATATAAAAGTTAGCTTTTATATTCATGCACTTATTTTTATTTTATGTTCAAATAAAACTAGTATGAAATGGACAAAATAAAAATATAAATTAGAAGAAAGGAGATTTTTAAGATGAATATACTAGAAAATAATTTTTTATACAAATTAAAAAACAACACTATCTTTTTTTGTATATATACATTGTTATTCATTTTTATTTACAAAGCTTTTCCATACATAGCTCCATTTTTTCTAGGTGGTATAATAGCACTTATGATTAATCCTATATCGCAAAAATTAGAAAATAAATTTCATATAAACAAAGGTATATCTACGCTCGTTCTAAGTTTTCTTGCAGTGGCTATAGTTAGTACAGTTACTACAATAATAGTAATAAATTCAGTAAAAGAATTAATGGGATTTTTAAATAATATATCTACTAATCCTGAGGATATAAGCAATACTATTATGTATTTCTTAAATAAAATAAACGACTTTATGAAATCATTTCAAGAACTAGCCAATTTTGATATAGAACAATTAGTAAATAAATTCAGTGGTGAGGTAATGCAAATTACAAAAAATCTTCTTACTAGTATACTTGGACTGGCTACTTCTATTCCATATATTATAATATTTATAATTACTTTGTTTATTGCTACATATTTTATAGCAAAAGACCTAGATAAGATTGAAAATAGTTTTTATAGTATGTTTACTGTTGATATCAGAAAGAAGGTAAAAAATGTAAAAAAAGAGGCAGGTCTTTCACTTGTTGGATATGTAAGAGCTTATACAATACTCATGGCTATAACATTTTTTGTAATCTGGGGAAGTTTTGCTTTATTTGGATTGAAATACGGTCTAATAGTAGGATTTGTAGGAGCTTTAATGGATTTAATTCCATTTCTAGGGATAATAACAATATATCTTCCAATAATTGTTTACTATTTTCTTATAAAAAATTATTTTATAGCTATAAGTATGACTATAATATTTTTTGTCTTATCTTTGGTTAGAGAAATACTTGAGCCTAAACTAGTATCAGTAAATGTTGGACTGAATCCATTAGCTACACTAGCTGCGATTTTTATTGGAATCCAAGTAAAAGGAATAATTGGAGTAATTTTTTGTTTGGGTTTGGTATGTATGCATGATATACTTAAGAAGGTGGATATTTTTTAATTATAATAATTGAGAGATTTTTTTAATAAAATTTTATTCAGTTATAAATAAAAATTTTCATTAATATTATAAGAAAGAGGGGATATATATGAAACAAAAAGTAGTAGAAAGATTTTTAAAATACGTATCATTTGATACAACATCTAATTCTCAGTGTGAAAATTGTCCATCTTCAGAAGGTCAAAGAGTTTTAGCTGAGTATATAGTTGAAGAGCTAAAAACAATTGGTGTTGATGATGTGAGTTTAGATGAAAATAGTTATATAATGGCTACTTTAAAGGGAAATACTGATGGTGTGGATACTATAGGATTCATATCACATTTAGATACAATTGAAGATGTTAGTGGAAAAGATATCAAACCAAGAATAATAGAAAATTATGATGGAAAAGACATAGTTTTAAATGAAGAGTTAAATGTTGTTACGTATGTAAACGATTCTCCTGAGTTAGTAGAATTTAAAGGTGACGATTTAATAGTTACTGATGGAACAACTCTACTTGGCTCTGATGATAAAGCTGGTATAGCTGAGATAGTAACTGCAATAGAATACCTGATAAATCATCCAGAAATCAAGCATGGAGATATAAAAATAGGATTTACACCAGATGAAGAAATTGGTAGAGGTGCTGATTTATTTGATGTTGAAAAATTTGGAGCAAAATATGCGTATACTTTAGATGGAGGAATAGTTGGAGAACTTGAATGTGAAAATTTCAATGCAGCAAATGCAACTATTACTATACATGGTAGAAATGTTCATCCAGGTTCAGCTAAAAATAAAATGGTAAATGCTATACATATAGCTGCTGAAATATCAGAAATGTTCCCAGCAGATGAGAGACCAGAAACAACAGAAGGATATGAAGGATTTTGGCATCTAAATTCTATAGGTGGAAATGTTGAGAATGTAAGTATGGCTTATATTATTAGAGACCATTGTAGAGAAAAATTTGAACAGAGAAAATCTATTATGATAGAAAATATAGAAAAAATAAATAAGAAATATGATAATAGAGTGGAATTGGATTTAAAAGATTCTTATTACAATATGAAAGAAAAGATTGAGCCAGTTATGTTTATAGTTGATATAGCTAAGGAAGCTATGGAGGAATTAGATATAAAACCACGTTTAGTTCCTGTAAGAGGTGGTACTGATGGAGCAAGATTATCTTTTAATGGATTACCTTGTCCAAATATCTTTACTGGTGGATTAAACTTCCATGGAAAAAATGAGTGTATACCAGTTAGCTCTATGGAGAAAGCTACTAAATTAATTGTAAGAATAGCTGAAAAATATGCTGAAAGAGTTTAGTTAAAAAGTATTCAAAAATTAAGTATTTAAAGTTATAATAGCTATATCATTCTTTATAAGTCAGGCTTATTATAAGCTTGTATTGTATTTGAATTGGTATAGCTATTTTTATAAAAGATAATTATTAGGGTATCAATAAGAAATATAGATATCAATAGGTTTTTTAGCAAATTTAAATACATTAAAAACATTTAATTCGTATCAATAAGAAATATGGATATCAATAGGTATTAACATTTAAAAGGGGGAATTGTATTGAAAATTAAATCTAAAAAAATAATTGCATTTGTACTTTCATTTGGGATTGTAATGCCGAATTGTGTATATGCAGATATTACTAGTAAAAATCAAAATGTACAGGTAGATATGAATTATTATCTCAAAAATAGAAAAGCTCTAAAGGAAGAAACGTTGATTGGTGAAGATAGATTTGATACAGCCATAAAAATATCTCAAAGTGGATGGAATCATGGTTCAGAAAGGGTATTTTTAGTTAACTCAAATTCATTGCCAGATGCATTGGCTTCAACTCCTTTGGCAAGTAAGTTGGATGCACCAATACTACTTACCAATAAAAATAGTATACCAGAGAGTGTAATAGATGAAATAAAAAGGCTTAATCCAGCGGAAGTTATTTTAATTGGAAGCGAAGGAGCTATTTCATCAAGTGTAAAAGAATCTCTTGAAGATATAGGAGTATTAGTTAGTAGAATTGGTGGAGCAGATAGAGAAGAGACATCTTTACTTCTTACTAAGCAGTTAGATGACACTGGTGATTTAGGTGTCTCAAAAGTAGCAGTGGTTAATGGATATAATGGTCTAGCAGATGCAACTTCAATATCAAGCCCAGCAGCAAGTGATAATACAGCTATAATATATACAGGCAAAGATAGTATAAGAAGTGAGGCAAAGAATTTTATTACACAAAACTCAACTGAGACATACATAGTAGGTGGAGAATATAGTATAAGTAAAAAACTTGAAGGACAATTAATAAATTCAGAAAGACTAGCAGGAACAGATAGAAAAGATACTAACGCTAAAGTTTTAGAAAAGTTTTATGGGAAGTCAAGTAAGGTTAATAATATGTATTTTGCAAAAGATGGAAGTGGTAGAGAAGCTGATTTAGTTGATGGGCTTGCTACTGGAGTATTAGCATCAAAAACAAAGTCTCCTGTAGTCCTTGCAAGTGGAAGTTTAAGTAATGCACAGAAAAGTTTTATAAAAAAAGTAAAGGCTGATAAATTTGTACAAGTTGGTGGAGGTAAGAACAGTAAACCATATACAGAAGCATTAGCATTACAGTAACATTGTAAATCAATATTAATATACAATAAAAACAAGTAAACTAAGTTATATTTCAATATAGTATATAATAAAAACAAGTAAACTAAGTTATATTTAATTAGAAGTTTAAGGTATTATCTTTAAATTTCTAATTGAAGTAGAAATAACATAGTTTACTTGTTTTTTATTATGAATTTAACAGATTAAGTTTACTTTATTGTTGTTGAAAATGTATTATTCATTAATATTTATTATATTTCCAGTATTGATGTCAATTAAGTTGATATCAAGTTCAAGCTCATCTTCATCATCAGTTTTTATGATATCTATAATTGCGACAGAATGGGTTCCATCTTTTGGGATAGAAGTACTTCCTGGATTTATTACTATTAAACTATCATCCATGTATAGCTTTTTTACATGAGTATGTCCTAAAACTAATATGTCAGCACCCATTTTCTTTGCTTTGTCAATAATTTCTTCTTCTGATTCTGTATAACCATGATTCAATATAATTCTAATTTCACCAAATTGGCTCATTACATAAGGGCTTTGAATAGGATGCTCTATAACCATCTGGTCAACATCTGCATCGCAGTTACCTTTTACAATCACAATGTTTTCTAATTTATTTAATGTCT
This sequence comes from Clostridioides sp. ES-S-0108-01, assembly GCF_020662285.1. NCBI lineage: Bacteria > Bacillati > Bacillota > Clostridia > Peptostreptococcales > Peptostreptococcaceae > Clostridioides > Clostridioides sp. ES-S-0108-01. The sequence goes on along the minus strand of NZ_JADGMN010000006.1, from coordinate 186,749 downwards.
CAATAAATTTTTTAGGATTATATCCTTCTGGAATATCATTTCTAGGGCCATGATATAATACATCCCCACCATGTAATAGAACATCACAATCAGATAATACATTTAACGCTTTTTCAAAGTAAAGTAAACTACCATGAGTATCACTCATTATTCCTATTTTCATATTAAAAATCCTCCTAAGTACAGTCTATAAAAATTTTTCAGATACTCTATGCCAAAATTCGTAGTTTGACATCCTAAGTAATTTTATTTTTGCATCAGATATGCTAACTTTTATATTTTCAATTTGTCTAAATCTGTGCTCAACTCCATCAACGACAATCAATACAGAATCTTCAAATCTATATTCTGGTGCAATTTTTATAACAGATTCATTTGAACATATTATGCTTGATGTAAAGCACCTATATGCGTTGGTATTTATTGGATGTAAAGGTGTAATCTGCATAAGTTCAAGATTTATATCAACAATACTACCTCCAGCAGAATAGTTGTAGGCGGTTGAACCTGTAGAAGTAGAAATAATCATACCATCTCCACTAAAATTTTGTATATGTTTATCATCAAGGCTTAAATTTAGATGTATAGTCCTAGACTTGTCTCCTCTTATAACAACCTCATTTACAGCAAGCATGTTGGAGCCACTAGTAGTTGTATATACTTCAGCATTAAGAAGTGACATTTCTTGAATAATATAGTCTTTCTTTATATAAGCTTCAATAAATCTATCAATCTTATTTGGTAAAATATCAGGAAAAAAACCCAGATGACCTGTATTTATTCCCATTATAGGAATCTCAGTAAAATCGAAATCTCTAACTGTTCTTAAAAAAGAGCCATCACCACCAATTGATATAATGAGTTCTGTGTCTGGATAAATATCTGAATACACTTCAAAGCCAGCATTGATAAGTTTTTTAGTTAAGAGTTCTTTAGTCTCAAGGGACTTATTTAATTGGTTTGTATTTATAGTTATAATTCTTTTCATATATTCACCTCTTCATACTTTGTATTATAACATAGTTTTATAATTCTTAATTTATAAATTTATAAATGACCTGGCTTGTAGCGAATGTGTTAAAATATGTATAGGTGGGTATAAAAAAATGCATAAGAGGTGAAGATGTGTTTAAGGTAAGGAATATCACAAAGAAATTAGGAAAATTCAAGTTAAGTAATCTAAACCTAGAGTTAAAGGAAGGGGATATTGCTGGGATTATAGGACCAAATGGTTCTGGAAAGACGACTTTAATAAAAATTATAATGGGGATTATTGATGCAGATGAAGGCGAAATTGAACTTTGTAATGAAACTATTGAAAATTCTCCAATAAGTTTTAAAAATAATATTGGTTTTGTATATGATTCTTTACAATTTTATCCACATTTAAAGGTTAAGGAATTTAGAAAAATAGTGTCTTTATTTTATAAGAATTTTGATAGAAAAATATTTGATGAATACCTTAATAAGTTTGATATAGAGGAAAATATGCATATTAAAGATTTATCTAAAGGTCAATCTGAGAAACTTATGTTGTCAATTGCACTTAGTCATGATGCTAAGTTATTGATTTTGGATGAACCAACTGCTGGGATAGACCCCATTGTAAGAACTGAAATAATGCAGTATTTACAAGACTTTGTGAAAAATGGAAAGAGCAGTGTAATAATTTCTACTCATAATACTGATAATCTAATTAAAATTGCTGATTATCTTGTTTTTATAAATAGAGGAAATCAGATTTTTACGGTTAAGAAAGAATTAATAGAACAAGAATATAAACTAATTAGAGCAAATAAAGCAGAATTAGAAACAATTAAAGAAAACATAGTTGGTGTGAAAGAGTATAAATATTATAATGAGGCACTTGTTAAAGTTGGAAGTAGCTTGAAAGTAAAAAGCCTGTTAATAGAAATTGATAAGCATAAGGTCAAAAATCCTACTATAGAAGAACTAATGTATTATTATGTAAATGAGGTGAAATAATGTTCAATTTAATAAGGAAAGATTTAATAATAGGGATTAGTTCAGATGGTATCCGTAATTTAAAGTACATATTGCTATTTTTTGTGTTTTATTTTTTCCTTAATTCAATTTCATATTATACAGTAAGCGTTGTTGTGAGTTATTTAATATTTATAAATACATTTGAGTGTGATTATGAAAATGATTCAAGGATTTTTATAAGGAGTATGCCAGTTAGTATAGAAGACATAGTTTATTCAAAATATTTATTAGGTGCAGGGCTAATAATTTCTGTAACAACATTTGTGTCTTTAGTGAGTAAATTGACATCACTAGTATTCTTTAGGAATATGGTTTTAAATGATGTATTTTTTTCTGTAAATATATTTTTAGCAATTTTGGCAATCTTACTTCCTTTAATTTTTAAATTTGGATATGGAAAAATAAAAGTTTGTGGTCTCATAGTAAGTATTTTAATTTATTTTGTATATGGAAGTCTTTTAAAGACGATTAGCATGGCTGTATATCAAGTAAAGCATTTTAATTATAGTAAAATTGGAGGAGTATATCTTTCAAATTATGTAACTGATATGGCTAATACTAAATATATAAATTTATACAGTATGACATTTTTAACAATAATAATTTTTATAATATCTATGTATTTTTCTATTAGGATTTCAAAAAAGAATAAGTTTAATTATTAAAATTTTAATTAATATTATAGCACAATAGCACAAAATATAAGGAGACTAGAAATGAATAAGTTTATAAAAGTTTCATTTTTTATTTTGGGGATTTTTACACTATTCATAGCTATAAATAAATTAGTATATAGAGATATGGTAAGTGTCAAAGATTATGAAATAAATCATTTAGAGGAAATTGTTTTTGATTTTGATAGCAGAAGAAGTGGGGATATTGGTACTATTGTAAGGTTTAAAATAAGCAATAATAGTAAATATAGTTATAAGTTAAACAGTGCTAAAATGAAGTTTGAAAATTGTATAGAAAATAAAAAAGGAATAAACGAATGTTCTTCATATGTAAATATAGATTTATTTAATGAAAAAAATTCTATAACTGAAAAAACTCTAAAATATGGGATAAAACCAAACAATCAAGGTTATGTTGATTTTGTAATTCCAAAGGGATTAAATTTTGATTATAGATACTTTAATGAGTCTGGTATGAGTGTTGAATATAAAGGAGAATATGTTGTCTATATTCCAATGGTAAAAGGCTTGTATTTGGTAGTTGGAAAAAATAATGATGTATGGAGTGCTGATATTATGAACTGATTTGAAAAAATTGAAAAACAAATCAATCATAGATATAATTAAATAATATGAAATTTATAAACATTCAGGTTAGGAGGTGCATTTAATGTCAATAAGTAATGTAAAAGAGTATTTTAAACAATTTGGAAAAGAAGATAGCATATTAGAATTTGAACAATCTAGTGCTACTGTAGAACTTGCAGCTGAAGCAGCAGGGGTCATTCCAGCAAGAATAGCTAAGACACTTTCATTTAAAATAGGAGATGATGCAATTTTAATTGTAACAGCTGGTGATGCCAAGATTGATAATAAGAAATATAAGGCTGAATTTAGTTGTAAGGCTAAAATGCTGACACCAGAAGAGGTTTTGGAGTTTACTGGACATGCCATTGGTGGTGTTTGTCCATTTGGATTAAAAAATTCTCTAAAAGTGTATTTAGATGATTCAATGAAGAGATTTGATACAGTGTTTCCTGCATGTGGAAGTAGTAATTCTGCAATAGAGCTTACATGTGAAGAAATGGAGAAGTTTTCTAAGTATGAAAAATGGGTAGATGTTTGTAAAAATTGGTAAAAAATATAGTAAACTATAGTAGAAATTAGTAAAAAACTATCTCTATATACAATCTATACAGAGATAGTTTTTTTGTGCAAATATTTATAAATCTAAGAGGAAAATTTAATTTAAACTAATAATCAAAAATGAAGTTAAAAAATTCTGATTTTTTTTCGAAACAATAAAAAAATGACAAAAAAATGGAAAAAATGTAATAAATATTGTTAAAAAAATAATTAGAAGTTATTGAAAAATTATCCTTTGAGTGATACTATTATAAATGTAAGATATTTCAAAATAAAAAATAATCAGATAAAAATATGATTGTTTAGCTCTATTAAAATAATTTTTATACAATAAAAAATTTCTGTATATAGCTAAAAAACAGCTATATACACAATGTTTACTATCTAACAAATCCTAATATAAATATAGTAAACAAATTATTTTTTCTATAACCATTGTGAAAGAAATCTTATTCTAACTTTAAATTTCATAAAATTCCAAAAAGCGAGATTTTTTTTAATTATAGTTGATTTTAAATTAACAATTTGTAATTAAATTAATGTCATAATTGGTGAGTATAATCACATATAAATTATAGAGCGGACTTTGATTAGGGTTATAAATTTCTCGACGTATATTCAAATACCTTATTATAGATGTTGCCGAGATTTTAATTAATAAATGAAAATAAAATATTTATAAAATACTGAGGAGGCTATTATGGATTTAAATTCTAAAAAATATCAGATGCTTAAAGAGTTATATGTAAGCTTCGCTGAAAATGAAGTTAAACCTTTAGCAACAGAACTTGATGAAGAAGAAAGATTTCCTTATGAAACAGTGGAAAAGATGGCAAAAGCAGGAATGATGGGTATACCGTATCCAAAAGAATATGGTGGAGAAGGTGGAGACACAGTAGGGTACATAATGGCAGTTGAAGAATTGTCTAGAGTTTGTGGTACTACAGGTGTTATCTTATCAGCTCATACATCTCTTGGTTCATGGCCTATATATCAATATGGTAATGAAGAACAAAAACAAAAATTCTTAAGACCATTAGCAAGTGGAGAAAAATTAGGCGCATTTGGTCTTACTGAGCCTAATGCTGGTACAGATGCGTCTGGTCAACAAACAACTGCTGTTTTAGATGGAGATGAATACATACTTAATGGCTCAAAAATATTTATAACAAATGCAATAGCTGGTGACATATATGTAGTAATGGCAATGACTGATAAATCTAAGGGTAACAAAGGAATATCAGCATTTATAGTTGAAAAAGGAACTCCTGGATTTAGCTTTGGTGTTAAAGAAAAGAAAATGGGTATAAGAGGTTCAGCTACTAGTGAGTTAATATTTGAAGATTGTAGAATACCTAAAGAAAATTTACTTGGAAAAGAAGGTCAAGGATTTAAGATAGCAATGTCTACTCTTGATGGTGGTAGAATTGGTATAGCAGCACAAGCTTTAGGTTTAGCACAAGGTGCTATTGATGAAACAGTTAAATATGTAAAAGAGAGAGTGCAGTTTGGTAGACCACTATCAAAATTCCAAAATACACAATTCCAATTAGCTGATATGGAAGTTAAAGTACAAGCGGCTAGACATCTTGTATATCAAGCAGCTATAAATAAAGACTTAGGAAAACCTTATGGAGTGGAAGCAGCAATGGCAAAACTATTTGCAGCTGAGACAGCTATGGAAGTTACTACAAAAGCTGTACAACTTCATGGTGGATATGGATATACTCGTGATTATCCAGTAGAAAGAATGATGAGAGATGCTAAAATAACTGAAATATATGAAGGAACTAGTGAAGTTCAAAGAATGGTTATTTCAGGAAAATTATTAAAATAGATAAATACTAAAATATACGCAATAGGTCGATATTAAAATAGATATGGAGGAAGGATTTATGAATATAGTCGTTTGTATAAAACAAGTTCCAGATACAACAGAAGTTAAACTAGATCCTAATACAGGTACTTTAATTAGAGATGGAGTACCAAGTATAATAAACCCTGATGATAAAGCAGGTTTAGAGGAATCTATAAAATTAAAAGAAGAAATGGGTGCTCATATAACAGTAATAACAATGGGACCTCCTCAAGCAGATATGGCTTTAAAAGAAGCTTTAGCAATGGGTGCAGATAGAGCAATATTATTAACAGATAGAGCATTTGCAGGTGCTGATACTTGGGCAACTTCATCAGCATTAGCAGGAGCATTAAAAAATATAGATTTTGATATTATAATAGCTGGAAGACAGGCTATTGATGGTGATACTGCACAAGTTGGACCTCAAATAGCTGAACATTTAAATCTTCCATCAATAACATATGCTGAAGAAATAAAAACTGAAGGTGAATATGTATTAGTAAAAAGACAATTTGAAGATTGTTGTCATGACTTAAAAGTTAAAATGCCATGCCTTATAACAACTCTTAAAGATATGAACACACCAAGATACATGAAAGTTGGAAGAATATATGATGCTTTCGAAAATGATGTAGTAGAAACATGGACTGTAAAAGATATAGAAGTTGACCCTTCTAATTTAGGTCTTAAAGGTTCTCCAACTAGTGTATTTAAATCATTTACAAAATCAGTTAAACCAGCTGGTACAATATATAACGAAGATGCGAAAACATCAGCTGGAATTATCATAGATAAATTAAAAGAGAAGTACATCATATAATTTAAGGGGGGATAAAGAATGGGTAACGTTTTAGTAGTAATAGAACAAAGAGAAAATGTAATTCAAACCGTTTCTTTAGAATTACTAGGAAAGGCTACAGAAATAGCCAAAGATTATGATACAAAAGTTTCTGCATTACTTTTAGGTAGTAAGGTAGAAGGTTTAATAGATACATTAGCGCATTATGGTGCAGATGAAGTAATAGTAGTAGATGATGAAGCTTTAGCAGTGTATACAACTGAACCATATACAAAAGCAGCTTATGAAGCAATAAAAGCAGCTGACCCAATAGTTGTACTATTTGGTGCAACTTCAATAGGTAGAGATTTAGCACCTAGAGTTTCTGCAAGAATACATACAGGTCTTACTGCTGACTGTACAGGTCTTGCAGTAGCTGAAGATACAAAGTTATTATTAATGACAAGACCTGCCTTTGGTGGAAATATAATGGCAACAATAGTTTGTAAAGACTTCAGACCTCAAATGTCTACAGTTAGACCAGGAGTTATGAAGAAAAATGAGCCTGATGAAACTAAAGAAGCTGTAATCAATCGTTTTAAGGTAGAATTTAATGAGGCTGACAAACTAGTTCAAGTTGTAAAAGTGATAAAAGAGGCTAAAAAACAAGTTAAAATAGAAGATGCTAAGATATTAGTTTCTGCTGGACGTGGAATGGGTGGAAAAGAAAACTTAGATATACTTTATGAATTAGCTGAAATTATAGGTGGAGAAGTTTCTGGATCTCGTGCCACTATAGATGCAGGATGGTTAGATAAAGCAAGACAAGTTGGTCAAACTGGTAAAACTGTAAGACCAGACCTTTATATAGCATGTGGTATATCTGGGGCAATACAACATATAGCTGGTATGGAAGATGCTGAGTTTATAGTTGCTATAAATAAAAATCCAGAAGCCCCAATATTTAAATATGCTGATGTTGGTATAGTTGGAGACGTTCATAAGGTACTTCCAGAACTTATCAGTCAGTTAAGTGTTGCAAAAGAAAAAGGTGAAGTTTTAGCTAACTAATTTCTTGGGGAGGGTATTATGAGTACAAGTGATGTTAAAGTTTATGAGAATGTAGCTGTTGAAGTAGATGGAAATATATGTACAGTGAAAATGAATAGACCTAAAGCCCTTAATGCAATAAATTCAAAGACTTTAGAAGAACTTTATGAAGTATTTGTAGATATTAACAATGATGAAGCTATTGATGTTGTAATATTGACAGGGGAAGGAAAAGCGTTTGTAGCTGGAGCAGATATTGCATACATGAAGGATTTAGATGCTGTGGCTGCTAAAGATTTTAGTAGCTTAGGAGCTAAAGCTTTTGGAGAAATAGAAAGTAGTAAAAAAGTAGTAATAGCTGCTGTAAATGGGTTTGCTTTAGGTGGAGGATGCGAACTTGCAATGGCGTGTGATATAAGAATTGCATCTGCTAAAGCTAAATTTGGTCAACCAGAAGTAACCCTTGGAATAACTCCAGGATATGGGGGAACTCAAAGACTTACAAGATTGGTTGGAATGGCAAAGGCAAAAGAATTAATCTTTACAGGTAAAGTTATAAAAGCTGATGAAGCTGAAAGAATAGGTTTAGTAAATAGAGTTGTTGAGCCAGAAGTTTTGATAGAAGAAGTTGAGAAACTAGCTAAGATAATAGCTAAAAATGCTCAGCTTGCAGTTAGATACTCTAAAGAAGCAATACAACTTGGTGCTCAAACTGATATAAATACTGGAATAGATATAGAATCTAATTTATTCGGTCTTTGTTTTTCAACTAAAGACCAAAAAGAAGGAATGTCAGCTTTCGTTGAAAAAAGAGAAGCTAACTTTATAAAAGGGTAAACAATCTAATTAAAAATATATTTGCTGTTAACTAGATTAAGATATTCTAATCTAGTTAACAGAATATAAATACTAAAATAACAGGAGGTTATAACTATGAAATTAGCTGTAATAGGTAGTGGAACTATGGGAATTGGTATTGTACAAACTTTTGCAAGTTGTGGTCATGATGTATGCTTAAAGAGTAGAACTCAAGGTGCTATAGATAAATGTTTAGCTTTATTAGATAAAAATTTAACTAAGTTAGTTACTAAAGGAAAAATGGATGAAGCTACAAAAGCGGAAATATTAAGTCATGTTAGCTCAACTACTAATTATGAAGATTTAAAAGATATGGATTTAATCATAGAAGCATCTGTAGAAGATATGAACATAAAGAAAGATGTTTTCAAGTTATTAGATGAAATATGTAAAGATGATACTATTTTAGCAACAAATACTTCATCATTATCTATAACAGAAATAGCTTCTTCTACTAAGAGAGCAGATAAAGTTATAGGAATGCATTTCTTCAATCCAGTTCCTATGATGAAATTAGTTGAGGTTATAAGTGGTCAGTTAACGTCAAAAGTTACTTTTGATACAGTATTTGAATTATCTAAGAGTATCAATAAAGTACCAGTAGATGTATCTGAATCTCCTGGATTTGTAGTAAACAGAATACTTGTACCTATGATAAATGAAGCTGTTGGTATATATGCAGATGGTGTTGCAAGTAAGGAAGAAATAGATGAAGCTATGAAATTAGGTGCAAACCATCCAATGGGACCATTAGCATTAGGTGATTTAATAGGATTAGATGTTGTTTTAGCTATAATGAACGTTCTATATACTGAATTTGGAGATACTAAATATAGACCTCACCCACTTTTAGCTAAAATGGTTAGAGCTAATCAATTAGGAAGAAAAACTAAAATAGGATTCTATGACTATAATAAATAAGAATTTGATATGTAAAATTTAACTAATATTGTTTAAAAAAAACAATCTCAAAAATCTGATAAAAATCTAATTTAATGGAGGTAATAAATATGAGAGAAGTAGTAATTGCCAGTGCAGCTAGAACAGCAGTAGGAAGTTTCGGGGGAGCATTTAAATCAGTTTCAGCAGTAGAATTAGGGATAACAGCAGCTAAAGAAGCTATAAAAAGAGCTAATATAACTCCTGATATTATAGATGAATCACTTGTAGGTGGAGTACTTACAGCAGGTCTTGGACAAAATATAGCAAGACAAATAGCATTAGGAGCAGGGATACCAGTAGAAAAACCAGCTATGACTATAAATATACTTTGTGGTTCTGGATTAAGATCTGTTTCAATGGCATCTCAACTTATAGCATTAGGGGATGCTGATATAATGCTAGTTGGTGGAGCTGAAAATATGAGTATGTCTCCTTATTTAGTACCAAGTGCTAGATATGGTGCGAGAATGGGTGATGTTGCTTTTGTTGATTCAATGATAAAAGATGGATTATCAGACATATTCAATAACTATCATATGGGTGTTACTGCTGAAAATATAGCAGAGCAATGGAACATAACTAGAGAAGAACAAGATGAATTAGCTCTTGCAAGTCAAAATAAAGCTGAAAAAGCTCAAGCTGAAGGAAAATTTGATGAAGAAATAGTTCCTGTTGTTATAAAAGGAAGAAAAGGTGACACTGTAGTAGATAAAGATGAATATATTAAAGCTGGTACTACAATGGAGAAACTTGCTAAATTAAGACCAGCATTCAAGAAAGATGGAACAGTTACTGCTGGTAATGCATCAGGAATCAATGATGGTGCTGCTATGTTAGTAGTAATGGCTAAGGAAAAAGCTGAAGAGCTAGGAATAGAGCCTCTTGCAACTATAGTTTCTTATGGAACAGCTGGTGTTGACCCTAAAATAATGGGATATGGACCAGTTCCAGCAACTAAGAAAGCTCTAGAAGCTGCTAATATGACTATTGAGGATATAGATTTAGTTGAAGCTAATGAAGCATTTGCTGCTCAGTCTATAGCAGTGATAAAAGATTTAAATATAGATATGGCTAAAGTTAATGTTAATGGTGGAGCAATAGCTATAGGACATCCAATAGGATGCTCAGGAGCAAGAATACTTACTACACTTTTATATGAGATGAAGAGAAGAGATGCTAAAACTGGTTTAGCTACACTTTGTATAGGTGGTGGAATGGGAACTACTTTAATAGTTAAAAGATAGTTTTAAATTATAATTTTTTTAAATTAAATATTTAATCATGAATTTAACCTGTAAGGATAACTGTTTGTTATTCTTACAGGTTTTTATAGTTAAAAATAACTATTATCTATTAAACAAAAATAGTGTAAAATATATAATATCATGATTTTGAAGATATAAAAGAAAGTAGAAAGATAAAAGAAAGTAGGTAAAAGTTTGTTTAAAAAAGAAAATCAAAGATATAATCTTATATCGTATACAAATGAAGAAGAAATGACTTTAAAAGAAGTTTTATTGGACAAACTAAATTTCTCAGTTAGGTCATTATCAAAAATGAAGAGAGAAAAGAGTGTCTTAGTAAATGGAGTGTATAAAAAGCCAAGCTCAAAAGTATATTGTGGTGATTTAATAGAGGTAAAAATAGAAGAGGAAAAAGCCAATTTTGAGTCTCAAGATTTAAATTTACAAATAATATATGATGATTTTGACATAATTATGGTGAATAAACCTCCATTTATGGTAGTTCACCCAACAAAAAGTCACTATAATAAAACAATAGCAAATGGTATTAGTTACTATATAGATAACAAAAAAGAAAATGTGAAAATACGATTTGTAAATAGGTTAGATATGAATACTTCAGGGCTTATTATAGTAGCAAAAAATGCTTATGCACATCATACTATGTCTACAGCAATGAGCGAAAACAAAGTTGAAAAAACGTATATAACAGTAGTTGAAGGAATTATAGAAGAAGATGAAGGAACTATAGATGAGCCAATTTATAGACCTACAGAAGATTCAATAAAGAGGATAATAGATGAAAGAGGACAGGCATCTGTTACTCATTATAAAGTATTAGAAAGATTAAAAAATGCAACGGTACTAGAAGTAAGTTTAGAAACTGGTAGAACACATCAAATAAGGGTTCATATGGCTCATATAGGTCATGGAATAATAGGTGATGAGTTATATGGCTGTGTAGATGAAGAGCTTATAAATAGGCAAGCACTCCATGCATACAAGCTGGAGTTTGAGCAACCAAGAACAAAAGAAAAATTGAAATTTAAAGCAGATATACCAGAGGATATGAAAGAACTAATATCGAAATTAAGATAATGGGGTGATATATATGATAATACATAAGTTTATAATACATGTTTTGGACAAAAATAGTGATGTTCCAATACTAAACGACTTTGAAGGTAGAGTCAATCAAGAAGTAGATGGCTTTTTCCAGAAGTCTATAAAAAGAATTTCGAAGGATGAGGACTTAAGAAAGGCTATTTTTAAAGATTATAATAATAATTTAATTAAAAACTGCTGTGAACAAATAATATATGATGAAAGTTCTTTTTTGAAAAACTCTAAAGAAATTGCATCCTATTTATTTGATGTTATGAAAATCAATGCTGCATTAGAATCTTGTGATTTAGCAATTTGTTTATATACTATTAAAGATGAAAAGAGTGTAGCTATACTGAAATTAGATTATAAAAAGTTGTACACTCATTCAATTGAATTTGTAGATGATAAATTTAATATTCAAATGGTTTCAAATGAGATTGGTATTCCAGAGACTCTAAGACAAAAGCAAGGAGCTTTGATTAGTCTAAGTGGTATAAATGATGAGTTTCACCTAAGACTTTTAGATAAGGATGCTGAAAAAGAAGGGTCAGAATCAAAGTTTGTGACAGAATTTTTAAATGCTAAAAAAATAGATGATGATAAGTATAAGACAAAAGTATTTAAAAATACAGCTGAAAACTGGATAACCAATGCTCTTAGTAATGATATAAAGCAAGCTGAAGATGTAAGAAGTATATTAAATTACACACTAAAGGAAAAACATGAAGTTGATATAAATGACTTTGTTGATAATTCAATTAAAGATGATGAGTTAAAAGATAGCTTTAAAGAGCATATGGAAGAAAAAGGTCTTGATGAAAGTTTTAGTATAGATAAAAAATGGGTTGAGAAAAAACTTAAAAAAAGAAGTATAAAAACAGATAATGGTTTTGACATAAAAGGAAACCTAACTGATTTTGAAGACCCAATGAAGTATACTGTAAAACAAAATCAAGATGGGACTGTAGATATAGTAATAAAGAATGTAACATTTTATGAAGAAAAGTAATTTTGATTTAGGCAATTTATATACTTGCTATATAAATTAAATATAAGAATATATATTTTCTATATATTGTAAATAAATGTAATGTAGTCTGCGTGAACTTCGATATAAATTATTATGTGGAAGTTTACACAGACTATTTATATTTGTAGACAAAACAATATTATTTACTTTCTTCGACATATTTACATATATCACCAATACATTTAAAATTCTCAGCTTCCTCGTCTGGTATTTCTATTCCAAATTCATCTTCAAGGGCCATTATAATTTCAACAGCATCTAATGAATCAGCTTCTAAGTCATCCATTAAAGATGCCTCCATAGTTATCTCATCTAAATTGTCTACCCCTAATTGTTCTGCTATTATTTCTTTTATTTTTTCAAACATTTTAAGCCTCCTAAAGCAGTTTTAATTAATTTTAATGTTAGTTTAATATAATATTGAGAATTTTTCAATAAGGAATCTATAAAAAATAATAAAATTTTATAAAGGTAGTAATAAAGTATTATTTGATGAATAAACTTTATTGATAACAAATATAACTTAGGAGGAAATGCTATGAAATATGTAGGACTATTACTAACTTCAGTAGGAATGTTTTTACTTATAGCAGTAAATTTTTATTATAATTCAATAACTTTAGATATGCAACGTGTAGAGGACTATGTAATGGAGACTAATTTAATCCTTGAAGATGTAGCTGAAAAGGAGAGTTATGTATCTAATGAAAAAGAAGATTACATATCAAGACTAATGCATGTAAAGAAAGGGATAGAAAACTCAAAAACATCCTTCTTGATAGAAAGATATAAAGAATACAAAGTAAAATCAATAGAAAGTTTAATCTATACTATATCAGAAGAGAAAAAAGATTATCTAGATGAAGTTGATAGATACAATAAACTTGGTGAAAAAGAAATAAATAAACTAATCAATAAAAACTTTTTAGAAGTAACTTATCTGTCTATTACTACATATATTTAATTAAAGAGACAAAACTTAGTCTCTTAATGATTCAAGGAGGATTAGTTATGACAAAATTAGAAGACAATATGGAACGTTTCTTTGGAGGATGCGAAGGATTTTTTGGTAATAAAATGTTGATAATAATAGTTATAGTATTCTTATTATTATGTACAGACATTTTAGAAGACTTATTATGCGATGACAATATATGGATATGGGTTATACTAATAGTATTGTTGTTATTTAACTTCGATGATGGTTGTTGTTGCTAAAAAATATTGATTATTAAATAGGCAAAGCCAGTAACTTATACAAGTTATGGTTTTGCCTTTTTTAGTTTAGATTAGAAATTTAATACTTCATTATAAATAAAATATTCTGTCAAGTGGTTGTTTACTATACTTATAGTCTGTATGAATGTACAAACTTTACTTTTTTAGGATAAGAAAAAATTAAAAAAATAATAAAAATACATTAGCAAAATGGAAACCAAATGCATAGTATATGTTAGGAGCGAAAAGCTCAACAAAATATCAACAGGAGGTAACGTAGAATGTTAGATAGATTCTTTGGAGAAGAAGGATGTTTTGGAGGAGGAGGATGGTGGATAATAGTACTATTCTTCCTATTCTTAGCTTTTGGAGATAGCTGGGCAGAATTTGACATAATGGCATGGATACCATTCCTAATAGTTTTATTAATACTTTGCTGCTGTGGTGGATGCTTAGAATAAGAGTGCAGTTATTAAAAAAAGGAGGGCTTTGTTATGTTAGATAGATTCTTTGGAGAAGAAGGATGTTTTGGAGGAGGAGGATGGTGGATAATAGTACTATTCTTCCTATTCTTGGCTTTTGAAGATTGCTGGAGAGACATTGATATAATGTCATGGATACCTTTCTTAATATTATTACTAATAACTTGTTCATGTGGTGGATTCTTTGATGGTGACGGAGGCTGCGGCTGCTAATACTGAAATCATTAGAATGGAAAAATGCTGGTATTTTATACCAGCATTTTTTTATTTTATTTTTTAATATAATTTAAATTAAAAATGAATATTATTAAATTTGTTGAATATAGGGTATAATATAAAATATAATGTATTTAAGTGTAACTGTTTTTATGGTAAAATAAAAACTCATATAAATGTAGTTAAAATAGGAACCTTCAAGAATTTGGTTCAGTTTTAGATAAATTTAGTAAAATAAGGAGGATGAAGATGAAAGGTAATATAACGATAAAAGATGTTGCTAAACAAGCAGGCGTGTCAATATCTACTGTATCTAGAGTTATAAATGATTCAAAACCTGTAACTGATGAAGTCAAACAAAAAGTTTTAGAGGTTATAAAAGAGACTGGATATATACCAAATCCGCTTGCTAGAAGCTTAGTAACTAAGAAGAGTCAATTAATAGGGGTAATAGTTCCAGAAGTTTCAGATTCTTTTGTTAATGAGGTGTTAAATGGAATAGAAGAAGTTGCTAAAATGTATGATTATGATATTCTTTTAGCAAATACATACTCTGATAAAGAGCAAGAACTTAAGAGTATAAATCTATTGAGAGCAAAACAAGTGGAAGGTATAGTTATGATTTCGTGGGTAGTTGAACAAGACCACATCAACTATATACAAAATTGTGGAATACCAGCAACCTATATAAGTAAAACTGCTAGAAATTATGATATATATACAGTAAGTACCAGTAATAAAGAAGCTACTTTTGATATGACAGAACATCTTATAAAGAAAGGTCATGAAAAGATAGCCTTTATAATGACTAGTAAAGACGATACTGTTTTAGAAATGGAAAGACTTTCTGGTTATGAGAAAGCACTTTCAAATAACAATATAGAATTAGACAAGAGTTTAATTAAGTATGGTGGAACTGATTATGAAAGTGGATACAATAGCATGAAAGAATTGTTAGATGATGGAATAATACCTCATGCAGCTTTTGTAACAGGTGATGAGGCTGCTATAGGTGCTATAAATGCTATATGTGATGCTGGATATAAAGTTCCAGAGGATATATCGGTTGCAGGATTTAATGATGTTAAGATAGCTAGAATGTATAGACCTAAACTTACTACAGTATATCAACCTTTATACGATATGGGAGCAGTAGCAATAAGAATGGTTATAAAGTTAATAAATAAGGAATTAATTGAAAATAAGAAAATAGAATTACCTTATAGAATTGTGGATAGAGAAAGTGTTATAGAAAGAAGAAAATAAAACTAATAAAATCAATGAGGCTGTCTCAAAATAGAGATAAGCCTTTTTTTCGTTGATGAAATGATGAAAATATATTTGATTTCATACAAAAAAGAGTGTCTCATGAACTAAAAAGTTCATTTTGAGACACTCCCATTTTTTATGTCAATAATATAAAATTTAAGAATAGCTTAGCTAAAAAATAATTGTCTAATTATCTAAATAGTTCGTTTTTTATCTATTCATGAGGATTAGACTTTTTAGTTTTCTTAAATAAGCCTTTAGATTTTTTTTGTTGACCACTTGGTGTATTTTTTGGTGCAGGTGAATTTGACTTACCTTTAGTAGGTTTAACCTTCTTCGTTTTAGATGGTTTAGTATCTCTTTGAGTTTCTGCATCTGATATTTTTTCCATTATGGTATCCAATTTTTTGCGTTGATTTTCATCCAAAAATGCTTTGAACTTTGATACTACTTCATCTTTTCCATCTAAGTTCTTGCCTATTTTTATAAGTTCCTCCATAAGTTCACTTTCTGACTTTCCTTTGTAATTATCAGCCATCTTTTCTATCTTATCCTTATCAATATTTTTTTGTTTAGCCATTTTTTCTAATGACTCTGCATCTAATTTTTTCATAAAAAAACCCCTTTCTATAAATATATATTGAATTATATTCATACTATTTATATATAGAAACAATATTGAAGTGGTGAATTGTAAGTGATATATAATATAAATAAAAATTCTTATAGATAATATATATGCACTGAGCTTTAAAAATGGAACATTAAAATATGAAAAACATACTTTAATATAGGGCAATTATATAATATAAGGGGGAATTGTCTTGAATAACTTACTATTTTTGATTGGAGTGATTGCATTGAGTAATGGTAATATCTCTATATTTGATGATAAAAATAAATCAAAAGGAAATAATAGAGTTAGAAAAAACAAAAAAAATGCAAATGATAAACTATCACAGTCTATACATGGCAATTTAAGGTTTGATGCAAATGACATAAAAAGAGGTTTAAGGCTTATGGATTTAAGTGAAGAAGATTTAGAAATGGGAATGGAAATAATAACAAGAACTAAAAAATACATGTCAAGAGATGAAAGAAAAATACTAATAAAAATAGAGAGTGTTTTAGATTTGGTTAGAGGAATAAAAAAATTAAATAATATAGACGTGGTAGATATAGAAGATGAAACAGATTTTTTTAGAAAAATGGATAGTGATGATAAAAAGAATATGATGATAAAGGAAATTATAGATATATTCCCAGAAAAAAGAAAAAATTCAGTTGAAAAAGCTATAGGAATGAAAAAGAAGATAGATTTATTTGCAGAATTATTTTTACCAGATGACTTTGGAGAAGGTGGATTTAGTCTAAGTTCTTTGGCAAATATAAACAATCTTGGCAGTATGAATAATCTCAAATTGCTAGGAAGTCTCCTAAGAGGTGATGATAATGATGATGAAGACAATTATGAAGATGAGGAATTAGATTATGAAGACGAAGAATTGGATTATGATGAGGAAGAGTTAACAGATGAAGGTGAAATAGATGATAATGAAGATGAATTGGTAGAAGATAAGAACGTAGACTATGAAAATATCGAAAATGACGAAGAAATAGTGTATGATGAAGAACTATACAATATTAATGAGCAAGAACCTAAACATAATTATAATGAAAAAAATACTAAAACTAGAGTTAAGAAAAAGCGATAATTAACTAAATACATAAAGAAAAAAGGAAGAAAAAGTAATGATAGAATAAGATTATCTCAATTACTATATAAAACCACTTTAAAAATTTCAAAATTTATTATATAATAATAATATATCCTGAAACATACGATAAGGCTTTTTTAAATTCAACCTACAAATGAAATACGGGAGACCGTGTCTGGTAAATTATAACATGCCTGGTTGATTTTGGACGTTAAAGGTTACTAGCAAGTCACCCACCTGGGAGTGCCTAGGGTGTGAATTTACTTAGCCACCGGTGTTTCGGGACAAAAAAAGTGCTACTATTTAAAATAGTAGTACTTTTTTTATTAAAATGCATTTTTCTACTAAATATACCTAATTATTGATAAATTTAAAAAGCAAGTAACAATTAAGATTATAAGAGCATAGTATTAATTAGGCTTCAAAAAGCCAAAGACTTAATAAGAATCGCTTACAGGGAGGGCAATGAAAAATGCAAGATTATAAAAAAAATAAAAGAAGAATGATAAATCAGCCAATGTCTACAATGAGTGAAGAAGTGTATACAGATGAAATAAATTCAGAGGACATGAGAGGGTTTAAAAAATCACACCATCATAATGGATGTAATACTGATAATAAGTGTGATTGTCATGATGATTGCAAGCCATGCAACCCATGTAAACCTAATCCATGTGATGACAAGTTTGAATGCCATGACAGTTGTAAATGTGATTGCGAACCATGTCAAATGGATTCAGATGAATGTTTTGAAAACAAATGTGGACCAGAATGCTGTAATCCTATATCTCCAAGAAATTTCTCTGTATCAAATGCAGTTCCATTTGCAATAGAGGCTAATAGAATATTTGATACTATGCAATTCCAAACATTTACAGATGCAACTGGTCCAAATGGAGAGCCATTAACTTTTGAAACAGAAGTAGTAGAAGTATTTGGTTCAGTTCCAAGTGCAGGTCGAGCAAGTGTAACTATAGACAAAATATGCTTAAGTAATGATGGAATCGTTATAGATACAGGAATGACGACTTTAGAAGATTTTGACTTAGACCCATTGGGAGATATAGTAGGAAGAAACTGTGAAACAACTTTTGAATATGCAGTATGTGGAGAAAGAAACGCTGAATGCTGTAGACAAGGAAAAGGCAAATCAGTAGCTTATAAACAAAGAGGATTAACTGTAGCAGTTCGTAATTTAGTATTAGAACTAAGAGGTAGATGTGGATGTACAGAATTCGTTGCATTAGCTTTCCCAGCAGTCAGAGCAGGAGGTGGATCTAAGAAGAGAGTTGATTATGTAGAATTTACTTTTAACACACTTTCAGCACCAATATGCTTGCCAGCTGACGGAAGAGCTGTTACTTTAAGACAAGAATACCAAACTAACTTAACTGTAGATTGTATAGGAAAATCTATATTAAAATTAGAATGTAATGAATGTTGTGAACCTTTCCATGAATTAATAATACCAAATGATATAGATTTAGTACTTTGCTTACAAGAAACAGTTAGCACATTAATAAGTGAGCAAATAGTAGTTTTAGCATCACCAAATCCAATCCAACCAAGACTTGTTGATACTTTCGCTAAAGTATGTGATTTTTCGCAATGTGGACCTAATCATGGAAGTGGTAAGCCAAGTTGCCACAGATAGATAGGTAGATATATAAATAGTTTAAATTATAAATAAAAATCATCTAAGGAAGGCTACCAAAGTAGATAATTTACATTGTTAGCCTTCACGTTTTTATACCTAACGTATAGATTTTAGTGATTTAAAAAGTACTATAGTATGTAATAGAGAAGTAAATATTGATACTATTGTTATTGTGTATATATATGCATAAATATTAAGCCCTGGGACAGGAAGAAATACATATAAAGCTACTAGTTGAATTAGCATACCAACAATAGTATTTATACTTGAAGCTAATTCTTTTCTTATTGAATGTAAAATGCCAGATAGAGTTTGATTTAGTGACATAAATAGTGGAACTAAAAACATAGCTTTTAGATATTCTCCAGCAAGTGTATTTTTAAATACTAGTATACACAAATCTTTTCCAAAGAAATAAAAAAATATTGATGATAGTATACCTACAAATGAAGTTAGAAGTATAGAGTATTTGATTTTTTTTATAACGCTTTTACGTTTTCTTAGAGCTATTTCCTGTGAAATAGTAGGTATTAAGTTTACAATAAGCGCTGAACCAACAGTAAAAGGTAAAAATATAAAAGGCATTACCATTCCACTGACGATACCATACATACTTAAGGATTGCTGATAAGTCATTCCTGATAATGCTAATCTTGATGGTATCATCATAGAACTTATAGATTGCAAAAGTATGTTTGACATTCTATTACAAGTTATGGGAATGGACATTTTTAATGTTTCGATAGAAGAATTATAAAAATCTTTTATGCTTATAATATACCTATTGTCAAATGATGAATCTCGCCACAAGCAGATAAGCATAAATATGATATTGCTCAATTCACCAATCGATATACCTAACAGGGCAATATAACAATTCATAGATTTATTATTTATATACATAACAAGTAAAAAAACAAATAATATTTTACCGATTTGTTCAATAATTTGTCCAATAGCAGGGATTTTTACATTCTTTATACCATAGTAATATCCTCTTAGTACATTTGAAAGAGTTATTATAACTATAGCAGGACAAACTGCTAGTATAAATAGGTTTAATTTAGCATCTTTTAAAAACTTAAGTGATAAAAAAGAACTATTGAAAGATGCAACTATAGATATAGCTAGTGCTACGAAGAATGATATATATAAAGTTGATATAAATAAAGCATTAGTATTGTGTTTATCGTTTAAAGCTTTTCTCTTTGCAACTAAACAACTAAGTGCAGTAGGTATACCTGTTGTTGTAACGGCTAAGCAAATCATCAAAAAGTTAAAAATCATATGATAAATACCTAGACCTGTTTCGCCTAATGCTCTTGATAAGAATATTTTATATAAAAAACCAAATATTCTTACAACAAAATTGGATATAAATAAAATAACTGTTGATAGTACTAAATAAGGTACTTTCAAAAAAATCACCTCCTTATCTTTTAAATATATTCACAAGGAGGTGTAAAAATTTATAATTTTATAAATTCTGGTTTTAATTTATTAAATTTAAATACATATTTAAATCCCATATTTTTTAGTAATGAATATATGTAGTCAAACTCATACGCAATTTGACTTATATGATGTGAATCTGAGCCTGTAGTTATGATTTCTCCTCCCAAGTCTTTATACATTTGAAGGATATACTTTTATCATTTCTTCAATTGTAGATTTTCCGTCAGTAGAGAAACTTGAATGCATGTGATAGTCTTAAAACATAAATATTTCCCCTTTTTATAAAAATTTTGGTATTATATATACATACTAAATAATATCAAATATGTATGAAAGCATCAATAAAATATAAATACAATGAGCGGTGATAAATGTGGAAAGATACAGAATAGATTTAAGTGAGAAAAAGTTAACTAAATATATACAGATATTTAATCATATAAAAGAACTGATAATAAATAAAGAGTTAGTTGAACATGAAAAACTGCCTCCAATAAGAAAACTATCAAATTTTTTACAAGTAAATAATACTACTATAGTTAAGGTATATGAGCTTTTAGAAAATGAAGGATATGTATATAAAATTGTAGGAAGTGGAACTTTTGTATCGAGTTCAAATTCTTATAAAAATAGTATAGATAACAGTAAAAATAAGATTATTGTACAAAGAGAAGATTTAATTCATTTTGACAATGGAAATCCATCTAATGATATGTTTCCTATCGATTCATTTAAAAATGCTGTAAATATGGCATTATCTAAAGATGGTAGTTCAATATTTGATTATGATGAAGGTCTTGGCTCTGAAGAATTAAGAGACAAGATGGTAGAGTATCTAAGTGATGGAAATATAAAAACTACTAAGGAAAATATTCAAATAATATCAGGTGCTCAACAAGGTATAGATATAGTTTGTAAAGGGCTTATAAGTTATTCAGACGTTGTTTTTATGGAAGAACCTTCTTACAATGGAGCAATTGAAGTGTTTAAAAGTAGAGGTGCAAAAATAATATCTATACCTATGTTAGATGATGGAATTGATATAGGTATTTTAAAATTAAAGTTGGAAAAAATAAAACCAAGACTTATATATATTATGCCTAATTTTCAAAATCCAACCGGAATATCTTACTCAACGTATAAAAAAAAGAAGTTAATAGAATTGGCAGAAGAACATGATTTTTATATAATAGAAGATGATTTTATAAGTGATTTTGTTTTTGAGTCAAAAGATAATAGAACAGTTAGAAGTTATGATGATAAAAATAGAGTAGTGTATATAAAGAGCTTTTCAAAAATACTTATGCCAGGTCTTAGGATAGGAATTGTAGAAATGCCAAATGAATTGTTAAAAAAAGTTTTATGGGCTAAATATTCATCAGATATATCAACACCGGGTTTAATTCAAAAATCAATGTATTACTATATGAATAATTTTGATTGGAAAAATTATTTGAGTTATATAGAGAATATATATACTGATAAGTACAAATTGGCAAAAAGCTTGATTAATGACCAATTGAGTGGTAAATTAAAAGTTAGAAAATCTTGTGGAGGAATAAACTTTTTTTTAGAATTACCAAGAGGATATACATCTCAAGCATTTACAAGTTTTATGTTAAATAGAGGTGTATCAATGCTTCCAGGAACTTATTTTTTTGATAATCTAGTAGATGATAGATTCTTTAGAATCAATATAGCTCGTCCAAGCATGGAAGAGCTGGAAAAGGGAATATCTATAATAAGTGATAACATAGATGAGTTTTTTTGTGAATATAAAAACAAGTTAGATATAAAAAGTAATAAATTATTTTATTAAATAAATAGAAGTTTTTTAGGAGGAAAAAATGTTTGACAAGAAGAAATTAGATAGGATTAATGAATTAGCAAAGAAAAATAGAGAGGGAATTCTTTCTGCTGATGAAATCAAAGAAAGAGAAATTTTAAGGAAAGAATATTTAGAAAACTTTAGAGCCCACTTTAAATCAAGACTAGATAGTGTCAAAGTAGTTTCACCAGAAGAATATGAACAATACATGAAAAATAATAAAAATTAAAACTTAGTAGGAGGAAAATATGAGTTTAAAATATGAATTTAAGAATGCATGGGATGTTGAAAGAAAAGAAAATACTACTGAACAAATTATGCAATATTCTCGCGATTATATGGATTTTTTAAGTAAGTCAAAGACTGAAAGGCTTTCAGTAAAAGAAATTATAAAATTGGCTAAAGAAAATAGTTATATTTCAATAGATGAAGCTATGGAAAAAGGAAGCATAAGTTGTGGTGACAAGATTTATGTTATAAATAAAGAAAAAGCAGTAGCACTTTTTGTAATAGGTAAAAATTATATAGAAAAGGGTATGAAGATTATAGGAAGTCATATAGATTCACCAAGATTAGATTTAAAACCAAATCCACTGTATCAAGAGGGTAATCTAGGCTTTTTTAAGACTCATTATTATGGTGGAATAAAAAAATATCAGTGGACAGCTATTCCACTTGCTTTACATGGTATAGTTATACTAAATGATGGAACAAAAGTTGATATATCTATTGGGGAAGAAGATAATGACCCAGTATTTTGTGTAACTGATTTATTAATTCATTTAGCTGGAGACCAAATGCAAAAGAAACTATCTGAAGGAATTAGTGGTGAAGCTCTAAATATATTGATTGGTAATATACCTTTAGATGATGAAGAAAAAGAGCCTATAACAGCAAATATATTAAAGATTTTAAATGAGAAATACGGTATAGTTGAAGAAGATTTATTAAGTGCTGAAATTGAAGTAGTTCCAGCTGGTAAAGCAAGAGATTTAGGGTTTGATAGGTCAATGGTGTTGGGATATGGGCATGATGATAGAGTATGTTCATACGCTGCTGTAAAAGCTATACTAGAAACTGAACAACCAGAATTTACCTCAGTTGCATTATGTGTAGATAAAGAAGAAATTGGTTCTAAAGGGAATACAGGTATGCACTCAAAGTTTTTTGAAAATACTGTGGCTGAACTAATTGCTTTAGAAGGAGATTATTGTGATATTAAAGTGAGAAGAGCTTTAGCAAATAGTAAGGTACTATCAGCTGATGTTTCTGCTGGGTATGACCCAAATTTTGGAGAAGCATATGAAAAGAGAAATTCTGCATATATGGGAAATGGACTAGTCTTAACTAAGTATACAGGTTCAAGAGGAAAGAGTGGATGTAATGATGCTAATGCTGAATTTATGTCAGAAGTAAAGAGAATTTTTAATAAAGGAAATGTAGTATGGCAAACTGCTGAACTTGGAAAGGTAGACCAAGGAGGAGGCGGAACTATAGCCCATATATTAGCAAATCAAGGTGCAGAGGTTATAGATTGCGGTGTTGGAGTTTTAAATATGCATGCACCACATGAGATTGTCTCTAAAGTAGATATATATGAAATGTATAAGGGATATAAGGCATTTTTTAATATAAATTTATAAAAAGTATAAGTGTAGTAAGTGAATAAAGGCTGTTGTATAAACAATTTTAATCTGTTATACAACGGTCTTATTTTTTTGTAAAATAGCAACTATAACACTGGAGATAATAAAACAAAGAACTGTCAAATTAAAAATTATTTTAAGTAAAAATGATAGTAGGAGATTTAGCAAATTGTGTTAGTCCATACGGTTTGTATCCTGGGCAAGGTGATTCAGATTTTGATTTAGAATTAGAAAAAACAATATTAGAAAATAAAGAATGTGAATATATAATTTTATCTGATTTATATGGAGCAAGTGTATGTACAGCAATGTTAAGATTAACTAATTTATATAATGTTAAATTATTTTCTGGAATGAATTTGAATATGGTATTAGAATTTCTTACAAGGTTTTATGATGCATTAACGTATTGGATATTAGGAAAAAAGGTAAAGACAACTATGATATTAATTTCAGCTATGATTATTTGTATAGTATTAGTTACTATTGGAGTAGTATAAATAAAAAAATCCCAAGTTAATTTGAACAAGGAATTTTTTAAGTAAATTAAATAAAAAAGAAAGATAATTCATAATAATTTATAAGTATTTATGTGACAGTTATAATTATCTTATTAATTAGTTATAAGCCTAAAAGTAAGCATTATTTATTAAAATTATTATATTATGATTTCGAAATACTCACATAATCTGTTTAGAAATTTATCTTCTAGTGGGGAAAAAGTTTTCTTTTTAGAGTAAATAAAGAAAAATTTTCTATTAAAATCAACATCTTTTATTTTATAGCATTTTATTTTGCCTGAATTGAGATAATCAATAGCTGAAATGTACGATATAAAGGATACGCCAAGACCTAATCTGACCATTTCTTTAATAGCTTCATTTGATTCTACATGAGCTATTACATTTAATTTATTTACTGGAAAGTTATTTTTATTAAGTGTGCTTAGTATTAAGTTTCTTGTACCCGACCCTTCTTTTCTCATAATAAAATTTAGATAAGCCAATTCTCCTATATCGATGTAATTATTTTTATTATCAATTTTAAAATCTGAAGGAGCAATAAGAACAAGTTCATCATCTAACAAGTCTAGGTACTCTATTTGAGGATTATTGATTTTAGAACCAACTAATCCAAAGCTTATTCGTTCATTTAAAATTTCTGATATAGCATATTGAGAATCATAATGGCTTATAGAAAATTTTACATCTGGGTAACTCATAGAAAAACTCTTCATAAAATCAGGTAAAATGTAAGTTTCAGGTATAGAACTACATGCTATATCTATAATACCTTCTATTTTTCCTGAATATTCTTTTATATCATAAATTGCACGTTTGCAGTTGTTTAATATGTATATAGCATGTTCATAAAGAATTTCACCAGATTTTGTGAGTGTAATAACTTTGTTGTTTCTATTTATAAGTACAGTTTCTAATTCTCTTTCTAAGTTTTGTATGTGTGCACTTACAGTAGGTTGAGTTAAAAAAAGTTCTCTTGCGGCTTTTGAAAAACTCTGATGTTTTGCAACAGCAACAAATACTTCAAGTTGTTTAAAATCCATTACTTAATCCTCCTTAAATTATCTAAAACTATTATAACATATTTGATAAATTAATAGGTAAAGGTGATTTTTAAAATAGAAAACCTTTAAATATTCATGGAGTTTTTGATTGTTTAGGAATAATTTGGTATAATGTTATAAGGATACTTACAATAAAAATATCGTAAATTGAATTTTCAAAATTCAACTTTAAAATGTGTTTTATTACAGAAAAATTACAAATAGCTTCTTAATCTTATTAAATTCAAATAAATATTATATAATTATTTTATAAAATAATAAATATAATTATTGAAAAAAAAGATAATCATACAGTGAGATATAGATAAATATTATAAAATTTAAGAAAGGAGGATTGATTTATGAAGTTAAAAAGGTCATTAGTTTGTGTAACCATTTTAGGTATTATACTTGTTGGATGTCATAAAGAAAATGCTAAAGATAAAACTCAAGTAGCAAGTAAAGCAACACAGCAAAAAACTATGACAAAAGTTCAAAATGATGTTAATGAAATTATGAATAAAGATTATAAGTATATTATAAAGAATATGGGTATTCCCTATAATACATTTTATTATATAAAACCTAAAGTTTTAAAAGAATCAAATACAATGCAGGATATAAACACATCAAGTTATATGACATTAGTCTATCCCAAATATACTGGAAATAATGAACTAGATGGAAGTGCTTTATATATTGATATTAATGAAAATAAAGTTGTCAATGTTGAAACTAATTCTTTCTCATTACAGAGCATAGTAGCCATTGATACTGCATCTAGTATTACGATTGAAAAAAGTGACCATGAAAAATCGGCTGTATCACTAGAAAACTTTAGACGTATTGACTTAGGAGAGTATGTTGGAGTTGAAGAGTCTAGAATAAATGAAATTGTAGGAGATGCGAATTATGATTTAACAGCATATAATCATAAAGGTAGTAAAGTAGTTAGGAGCTATAGGTTGAAAGAAGATAATAAAATATTAAAAAAAGAGGTACTTACAATAAGTATTGTGGATAACAAAATAAAATCTATAAAAACTATTGAAAGTGATAAAATTGTGAAAATAATAAAAGGAACTTTATTAGAATAAAATATTCTAAGGCATACGATGCTGTTTCAAGATAGAAGGAAATTTCTAGCTAGGAACAGTTTTTTTATTAGACTTATAAAATTTGAACTGCACTTATAGATAACTATTAGTTATAATTAAATATAAGATAAAATTATTTCCAACTTTTATAATCTATAATATATTACATAGAAATATCTTAAATAAAAAATATATTGGGGAGTATTTAAAATGATAGAATTAGAAGATGCCATAAAAATTATTGAAAAAAATGTTTTACCAATAAACAGGGTCAAGAGAGTAAATCTCATAGATGCAGTAAATAAAGTAGTTGCAGAAGATATATATTCAACAATTGATAGTCCTCCATTTGATGGGTCACCATATGATGGTTATGCATATAATGCAAATTCTGAAAATAGAAATTTAAAGGTTATAGGGACTTTGTATGCAGGAGAAGTGTTTGACAGTGTATTAAATAAAAATGAAGCAGTGAAGATAATGACTGGTGGAAAGATACCAAAGGGTGCAAACTGTGTAATAAAAAAAGAAGATGTAACGGTTATAGGTGATATGATAACTTTAAATGTAAAATTAAAGGAATACGATAATTACATATTTAAGGGTGAGGATATAAAAAAGGGGCAATTGATTATTAATAAAAATCAGAATATAGGATATGATGGTATTGGGGTATTAGCAAGTCTTGGAATATCCAAAGTAACTGTTTATGATGATTTAAAAGTTGGAATTTTGAATACAGGAACAGAGCTACAAGATATAAATGAGATTTTAGAGAATGGTAAGATATACGATAGCAATAGATATACCTTATATTCAAGACTATTAAAACTTGGAATACAAGCAGATATAATATGCAATTGTTCTGATGATATATTGGAGTTAGAAAAAAAGGTAAGAGATATGTTACAGAATGTAGATTTCTTAATTACCACAGGTGGTGTTTCTGTTGGAGATAAAGATTTAATTCCAGATGTATTCAAAAAAATAGGGGCAACAGAATTATTTTGGAAGATAAACATTAAACCTGGTGGTGCTTGTTATGTAGCTACATTGGGAGAAAAACTATTGTTTGGTCTTTCTGGCAATCCACATGCAGCAATCGTGGTATTTGATAATGTGGTAGTTCCTGTTATTGAGTATTTGACACATAAAAAAGGAATTCATTGTATAAAAGCTATATTTAGAGGAGAATTTAATAAACTTTCAAATAAAGATAGATTTGTAAGTGGAAAACTATATACAAGTGAAGGTAAATTGTATGTAGAGCTAAATGATAAGAAAGATGCCAAAGCGAGATTATCTGCAACTCTAAGAAGTAATTGTATGATTAAGATTAAAAAGAATGAAACAATAAAAGAAAATCAATTGGTAGATGTTGTTATTAGATAGTTTTATGAAAGGACACAATTTTATGTATAATATATTGTCAGTTGTCTCCTATTCAGGAGTAGGTAAAACTACGTTGATTGAAGGCATAATAAAAGAATTAAATAAAAAAGGGTATCGTGTTGGAGTTATTAAACATACATGTCACGATTTCGATATGGATGAGGAAGGAAAAGATACTTACAAACATAGAAAATCTGGGGCAAGAAAAGTCTGTATAATATCAGATAAACGAGTAGCATATATTGAAGAACTAAAAGATAAGAATCCATTATATAAAATGATTAAATTATATGAAGATATGGACTTAATTATCGTAGAAGGATATAAAAACTATAGGTTTAAAAGATTGGAAGTAACTAGAAAAGATAAATATGAGGACATTTTATCTAGTAAGTCTGATTTAATAGGTATTGTCAGTGATATAGAATATAACTTGAATATTGAACAGTTTGACTTAAATGACTATAAAAATATATCAAAGTACATAGAGTCTTGTATAAAAAATGATATTTTAAGTGTAAGTAATGTTGAAATAAGGAACATACTAAAAGAATAATTTTAAGATGTTCTTTTTATATAAAATGATATAATTATTTATATAAATAAAGATATGAGAAATTCATCAGTTGTATTTTGAATTATAAAATATTGAAGAAATTGTAGGAGGACAAGATATGAAAAAAATATTGGTAGCATGTGGAGCAGGAATCGCAACATCAACAATAGTTTGTGACAGAGTAGAAAGATTGGTTAAAGAAAATAATATACAAGCAGAAGTTGTACAATGTAAAGTCGCTGAATGTGTAACAAAACAAGAAGGTGCTGATTTAATAGTATCTACTACTATACTACCGACAACTTATGATATACCTTCAATAAAGGCAACAGGATATATAACAGGTATAAATACGACAGCATTAGATAAAAAGATATTGAATGCATTGAAATAGTTTTGTATTTATTAAAAAAATTTAGTATTAAATATAGAGTTGTATCTTTATAAAATTTTATTTATATAGATATAACTCTTTTTATGTTGTTTCAAGCATACAACCATATTATATAAATCTTCAATTTTATGAAAAATATTGTTTTAATTTATAAGTTTATAAAAGATTTAAAGTTATTGTTATGTTATACTAATTTATGGGTATTTTTTAGAGGTACTAATAAAGGAGGGGTTTAACATTTATGATAAAACAATTTGTCAAATATTATAAGCCATATAAGAAAATTTTTACACTAGACCTTATAGCAGCTTTTTTATTTTCCTTATGTGATTTAGTTTATCCTATGATAACTAGAAATATAATGGATGACGTTGTTCCAAATAAAAACTTAAGAATGTTAGTAGTTTTTGCAGTAGCACTTATACTTATATTCATAGCAAAAGCAGGGCTTAACTATTTTATGCAGTATTGGGGACATGTTATTGGTGTGGATATGCAAGCCGATATGAGAAATGAAGTATTTACACACTTACAAAGACTTCCAAATACGTATTTTGATAATAACAAATCTGGAGTAACTATGTCTAGAATAGTAAATGACTTAATGGATATAACAGAACTTGCACATCATGGACCTGAAGATTTATTTATTTCTATAGTAATGTTGCTTGGTTCATTCTTTATACTTATAGATATAAATATTCCTCTTACCCTTATAATATTTGCTATATTACCATTTATAATTTGGTTTGCAATAGCTAAAAAAGATAAGATGAATATAGCTTTTATGAAAAGTAGGGTTACTATAGGTGATGTAAATGCTACTTTAGAAAATAGTATAGCAGGTATGAAGGTAACTAAGTCTTTTTGTACTGAGAAAGAAGAATTAAATAAGTTTGTAAGAAGCAATAAATTATTTAGAAGAGCAAGACAAGATTCTTATAAAGTAATGGCAGAATACTATTCTGGTATGAATTTATACATGGACACCTTAGAGTGGGTAGCTGTCATAGCTGGTGGTTACTTTACCTATATAGGAAAAATTACTTTGGGTGATTTTGCTGCTTATATACTATATGTAAAAATGTTTATACAACCTATGAAAAAATTAATAAACTTTACAGAACAATATCAAAATGGTATGACAGGTTTTAAAAGATTTATAGAGATAATGGAACAAGACCATCAAAAAGAAGCTAAAAATCCTATTGAACTTGAAAATGTAAAAGGTGATATTGAAATAGAAAATATATCTTTCACATATGAAGATAAGACTCAAGTTTTAGATAATTTGAGTTTATCTATAAAAGCTGGTAAGACTATAGCATTAGTTGGACCTTCTGGAGGAGGAAAGACTACATTATGTAACCTATTGCCAAGATTTTATGAATTTGATAAGGGTGATATAAAAATTGATGGAAAGAGTATAAGAGATGTCAGTTTAAAATCATTGAGAAAAAATATAGGTATAGTTCAACAGGATGTGTTTTTATTTACAGGAACTATAAGAGATAATATTCTTTGTGGAAACCCTAATGCTACAGATGAAGAAATGATAGCTGCTGCTAAAAAAGCTAGGATACATGACTTTGTAGAGAATTTGCCAGATGGATATGATACTTATATCGGAGAAAGAGGAGTAAAATTATCGGGTGGACAAAAACAAAGAATTTCAATTTCAAGAATCTTTTTAAAGAATCCTCCAATAATAATATTGGATGAGGCTACATCTGCTTTGGACAATGTAACAGAAAGAGAAATTCAAGAGTCTTTAGAAGAATTAAGTAAAAATAGAACAAATTTAGTTGTTGCACATAGATTGACTACTATAAAAAATGCTGACGAAATCATAGTGTTGACGGATAAAGGAATTGAAGAAAGAGGCACTCATGAAGAGTTGGTAAATAAAAATGGAGTATATAGTAGGTTACACAATAACTAGTATATAAATTTTACACTATAGCTAACATACCTATTAAATTTACAAACATAGAATATGTTAAGATTCATAAAGCCAATTCATTTTATAGAGGTGTTTTATGAATAAAATGTATTCTATGTTTTATTTTTTGCAAATTACATTTAATTCTTTATATAAGGATAGAGTTAAATAGCCAATGATTGGGATAACGTTTTTATGAAAAGAATAATTTAGAAAACTAACTTTAATTTATCGAATTTATGAAATTTTGTGAAAAAAATCGAATTTTGACTTGAAATGTTTTTCAAAAGTAGTAAAATAATGGATAACTATACATACATTTTATAAAAATATATTTATTATGAGGGGGGATTTTGTATGGAGGCAATAACAGCTTTTTGTTTAGTTTTAGTATCACTGACGATAGGAGACGTAGTTTCAGCAAAAACTAAAGCTTTTGTTCCATCAGTTTTTGTATCAGCAATTATATTTATAGTAGGATTTTGGACTTTTTTCCCAGAAAATATTGTAGATTTAGCTGCTTTAGGAACACCATTAGCTCAATTGGGAATGCTTTTATTAATAACACATATGGGAACTATGATGAGTATTAAAGAATTAGCAGGTCAATGGAAAACAATTGTAATAGCTCTAGCAGGAATCGCAGGAGTATGTATAGGAGCTTTAGCATTAGGTACATTAGTATTTGGATGGGATACAGCAGTAATAGCTACACCACCTCTTACTGGAGGGCTAGTTGCATCTATAATGATGGCAGATGCAGCTACAGCAAAAGGTCTTGCAAGTTTGGCAGTACTTGCAATTTTAATGTATGTTGCACAAGGATTTGCAGGCTATCCTATTACAGCATTAATGCTTAAAAAAGAAGGAAAAAGACTTTTATCAGATTTTAGAAGTGGAAAAGTAACAGCAAATAAGGTTGAAGAAAAAGTTGAGGATTTACCTGAACAAAAAAGTAGATTTAAGATAATTCCAGACTTACCTGAAAAGTATGATACAACATATATGATAATACTTAGATTAGGATTTGTAGCATGGTTAGCAGTACAATTTACAAATCTTACAAATGAAGTCGTATCAAGATATGTTATATGTTTAATATTTGGTGTAATAGCATCAGAACTTGGAATAGTTGATAGAAAACCGCTTAATAAGTCTGGTTCATTTGGATGGTTAATGACATCATTGATGGCTTTTATATTTGCAGGGTTAGCAAAAGCTACACCAGCAATGCTTGCTGAAATGGCAGTTCCTCTTGTAGGAATCATAATATTTGGTGTAATAGGTATGGGAATTTTCTCTATTATAGCAGGAAAGCTTTTAGGTGAAAGTAAAGAAATGGCTTTTTCAGTTTCGCTTACAGCACTTTATGGTTTCCCACCAAACTATATATTAACTGAAGAAGCAGTAAAGGCTCTGGCTGAAACACCAGAAGAAAAAGAATTTTTAATGGATAAAATGCTTCCAAAGATGCTTGTTGGAGGATTTACTACAGTTACAATAGCATCTGTAGTAATAGCAGGTATTTTTGTAAATCTAATATAGTATTTAAATGATAAAAAGTATTTTAAATAAGAAGAATATGAACTATTTGGAGGTCTGGAATGGATATTAAAGAAATAACAAAAAGTTATAAAGACTATGTAATTAAGCTTAGAAGGGAATTTCATGAAAATCCTGAGAAAAGTATGGAAGAAGTTAGAACATCAAAGAGAGTTAAAGAAGAACTTGATAAAATAGGGATACCATATGTGTCAGCTGGAGGTACAGGTGTAATTGCAACTATAAAAGGAGCTAATCCAGGAAAGACTGTAGCACTTAGAGGTGATATGGATGCACTACAGGTTGTTGAATGTACTGATGTAGAATATAAATCAAAAAATGAAGGACTTATGCATGCTTGTGGTCATGATGGTCACACATCAATGCTTCTAGGAGCAGCAAAAGTGTTAAATGATATTAAAGATAGTATTAATGGAACTGTAAAATTATTTTTTCAGCCAGGAGAAGAAGTTGGTAAAGGTGCAAGAGCTATGATTAAAGATGGTGCTATGGAAGGTGTAGATGGTGTATTTGGAATACATCTTTGGACTGATGTAGAATCTGGGACTATATCAGTAGAAGAGGGTCCAAGAATGGCTTCTGCCGATTTCTTTAAAATTACTGTAAAGGGTAAAGGTGGTCATGGTTCACTTCCTCACCAAGGTGTTGATGCAGTACTTGCAAGTTCAGCAATAGTTATGAACCTGCAATCTATGGTTAGTAGAGAAGTAAGTCCTCTAGAGCCATTAGTTGTGAGTGTTGGAGTTTTAAATTCTGGAACTAGATTTAATGTAATCGCTAGTGAAGCTGTTTTAGAAGGTACAATAAGACTATTTAATCCGGAGCTTAGAAAGCAAATTCCTGGAATTTTAGAACGTATAGCAAAATCTACAGCAGAAGCATATAGAGCAGAAGCAGAATTAGAGTATGGGTATTTGACACCAGCAGTTATAAATGACAAAGAATGTTCAAAGATAGCTACAGATGCAGCAGTTAAGTTATTTGGAGAAGAATGTATAACACTATTTGAAAAAGTAACAGGAGCAGAAGATTTAGCTGAGTTTATGAACATAGCACCTGGTGCACTAGCATTTGTAGGAGCTAGAAATGAGTCAAAAGGTGCTTGTTATCCTCATCATCATGGATGCTTTAATATAGATGAAGATGCTTTAGAAATTGGAACTGCTTTATACGTTCAATATGCAGTGGATTTTCTGAATAAATAATTTTAATATACTATTAAGAAAAAGCAGAGACTAAGTTTATATCTCTGTTTTTTTATTGTGTATATTTTTTATAAATATTGACCATATAAAATATATATGATAGCATGAAAGAAAATGATAATCAATATTGATTGAAAAGAAGGTGATTTATTTGAATAATGTAGTATTTGCATTTTTGATAACATTATTGGCTGGTTTATCTACTGGTATAGGAAGTTGTATAGCATTTTTTGCTAAAAAAACAAATACTAAGTTTCTTTCTATAAGTTTAGGATTTTCTGCTGGCGTTATGATTTATGTGTCTATGATAGAAATTTTTCCTAAAGCACAAGATGCTTTGACAAAATCTATGGGAGAGAAATTGGGAAGCTGGTCAACTGTAATAGCCTTTTTTATAGGCATGGCTATCATTGCTATTATTGATAAGTTGATTCCTCAAGAAGAAAATCCACATGAGATAAAGAAAATGGAAAATATACAAGAAAAGAATATTAAAAAAAATAAATCTCTTTTGAGGACAGGTATATTTACAGCAATAGCTATAGCAATTCATAATTTTCCTGAAGGATTAGCTACATTTATATCAGCTCTTGATGATGTTACAATAGCTATTCCGATAGCCGTAGCCATTGCTATACACAATATACCAGAAGGTATATCTGTATCTGTACCAGTTTATTATGCTACAGGAGATAAGAAGAAAGCTTTTTACTATTCTTTTTTATCTGGTATGTCTGAGCCTCTAGGAGCAATTATTGGATATGCACTTCTCAGAAATTTTTTAAACGATATAACTCTTGGAATTGTATTTGCAATTGTAGGAGGAATTATGGTATTTATATCACTAGATGAATTATTACCGTCAGCTAGAGAATATGGTGAACATCATTTATCGATTTATGGATTGATTGCAGGAATGGGAGTTATGGCTATTAGTTTACTACTATTTAAATAGATTTTTAAGCTATTTAAAAACATCATTTTGGAGAGTGAGTATTATGGAAAAGAAAATAAAGTTCAAATTTGACTGGTATAGCTCACCTGATAAGATAGAGAAATGGCTAGAAGATTAATGTATTATTTAAAGCTTAAAAAGTTTAAATAAATAAAAGAAGGTGTCTTAAAATTATTTTTTAAATATTTTAAGACACCTTCTTTTATCAGTAAGCACTGTTTTTAATTATAGTAATTTCTGTCTTTAAATTGACATATCAAAATAACCGTTATATGGGATTGAGTATTGATAAAAATAATTTGAAAATGTTATTATGAAGTATCAGATATACAAAATTATCTTTAAATATATTATAAATATTTTAACTGTATTAACTAGAAATTATATAAGGAGGTATTTTATGATTAAGATAGCAGTTTGTGAAGATGAAAAAGAAACACAACTTTTAATAGAAGATTACCTTGAGAATATATTAAAAAATATAAGTATAGAATATGAGATACAAAAGTATATATGTGGAGAAGAATTACTGGAAAGTAATTTAAAAGATATAGATATATTACTTCTTGATATAAAAATGGAAAAACTAAATGGAATGGATACTGCAAGAAAGATTAGAGAAGTAGAAAATGAAATGGAAATAATATTTGTAACTTCATTAATAGATTATGTGCAAGAAGGATATGAGGTAAGAGCTTATAGGTATTTACTAAAGCCAATAGAGTTAGAAGAACTAAAAAAACATGTGCTAACTTGTATCAAAGATATTGAAATAAATAAGGAAAGTCATATTACAATAAAAAATAAGTCTAATACATATAAGATTTATTTAAATGAAATAAAATATATAGAAGTTCAAAAGAAAGATATGCTAATACACACAATAAATAAGAATTTTAATATAAGATATAGTTTAAGTAAAATAGAAAAAGAATTAAATCTATATAAATTTATAAGATGCCATAAAAGCTTTATAGTAAATCTAAGATATGTTGAAAATATAAAGCCTAATACTGCAATACTGGAAAGTGGAGAAGAAGTACCTATTAGTAGATATAGATATAAAGAAGTTAAGGAGAAATTTTTAAAATTTCTTGGTGATACAATATGTTAAATTTTATGACTGAGCTATTAGTAGTTTTATCTATATTTATACAGTTTTCTATAATGAAAGGAATTTTAATTTATAAAAAGGATGATGAAAAAAATGAAAAAATAGTATTTTATACTTTGTTGTTTCTGATTTATATTATAGTTCAAATAAGTAGATTATTTAATAGAGGAAATTACTTTAATAATATAAACTATTTATTTTCTATAGTAGCATTTATTGCTTGGGGAGGATACTATAATTATTTTTACAGGATGGGTTATATTAAGTATTCTATTTTCTTTTATTTATTTAGTGTATATTATGAGTGTTTGGATACTGTTATATATAGAATACTATTTTTTGTAATTACAGGTAATGTTATTTCGGCTAAAGAATCCTTATTGGTACCTCGCTTAGAATCTATAAAAATTCAGATATATAGTAATTTAATAATTATTCTTATATATCTTATATTTAGTTTTTTTAGGCAGTCTATAAAATTACTTAGCCAAGATAAGAGAAACTATGTATATTTATTATTTGCCTTATTAGCTAATACAATGAATATGTTTGTAAATTTTATATTAAAAAATTTAGAACGGTTTGGGTCATTATATTCAGAAGGATATTATTTTGATAATTTTGTTAATCCAAAGTTGGTAGGTGCTAGTAGTATATTTCTTATACTATTGTTTAAAGAAATAATAAAAGAAAACAGATTAAAATCTCAAAATGAATTAATAAAAAATAAGTTAGATATGCAATATGCACATTATTTGAGTATTCAAGAATCTCATATGAGAGTTAAGAAACTTTATCATGATATAAATAACCACATTTATTGTATAGATAATCTTAGAAATAATAGCAAAGAAATTGATGAATATGTTAACAATTTAAAAGATGAAATTAAAGAGTTTAAATATATTTATAATACAGGTAACATGATACTAGACATTATAATCAATGAAAAGAGTAAAATATGTGCAAAAAAGGGAATTAAATTTACTTGCTGTATAAATTTTTCAAAAGTAAATTTTGTAAAACCTATAGATGTATCGAGTATATTTTCCAATACTTTAGATAATGCAATAGAGGCATGTGACAAAATAATAGATGAAAGTAGTAATAAATATATTAGAATTAAAGGAACTATAACAAAGTCATTTTTTGTACTTAAATGTGAAAATAGTAAGGTAAATCATCTTACTTTCAAAAAAAATATATTGTTAACAGACAAAATGGATAAGTTTGTGCATGGAATAGGAATTCAGAGTATAAAATCTTCTTTACAAAAATATAATGGAGAATTATTATTTGAAGATAATAAGGATGAGTTTATACTGAATATATACATACCATTAAACCAAGGTACTGACAGTAGGGTCGATTAAGTTACTAGTCGGGGTACATATATTGATACAAAAAAATAAGGAACTTATAATTTTACTAATAGTAAGTTATAAGAATTTCATAAGAAGGTGATATGTATTGAATAATAAATTTTTAATATAAAGAGAATATAAACATATTACAGTGCAATAAGCAATCAAATCATTAATATACCATAAAAAACTATAACAATATAGAAATATATCATAGATAAATTTTTTAGACTTTATAGATTTAACAAAGAAAGTATTAATATATAGTAGTTCAAGGTACATGAAAAAAATATAAGTTATTTTGCTTCCATTTTATACTAAAGGACAGTATAATATAATTAAAGTATGTTATAACATACAAAAATATAGTATATATTTATCCAAAGGGGGATTTTAAATGAGTCAAACTAATAGAATAGAAGCATTTAGACAAGAATATATTAATTCTAAACCTATGATATGTTGTGAAAGGGCTAGAATTTTTACAGAATCACACAAAAAAACTGAGGGAGAAGCTATATGTATAAGAAGAGCTAAAGCTTTTTTGGAGACATGTAAAGAGCTTCCTATAAAAATATTTGAAAATGAATTAATTGTAGGTACAGCAGGAAAATTTAGAAGAACAGGGATATTGACACCAGAGTTTTCTTGGCAATGGGTAGACAAGGAAATGGATACTTTTGATAAAAGAACTCAAGACCCATATGTAATATCAAAAGAACAAATAGAATTTATAAGAAAAGAAATATTTCCATATTGGAAGGGAAAATCTTTAGAAGAAGTTTTTTTAGCAAGAATTCCAGAAGATACAG
Source organism: Clostridioides sp. ES-S-0108-01 (assembly GCF_020662285.1). Taxonomy (NCBI): domain Bacteria; kingdom Bacillati; phylum Bacillota; class Clostridia; order Peptostreptococcales; family Peptostreptococcaceae; genus Clostridioides; species Clostridioides sp. ES-S-0108-01. The sequence goes on along the minus strand of NZ_JADGMN010000006.1, from coordinate 148,608 downwards.
CTAAGATATTGGTAGATACAGGAATAATAGATAATGATTCTAAGTGGAGACAGGCAGTAGGCGAGGTAACACCAGATTATCAAGATGTACTGTTTGTAAAAGGATATAAAGGGATTAAAGAAGATTCAGATAAGAAAATAGAAGAATTAGATATATCGATTTCAGAAAATATTGAAAAAATAGATTTTTACAAATCTGTTTCTATAGTTGCAGAGGGGATTATGATACTGGCAAAAAGATATTCAAATCTTGCAAAACAGATGAGTGAACAAGAAATAGATGAAAAGAGAAAGTTAGAACTTATAAAAATTTCAGAGATATGTATGAATGTACCAGCAAATCCTCCAACCAATTTTTATGAAGCAATACAATTTGTATGGTTTGTTCAACTTGGTGGTATTCTATCAGAAAATCCATTGGCATTAAATTTAGGTAGATTTGACCAATATATGTATCCATATTATGAAAATGATGTTAAAGAAGGTAAAATAACTGAATCTGAAGCTCAAGAATTGATAGAAGCACTTTGGATTAAGTTATCAGAATGGGTATGGACTATATCAGCAAATACGGCAAATTATTTTGCAGGATATAATCAATTCCAAAATCTTACTGTCGGTGGAAAAAAGAGAAATGGTACTGATGGAACGAATGATATCTCATATATGTGTTTAAAGGCTACAGAAAGTGTAAAAACTCATCAACCAGGGTTAAGCGTTAGAGTAAGTCAGGGAGCACCAGATAATTTTGTTATGGCAGTTGCCAAATTGGTAAAACAAGGTACTGGTTTCCCTGCTATACACAGTGATGGTGCAGGGGCACAAATGTTATTACAAGATGGATATGATGCAGAAGATGCTAGAGATTGGAGTAACTGTGGTTGTGTAGTTCCTCATTTTAGAAAAACAGGACAATGGACTTCAGCTGTAAATATCAATTTTGCAGCAGCTTTAGAATATGCTATGAATGAAGGTAAGAGTAGACTAACTGGAGAAAAAATGGGGATAGATACAAAAAATATCACAGAATTTACTTCTTTTGAAGAACTTAAGGATGAGTTTTTAAAGCAATTAGCATATCTTGTAAAGAATTCTGTTATAGGAACTACTGTCGCTCAACAAATTCATAAAGAAATGGTACCAAGACCATTTTTATCTACTTGTGTAGATGGATGTTTGGATAAGGGGGTTGATTTAAGCAAAGGAGGCGCAAAATATAATATAGGACCTGTATTAACTGGTATAGGGTTAGGTGTGGTTTCAAACTCATTGGCAGCTATAAAAAAATTAGTGTTTGAAGATAAGGTTACTACATTAGAAGAATTAACAAAAGCACTAAATAATGATTGGGAAGGTTATGAAGAGTTAAGAAAACTTGCATTAGATGTTCCTAAGTATGGAAATGATAATGATTATGTAGACTCATTAGCAATTGAAGTTTCTGATTTTTATTATACTGAAACTAGAAAATACAAGGATATTTTTGGTTCTAAATTTAATAGTGCATTTATGGGAATATCAAACTATGTACCAACGGGAAAAATCGTAGGTGCAACTCCATGTGGAAGAAAAGCGACAAAACCTTTGACAGAGGGAGTTTCTCCATTTGTTGGTACTGATACAACAAGTCCACTAGCAGCTATGAAGTCTGCATCAAAAATAAATCATGATGTTCATACTGGTGGAACACTTCTAAATTTAAGACTGAATCAAGATTTAGTAGAAACAGAAAGAGGGCTTAGAAATCTAACATCTATGGTGAAATCATATTTTGCTTTAGGAGGATTCCATGTACAGTTTAATACAGTAGCAAATGATACTCTATTAAAGGCTCAAGAAAATCCAGAAGAATATAAAGATTTATTAGTGAGAGTTGCTGGATATAGTACTCAATTTGTTAATTTATCAAGAGAAATGCAAGATGCTATAATAGCTAGAAATTCACATAGTAATTTTTAATTATGAGGTAGATTATGAGCAAAAAAGGTAGAGTTGTAAAAGTACAACATTTTTCAGTAAATGATGGAGATGGAATAAGGACTACTATATTTTTAGAAGGATGTAAATTAAAATGTAAGTGGTGTTCTAATCCAGATTCGTGGAGTAATATAGTAAAGTTAGGTGTTATGAAGGATAAATGTGTATCTTGTAATAGATGTATAGATGTTTGTCATCAAAATATAAGTTCACTATTTGATAGAACTCAAATAAACAATAAATGTGATTTATGTGGAGAATGTGTCAAAGCATGTCTCAAAGATGCTATCTGTATAATGACTGAAGAAATGAGTGTTGAAGAAATAGTAACGGAAGTTGAAAAAGATTTTATATTTTTCTTTGAATCTAATGGAGGTGTAACTTTTTCTGGAGGTGAACCCACACTTCAGATTGATTTTTTAAGAGAATTAGTTGATGTTTTTTATGATAAAGGTATAAATATCGCAATTGAAACTTGCGGATATTTTGATTGGAATAAAGTAAATGATGTATTTGAGAAAATAGACCATATATTTGTAGATATAAAATCTATGGACGATAATATTCATAAAGAATATACAGGGGTAAGTAATAAAATTATATTAGATAATATATGTAGGCTTTCAAAGTTGAATAAATCTATGGTTATAAGAATACCAATTATCTATGGAGTAAATGATAGTGAAGAAAATATAAGAAATACTGCATTATTTGTCAAACAGAATGTTCCAGGAGGAAAGATGGAATTGCTCCCATATCATAAATTTGGAATTGATAAATATAAGGTATTAGGACTTGAAGATTGTATATATGAATTTGATGAAATTTGTAACAATCATATGTTAAAATTAAAAGAGATAGTAGAACTTACAGGAGTGAAAATAATAGAATACAAATAGCTATCAGGAGGATTTTAACATGGATAATAAATTTCCTAATGTGGGAGAAAATTTAAGGTTATTGAGACAAGAAATGGGCATAAGTTTAGATAAAGCTTCAAAGATTACAGGTGTTAGTAAAGCAATGCTTGGACAGATTGAGAGAGGTGAATCAAGTCCAACAGTATCTACCTTATGGAAAATTTCATCTGGATTTAAAATAAATTTTACAACACTATTAAATGAAAATACAAATACTTATGAGGTCATAAAAAAAGAAGAAGTAGAGCCTATTATTGAGCAAAAAGGGAATATGAAGTTATATCCAATATACCCTTTCAGTCCTCAAAGAAGGTTTGAACTTTTTATAATTGAGCTTGAAGAAAATTGCACTCATGTTTCATCTACACATAGTCATGTTTTAGAAGAATATGTACTCGTAATAGAAGGGAAACTTGACCTTAATGTGGATGGGAAAACTTATATTTTAGAGTCTGGACATTCTATTAGGTTTGATGGAACTTTAGAGCATGTATATAAGAATTTAAATAAAGGAAAAACTATATTTCACAATATAGAAGTTTATAGATAATTTTATAGTTATCCTTTTCTAAAATAAATGACAATTTTAGAAAAGGATGACTTATTTTTATAATGTCGAAAAGATTTATATATATATGTTGATGTATTGTTTTAAAAAAAACATAAAAGCATTATAATAATATTAATAAAATAGAATAAAGAGGAAGAGAATATGATTATAAAGGTTTTATTGATAGTATTAGCATTATTGTATATTCTGTATAAGTATGAAACTCAACATATAGAAACGACAGAATATAATATTTTCAACAAAAAAATTCCAAAAGAATTTGATAACTTTAAAATAGTTCAAGTGAGTGATTTACACAATAAGGTATTTGACAAAAATAATAATGTATTGATAGATAAAATTGAGTCATTAAATCCAGATGTTATATTTATAACAGGCGATTTAATTGATGGAGAAAATAAAAATTTTCAAGTTGCATTAGATTTAATCGATAATTTAGTAGAAAAATATGAAGTATACCATATAATTGGAAATCACGAACAAAAATCTTTGATAAAAAAGTACAAGCATTTATATAAAGATTATTTTAAGGAGTTGTATTCAAAGAAAATAATAAATCTGAAAAATGAATGTGTAAGAATATATAGAGGAGATAGTCATATTAATTTGTATGGTTTAATCATACCATTGGAATGCTATCCATATTTTTTTGCTAATAATAAAAAGTTAGAATTAAGTGACGATTTTATAGAAGATACTCTAGGTAAAGTAAAAGAAAATGAATATAATGTACTTTTAGCTCATACACCATTTTTCTTTGAAAAGTATGCAAAATGGGGAGCTGATTTAGTTTTAGCGGGACATGTTCACGGTGGAATAATAAGAATACCTTTTATTGGAGGTGTATTATCTCCAAATAGAGAGTTTTTTCCTGAGTATGATTGGGGAAAATATGAAAAAGATAACAGCACTATGATTTTAAATAAAGGCTTAGGAGGCTCAAAAGTTTTAATTAGGTTTAATTGTAAACCAGAAATAGTTAAGATTACATTGAAGTCTAATCAATAAGACTTTGTATATATAAACATCAATAACATATAAATAGAGTTGATGTGAAATCCAGTTAAACACGTACAGTGACCAATTTTGAATAAGTGTTGAATTAATAAAAATAAAGTGCTATTTTTAGCATATAATATTTAAAGTATGGGGGGAGTAAAAAATCATGGGTAATACAAGTAGATTTTATGAGTCTGTAAAAAATAAATATCCAAAACTAAAAGATGGAACTAGGGTTCATATGTGGCCAAAGGAGAACCTTATAATTGCTCCTATTTATGATGAGGAAAATGGATATAAAAAAAGTATAGGAAATGTGGATAGCTTAAGTTGGAAACAAATTATTGTACTGACAGAATGTGATGGGAAAAATACTACTGAAGATATAATAAATATATTATCTAATAGATATAGGAATATTCCTGATGTGAGAGACCAAATTATGGAATTTTTTATGTTTTATGAGAATGTGTATTTAACCTTTGAAGATGAGATACAAACATTGTCAAGTGTATTTGAGATAACAGGAAATAAAGTGTATCTTACTCCTTTATACTTTACTATAGAAATAGATGGAAATAACAATACTAGTAAGTATTTTTCTGAAATCACAAGTTTATTAAAATGTATGTATGAGAAAGGCTGTAGATTTATCGAGATTATTGGTGAGGATATCTTAAAAAATAAAAATATGAGAAAAGTATTTCAATATATGCTAGACCATTTTGATTTAATTGTAGTAACTAAGGATTGTTTTACTATTGATAGGAGTTTAATAAAAGAATTAGATAATTATCGTCATAAAGTAATATGGAAAGTATATTCAAAAAATGATGATACACATGTAAAGTTAAAGGAAGATATAAAAATAACTAGTTTAATAAAAAGAGGGCATACAGTAGTAAGAGGAGATAGGGAAAAAGCAATAAAAATAGAAGATATGAGATTTATAGATACAAAAGAAAGATTTTCAAAATATGGTGCAGAATGGAGCCATTTATACATTTCTTCTGATGGTAGTGTAAAATCTTATTCACTTCAAAAAGATAAAAGAATCTATCTAGGTAATATATTTGACCATTCAGTTGAAGCAATTTTCTTGGAGATGCAAAATAAGATTGATAAACGAGAAATTGTCTATCAATAAGTGTTAAAATTAAGTTTTATAGGAGATTTATAGATTGTCTATTTAAGTTTGTGTCAATAATTATGATGAGGTGATATTACTTGTTAAAATTATTGAACAAATTTTTTTATGATGTTTTACTTAAATGTTGGCTGTTTATGATGTTATGGATTTTCAGAGAACTTTTTACAAATTTCAGAATGACTAAAAAATTTAAATTTCATAAAATATTTATGTAAAAATCATATAAAATTCATATAGAATATGTATTATGTAAAGCATAGAAAGACTAGCTTAAAACCATAATATAATACCCTATTGTAATGATAACCCTCCCTCACATCCTTAAATAGAGTTATCATTACAAGAATTAAACCATAAATTTAAAATTTATGGTTTTTTTTATTTAATTTGTTTTATTATATTAGAATATGATTTATTATAGAATATATAATAAGTAATATAAATACATTAATTAAGTCTTTGACATGTAACTATACTAATAAGGAGGAGTGTTTATGAATGTAAATAATCACAAGTGCCCAGAGTGTGGTGAACATAGTAAAAAATTTGAGATAGTGGAGGAAAATGAGGATTGTGTAACGTTTGAATGTTACACTTGTGGAACTATATCTATATTAAAGTATTGTGAGAATTGTAAAGAATTTGTATTTGTAAATATTCCAAATAATGTAGAGATATATGAGTATTGTTGTGGAAAGTGTAATAATAAGATTTAATATAATAAATATATGTAATTTCATGTATCATTTATACAAATCTCATATAAAATTCATATATAGAATGTATTATATAAATATAGAAAGAACTAGCTTAAAACATAATATAATTACCCTAAAATTATAATGACAACTCTCCCTCATATCCTCAAATTATAGTTGTCATTATAAAATAACTTGGCTGTTTCAAAAATGTGAAATCATTTTAGAAACAGCTTATTTTTTATAAAAATAAAGAAGGCAACGGGAAGCCTTCTTTCGTGTAAAAAAAGTTTAATTTTTTGTTAAGATTTGTTTGTTATTTTATATTACTTTTATAATATGTTTTTATTTGAAGGTTGGCAATGGATTTTGCACAACTGGTCATTATTAATGTAAAAGTGGAATATTATTAATAAAAAATGATTACAAAATTGTAATTATTATTTATTAAGTAAATGAGTAAAGTATTATATTAATGGGTATATAATTAAAATAATAATAGTTTGGGGAGGATAAAATTATGAATTATAAAACAATCATATTAAATAGAAAGTCTGTTAGAGAATATAAAAACACAGATATTAAAGAGGAATATCTTAGTGAAATTAAGAAATACTCAGAATCTTGCAAGAAACTAGTTCCAGAAATAGATGTTGATATAAGAATTATGAATAGAAGTGAAGTTTTTGATAATTTAGATAAAGTGGCAGGGTATAAAGGAAATATGATAGATTCTCCAAGTTATATTATAATATTATCTGATGTAAAAGATAATTACATTGAAAATTCAGGATACATAGGAGAAAATATAATCTTTAAAGTAACAGAACTTGAAATAGGTTCTTGTTGGGTTACTTTTGAAGATGGCAAAAAGGTAAAAGAAAAACTTGGAATTAATTCAGATAAAGAGGTAACAGGAATTATAGCTATTGGATATGGAGAAAATGCAAGTAATGCTAAAGTATTAAATGCTACAAAGATTGGGGAAAATTATTCAAAATCTGATATACAAGTTGTAACAGATAAGGGTTCTTCTAGACTAGGGGTAGAAGATGTTGTTTATATGAATGAATGGGAAAATAAAGCAAGCATAGAAATCTTAGAAGAAAGAGCACTTCTTGATGCATTTCACTATGCAAGATTAGCACCATCTACATTAAACAGGCAACCATGGAGATTTATAGTTGATGGAGGCGTTGTAGTTTTAGCTGTTAGAAAAGATGGGCACACTAGTATATACGAAGAAAAAATAGATACAGGTATAGTTATGCTTTACTTTGCAACAATAATAAGTGCAACTATGTTTGAGTTGAAATGGAATTTAGGTACTCCAGATAAAGATTACAAAGTGCCAGAAGATTATAAGATAGTTGGATATTGTAATATATAAAATAGTTTAATACCTAATTTAACTACACTTAAATTAATTTTTATAAAAAGTTCAATAACATTCTTAATATAATGTTATTGAACTTTTTATTGTATAATGCAGCTTTTCTATTTATTATGTTTATGAATTAAAAAATACTTACGAATTTAAATACTTACAATTTTGTGCATGAATTGAGAGGTATATTATTTTATTAGATTGTATAATTTGCTTGGAGGTAATATCAAATGGAATGGATAAATAAATTGAATCAAGCTATTAATTATATTGAAGATAATCTTGAAAATGGGGTAGATTATGCAGAAGCAGCAAAAATCGCATGCTGTTCAACCTTTCATTTTCAACGGATGTTTTCATATATTGCAGAAGTACCATTGTCTGAATATATTAGACGAAGACGCATGACTAAAGCGGCATTTGAACTACAGAATAGTAGCATTAAAATTTTAGAACTATCTGAGAAATATGGTTATGATTCACCAACATCTTTTAATAGAGCTTTTCAAAATATACATAGTATTTCTCCGTCTGCGGCTAGAGCAAAGGGAGCTGTTTTAAAAGCATATCCTAAGATGACATTAAGTATTTATGTAAAAGGGAATGTAGAAATGCAGTATCGTATTGTAGAAAAGAAAGGATTCCGTATTGTTGGTATAAAAGAAAGTATGAATATGATTGTAGAAGAGTGTTTTGATAAAGTTCCCAAGTTGTGGGCTAAATCCATAAAAAATGGAACAATTGATAAACTTTCAGAGTTAATAAATAACGAACCTCATGGGTTGCTTGGAGTTAGTGTATGCACAGATAATAAAAGCTTAGATTACTATATTGCTGCTTCAACGGATGAGCCTGCATTAGAAGATACTTATGAATACTATATACCCTCAGGTACCTGGGCAGTATTTGAATGTGTATCTCCAATGCCAAATGCTTTGGCAATACAAGAACTACAAAAAAGAATTATTACTGAATGGTTACCAAGCTCCGGATATGTATATGCTAATTTACCAGATATTGAACTTTATCCTAATGGTGATGTTAATGCTCCTGATTATACTACAGAAGTTTGGATTCCAATTAAAAAACAATCCCCAAATTAACGAATAACATAAACTTTTAAAATTACAGACTAGAAATAGTCTGTAATTTTTTTTGATAAATGGAAAGGAGACTTTACAAAAAAGGAATATAGTTGTATAATTATGGAAAGGAAACTTTACATAAATAATATATTAAAGGAGAACAAAGTGAAAAATAGATTAGAAGAAATAAGGAAAAAGAGAGGCATAAGACAAGAAGAACTTGCATCTGTTTTGCAAGTATCAAGACAAACTATAGGTTCATTAGAAAATGGTAGATATAATCCTTCTATCATATTAGCTTTTAAGATAGCAAGATATTTTGATATGAATATTGAAGAAATATTTATTTATGAGGAGGAGTAAAAATGAAAAAGAATAGATTATATGTTGGAATTGGATATTTTATTTGTGGAATTTTACTTGTTTTATTGGCTACATTTACAGAGTTTTCATTTGAGGCTTTTATTTGGGGATTATCTGGGGCTACTTTGGGTCCTGGGGTATGTATGATTTTTCAATATATATATTGGAGTAAACCAGAAAGAGCTTTAGAATATGAAGAAAAGGTAGAGAATCAAAGGATAGAGATGAATGATGAAAGAAGAATTATGTTACGTGATAAATCTGGACGTATTACTAACCAAATCATGCTTTATGTTTTAGTAATTCTTATATTTATTGTTTTTATATTGAGTGTATTCTCTGTAATGGTAATAAGTAAATGGGTTTTAATTGTTCTTGGATTGCTTATTTTATTTCAATTTATTTGTGGTGTTGTTGTATATAATAAATTAGATAAAAAGTTATAATACTAAATATCAAATTTTATAAATTTTTAAAAGCCACAAGTATTATGTATTGTGGCTTTTTTATATGGAATTCTATATGTTTTAAAGAGAAGTACTATAGTATTACATAAGAATAAGTGGCTATATAAAAATATTTGTGATTTTATTTCTATTGTTAAACAGATGTATGGGAGTATTTTTTTATTACTTATGCTACACTGATAGAAGCTATATAGTGCTTTGAAAATTTATAAGTTGGCATCAAAGGTTGGTACAAAAAAGGGATGATTCAAATTTTTATTTTGAAACAACCCCTTAAATTTAATTTAGTTACTATTTTTATGTTATACTATTCCCTTGTCAATCATTTCCTGTATCATTCCAGCAAATCCAAAGCTATTATACATAAATAAAACTACATCTGAATTACTGTTTTTAATTATCTCATCATAAGTCATATCTATATTTTCAATATATCTAGGATCTAGTATTTCAAGTTCCTTAAAAGTATCAGCCAACATCCAGGTCATAGGTGCTTGATACGAATCTCTAAATATAAGAGCTTTTTTATTAGTTAAAGAGCTTGAATTTCTAATCTTAAGTATATGACAATCACAACCTCTCATATAAGCCCCGCCATAGTCCCATTCTTTTTTATCTTTTAATTTGGCTTTTATGATATCTTCATTAATCTCAGTGTCTTTAGTACCATTACTAATAAAATATTTGTACTTTGCATCACTTATTTCAACATAGCTTATAGACTCTTTTTTCTTAAGTGGATATCCCATCTTTTTATTATAACTACCTATAAAGATTTTGTCATTTACATATCGAGTACTGTATCTTTTTAAATGGTTATCTATTTCTGATTTAGATAAGCCAAGATTCAATTTATCAAGCATAAACTTATACTCTTCAAATGATCCTAATGAATTTCCATGATGGTCTGTTTTTAAAAAGAAGTTTTCTCTTTCTTTTTCTGTAAAACTTCTATAAAAGTAATCATCTATATCTATGAAATTTATATCTGTTAACTGATTTTCTAAGTTTTCTTTGTTAATATCTATATTATTTTTACCTTCTATATCACTTGGATATAAGTGTTTAAGCATGTTTGTCTTATGAGGAAGTGAAACAAAATAAAAATCTTTTTCCTTATTTAAGTTACTCAAGTCATTAATGGCTTTGGAGTAAGATTTAATATGATAATCGGGTAATAAATTAGCGAATTTGCCTAATAGCCATCCATCTTTAGTTAGGTAATATCTTTGTTCAATCTTTTTATTTTGAATCTGTATAATATGCTCATTAAAAACTTCTTTTATTGTAATATCATTTTGTTTATTATTAAAGGTAATTACAGCTATCGGTAATATCGCTGATACTATAAGTAGATTATGTCTTTTATTCAATGTGCTACATCTCCTTATTTTTATTTTGATTAGCTTATTTTTACCAAAGTAATAAAAAATAAACAATAAAAAACCTCTATTAAATTTAAAATTTAATAGAGGTTTTTTATTGTTTATTTTATTCCTTTATCTATCATTGCATCTATCATCGAATCAAACCCAGAGCTATTATACATAAACATTACAATATCTGCATTACTTTCCTCAATAATTTCTTTGTATGTTTTATCTATTGCGTTTATATTTCTAGGGTCTGCTATCTCTACTTCTTTAAACATATCAGCAAATAAAAGTGTTGTAGGAGCTTGGTATGAATCTCTAAATATTAGTATTTTTTTAGCTACTAATGCTTTAGGATTTTTTATAGTTAATATATTAGTTTTAGCTCCTCTAATGTATGCACCACCATAATCCCACTCTTTATCATTTCTTTTAGTTGCATAGACTTCTTTTTCTTCTTTTTCTTTTCCATTTATATCAAAGCTATAATCTTGGTTAGCTTTTGTCATATAAACTATATCTTCTTTTTCTTTAATTAGCATATCTATATTTTTATTATAACTTCCCACAAACTTTTTATCAGTAATTATAGACTTTTTATAGCTATTAAAATGCTTGTCTAAATCTTGTTTAGATAGACCTAAGTCCATATTTGATGCCATCATTTTAAAGCCTTCAAACGCTCCATATCCAGTCCAGTGATGGTCAGTTTTAAAATATAAATTTTCTCTTTCTTTATTTGAATAGTTGCTTAAAAAATACTCATCCATATCTATATATTTAATTAAATCTGGATTTAATGTATTTTTAAAATTCTTTAAATTTATATCTATATTACCAGTATTATCAACATACTTAGGATATAAATGCTTTAGCACATTAGATTTATGTGGCATCATTGTAAAATACACATCTTTTCCAAGATCTTTACTTAGACCAGATAAGTAATTGATAGACTCTTTATATCTGTTTAATTGGTTTTGATCTAAAATTTTTGGAAACATACCTAATATCCAGTTATCTTCTCCTAAATAATAGTTGCCTACCTTAGTTTTATTTAAATTAACTTGGAACTTTGTGTTTAGTGATATCATTTTATCTCTAAATGCAAAATGGTCATTAAAGTACTCTTCAAACTTAGTTATATAATCACCTTTTTTTAAATTTTCTATAGTTGGGAATTTTGCAAGATTTCTATTTTCAGTTATACTTAATTTTTTCTTTGGCAGTGCGAAGTTTAATATAAAAAATCCAAATATTATAATTAAAAATGAAATGGCAACAATCCTTGGCTTATTTTTATTCATGTCTGTACCTCCAAAATTAGAATCTAAAGTATAAGAATGGATTATAAGTTGAGCTACTTAACATTACCATTACAATAAACATGCAAGCAACTATGAAAGCCGCATTAGTAACTTGACACACTGTGATATTTAGTGTATTTTTATTCTTCTTAACTACTAATGACTTTATAACTTCTACAATAGGAGTTGATAGAATGATTGCTCCAACAATTATATACCAATATTCAATTATAAATACATTGAATGCATTACTGACAAGTGGATAATTTCCAGAACCAAACATAATACCTATAAATTTAATAGCTGCTGTTAAATCATCAACTCTAAAAAATACCCATCCAATCATGACTATAAGAAGTAGATATATGTGTCTTACAATTCTTGGTATCTTATATAGAAACTTTTCTAAGAATGCTTTTTCTACTGATATTAATATTCCATAATATAGACCCCATATAATAAAAGTCCAACTAGCTCCATGCCACATACCAGTTAAAAACCATACTACAAATAGGTTTCTATATAGTTTTGCCCTAGAGACTCTACTTCCACCTAATGGGAAGTACACATAGTCTTTAAACCAAGTACCTAAAGATATATGCCATCTTCTCCAAAACTCAGATACTGTTTGAGATATATATGGATAGTTGAAATTTTCTAAAAACTCAAATCCAAACATCTTACCTAGACCAATGGCCATATCACTATATCCACTAAAGTCATAGAATATTTGAAGTGTATAACAAACTATACCTAGTCACGCCTCAAGTCTTGATAAATCTCCAGCTGACTTATTAAATACACCATCTGCGATTACACCTAATTGATTTGCTAGAATTACTTTTTTTCCAAGACCAACAACAAATCTGTTTACTCCTTGAGTAAATTTGTCCCAATTGTGTTCTCTATGCTCAATGCTATCTGCCACAGTCTGATATCTAACAATAGGACCTGCTACAAGCTGAGGGAATAAACTTATGTACAATGCTAGATTAGTTAATTTTCTTTGAACTTTAGCATCATTTCTATATACATCTATTACATAGCTCATTATTTGGAATGTGAAAAATGAGATACCTAAAGGTAATTTAATTTCAGGTATAGTTATATTTGTATTTAATAAAAAATTAATATTATCTACAAAGAAATTGCTATACTTGAATACAGCAAGAATAGATATATTGTAAATCACAGAAAGCACAACCCATATTTTTTTATCTTTACTGTCAGAAACTTTAATACCAAATATATAGTTTACTATTATTGATAGCATCATCAAAAAAATATATTTTGGTTCTCCCCATGCATAGAAGGCAATACTTGCTAGAAGTAACATAACATTTTTATACTTAGGATTTGCCAAGTAATAGCAAATGAGTGTGACTGGAAAGAATAAAAATAAAAATATTAAACTACTGAATATCATATTAGACTCCTTATCTTTTTATTATTTAATAAATGAATAATAAATAAAACAACTAAATCAATTATATCTTTATCTAAAATATATAGCAAAGTAAGTATTTACAAGTTTTAAGTACTTAATTGTACAAATTTAACTGTGTTTTTACAAGTTTAATTAATCTATATGTAAATTTTGACTTTTTACATAATTTTTTTAAAATGATATAATATTATAATGAATTAATAAAGCTATTTCAATAAAATAATAAAGAAAAATTACGGACACATTACTTAACTATAGGTGTTTGCCTTTGGTTGTGGCTCTATACAGTCCATTAAGATAGATGTTATTTATATCTATAATTATAAAAAGAAGTCTTTAATGTACATTAAAGACTTCTTTTTATTGGTGCCGCTGATGGGATTCGAACCCATATGGTTTCCCGTACGATTTTGAGTCGTATGCGTATGCCAGTTCCGCCACAGCGGCTTATATTTTAAATCCGAGCTACTTGTATATCTTACTAGATTTTCCAAGAATATGCAAGAGAAATATTGAATACAAAATACTCATCAAACTGTAAAATATCATAAATACTAGATTTTTATTACAAAAACTTATGAATCAACACACTTGATTTTGAACCCATTGTATTTACCAATTCCACCACTCGGGTATTTCATGTTTATTATTATAGCAAAAAAATATATTGTTTGCAACATATTTAATTTTAATATACTATTATTATTATGGGAATATTAAATAACAGCATATTGGTATATAATATATATGTTACAAAAATAGATAATTTTTAGGAGTGATATAATTTGGAAAAAAAATTAATTATAATAGATGGAAATTCAATAATAAATAGAGCCTTTTATGCTCTGCCAGAAATGAATAATAAAGAAGGGTTAAAAACCAATGCTATATATGGATTTACAACAATGCTATTTAAAATGATAGATATATATAAACCAACACATATAAGTGTAGCTTTTGATAGGAAAGCACCTACATTTAGGCATTTAGAATATAAAGAGTATAAGGCTGGAAGAAAGGGAATGCCAGATGAATTGGCAGAACAATTACAGCCACTAAAAGACCTTTTAGATAAATTTAAAATAAATAGATTAGAAATAGATGGCTATGAGGCAGATGATATTATAGGTACTGTTTCTAAAAAAGCAGAAGAGAATGGATATAAGGTATACATAGTAACTGGAGATAAAGATGCTATTCAACTTGCTTCAGATAATACAACTACTCTTATAACAAAAAAAGGGGTTGGAGAAGTTGAAGAATACAGCTTTAATTCTGTAATTGAAAAATATGAGATGACTCCAACGCAGTTTATTGATTTAAAAGGTCTTATGGGAGATAAGTCGGATAATATACCTGGAGTACCTGGAATCGGTGAGAAAACAGGTATAAAGCTTATAAAAGAGTTTTCTAGTATAGAAAATTTAATAGAGAATACAGATAAACTTAAAGGAAGTGTAAAAAAGAAAATAGAGGAAAATAGAGAAATTGCTATTCAAAGTAAAAGACTTGCAACCATTATAAGAGATGTACCAATAGAAGTAAATTTAGATAGCATGATTTTTGGTGATTATGATAAAGATGAGCTTTTAGATAAATTTAGATATTTTGGATTTACAAGTCTCTTATCAAGATTAGTTGATTTAGTTGATACAAATGATACAGAGCAAGTAGAAGAAAAAATAGAAATATTAAAATTAAAAGATATAGAAAAATTTATAGATGAAGTGAATAAAAAAGGACAGGTTATTTTAAAAACTGTTAGAGGACAAGGTAATATAATTGAAAAAAATATAATATATATTTTTATAAGTGTAGATGGAGAAAAAATATATTATATAGATTCAGATGAAGTAACAAAATTAGATAGTATACTTTCAAATAACGAAATTAAAAAATATGGATATAATTTAAAAGATGATTATATATCTTTAAAGCCATATAATATTAAATTGGAAAATATGTATTTTGATATAACTATAGCTGAGTATTTAATAGATTCAACTTCATCCACTTCATATGATTGTAGTGCAATAGCCATGAAATATTTATCAAAAAAGGTTAAATCAAAAGAAGATTTGTTAGGAAAAGGAGTTAAATCCAAAAACTATGAAGATTTAGAATTTGAGGATTTGGCTGAGTATATGGGGCAAATAATATGCACAGTGAAAGAAACAGTTCCTATGATGGAAAGAAGTCTAATGGATATGAGTATGGATGGTCTTTTTTATCATGTAGAGATGCCATTAGTAGAGGTTTTAGGGCATATGGAGTATGAAGGTATAAAAGTAGACAAAAGTATCTTGGATGAGTTGAGTATTGAGTTTAAAGAAATAATAGCTACATTAGAAAAGGAAATTTATGAATTATCAGGAGAGCCATTCAATATAAATTCACCAAAACAATTGGGTGTTATATTATTTGAAAAATTAGAGCTTCCAATAATTAAAAAAACTAAGACTGGATATTCAACTAATGCAGATGTTCTAGAAAAATTAAGAGATAAACATCCAATAATAGATAAGATAACTGAGTATAGACAAATAGTAAAGTTGAATTCTACTTACGTTGAAGGACTTTTAAATATAATAAATCCAGAAAGTAATAGAATTCATTCATCATTTAATCAAACTATAACAACTACAGGAAGAATTTCATCTACAGAACCAAATCTTCAAAATATACCTATAAAAATGGAAATGGGTAGAAAAATAAGAAAAGTATTTATTGCAGATGATAACTGTAAATTGGTTGATGCCGATTACTCACAAGTGGAGCTTAGAGTTCTTGCACATATGAGTCAGGATGAAAATATGATAGAAGCATTTAAACATCATGAAGATATTCATACCAAAACAGCTTCACAAGTTTTTAATGTTCCTATGGAAGATGTTACTAGTGAATTGAGAGGTGCAGCTAAAGCAGTAAACTTTGGTATTATATATGGTAAAAGTGATTTTGGATTGGCAGACGATTTAAATATACCTGTCCCAAAAGCAAAAGAATATATCGAAAGTTATTTTGCTAAATACCATAAAATAAAAGAGTTTATGGATACGACAGTAGAAAAGGCTAGTGAAGATGGATATGCTGTAACAATTTTAAACAGAAGAAGATATATACCAGAAATAAAGTCAAGCAATTTTATGGAAAGAAATAGAGGAAAGAGATTTGCAATGAATGCACCAATACAAGGAAGTGCAGCAGATATAATAAAAATTGCTATGATAAATGTTCATAAAAAATTGGAAGAGAATAATTTGAAGTCAAAACTTATACTACAAGTTCACGACGAATTGATAGTTGAGGCAATTGATGATGAGATAGATATAGTTAAGAAAATAGTAAAAGAAGAAATGGAAAATGCCGTGAATATGGATGTTCACTTAGATGTAGATTTAAATGTCGGTAGTTCTTGGTATGAGACAAAGTAGGTGATTTTATGTTGATATTAGGGCTTACAGGAGGAATAGGCTGTGGAAAAAGCAGCCTATCAAATATATTTAGAAATCTTAATATTTCTATAGTGGATGCTGATATTATATCTAGAAAGATATTTGATGATAAGCTGTTATTAGAAAAAGTATTTGACCATTTTGGACAAAATATAAAAAATGATGATGGAACTCTAAATAGAAAAGCTCTTGGGAAAATAGTTTTTAATAGTAAAGAAAAACTTAAGGAGTTAAATAATTTGACTCATCCACGAATAAGAGAAAAAATAATAAGTGAAATAGAAGAGTTGAGAAAAAAAGGTGAAAGTATAGTAGTCTTAGATGCGGCAATATTGGTAGAAAGTGGTTTTTTAGAGATGGTTGACAAGCTATTAGTAGTTACTTGCGAACAAGAAGTACAAATTAGTAGAATACAAAAGAGGGATAATTGCAGTGAACAGGAAGCACTTAGTAGGATAAATTCACAAATGAGTCAGGAAGAAAAATCCAAATATGGTGATTATATAATAGATAATTCGGGAACAATAACTGAATTAGAAAGTAAAGCACATAAATTTATTGAGTACATGAAGGAGAATTGGCGTGAATAGTAAGAAAGTATTGATTCTATCTATTTTTATAATCTTATTTGGAGCACTATTAATGGAAAGCAAAGTAATACATAAATTTTTATTTCCTAAAAAATATTCAGAATATGTAGAAAAGTATTCTAAAGAGTTTAATTTAGATGAAAATATAGTTTACAGTGTTATAAAAGCCGAAAGTAAGTTTAATAGTTCTGCTGTTTCAAAAAAAGAAGCAAAGGGATTAATGCAAATATTAGATATAACTAGAGATTGGGGAGCAGAGGAACTAAATCTAAAAAATGTGGATATTTTCGACCCAGAGACTAATATAAGACTTGGCTGTTGGTATTTGAATAAATTATACAAAGAATTTGGTAAATTGGATTTAGTGATAGCTGCATATAATGGTGGTTCAGGTAATGTGAGGAAGTGGTTAGAAAATAATGATTATAGTAAAGATGGAGAAAATCTACATGACATACCTTTTGAGCAAACTTCAAAATATGTAGAAAAAGTTAAAAATAATTATAAACATTATAATGAGATATATGGCAAGAAAGGAAAAAACTAATGAAGAGAATAAAAGTCTTAACATTTATTTTAGCTATAACTCTTATGGTAGTTGGTTGTAGTAATACTAAAACAAAACAAAGTAGTAGCGATTCAAGTTTAAAAAGTCAAAGTTCTATAAATTCTAAGTATATAAACCTAACAATGGTAACTCCAAAAACTATAAATCCTATAACTAATACTGACAAGTCTGTTGGTTATATAATGAATTTAGTTTATGATGGTTTATTTGCGATAGATGAGAACTACAATGTAACTCCTCAATTAGTTAAGGAGTATAATATAGCTCAGGATGGAATGAGCATAGATATAGAATTAAAAGATGCAAAGTGGCATGATGGAAAAGCTATTACTTCAAATGATATAAATTATACTATTGGTTTAATTCAAAAGAGTACAGATAGTCCATATAATGAATTTACTAAAAACATAGCTTCTGTGAATATTAAATCAGATAAAGATTTTACAATAAAATTTAAAGCTAGATATGCTTTCTCGATTGATAGTTTAATTTTTCCAATCGTATCTCAAAATCATTTAGATTCAAAAGATGTAAATGACAAGAATAATAATATGATAGGAAATGGGAAATATAAAATAGAATCATATACAGAAAGAGAAGGACTGGTTTTATCTGTAAATAAGGATTACTATGAAGAAGTTCCGAATACTATGAAAAACATAAAAGTAGGTATGGTGCCTAATGAAGATGCAAGGACATCTATGGTTATGGCTCTTGATAGTGATATAACCAATGTTACATTAAATGATTTAAGTAAGTTTCAAGAAAAAGAGTTTAATATAACAAAATATCAAGGTAGAGATTATGAGTGTGTATTATTTAATTATAATAATCCTTTTTTCAAAGATGTTAATTTTAGAAAAGCAATTGCGCATTCTATAGATAAAGATAGAATTATTAGTGAAGGTTATATGGATGATGCTACTCCAGTTAATTTTCCACTTAATTCAAAGTCAAAATATTATAATAGCGAAATGAAAGATTTAGAGTTTAGTAAAGATAAAGCAATAGAATGCCTTGCTAAAGTAGAATATGCAAATGTAAATCCAGTAAATCCAAAGGACAAAAAAACAGAAAAAAAGCAGAAAAAATTAACTAAAAAGAAAACAAAGAAACTTACTCCAGAAGAAGAAGCAAAAGCTAAAAAAGCAGAAGAGGATAGAATCAAAAAGGAAGCTGAGGAGAAAAAAAAGAGAGAAAAAGAGGAAGTAAAGAAAAGACTTTCTGAGATGAACTTAAAAATAATAGTAAACAGAGATAACAGTGAGAGAATAAAAACTGCAAATATAATAAGTGAAAATTTAAAAGCTATAGGAATAAATAATACAATAAATCAACTATCAGATAAAGACATGAAAAATGCTCTTAATTCTAAAAGCTATGATTTAGCATTGGTTGGGTGGAAATTATCAAGTATACCAGATGCAAGCAGTATCATAGCAAGTAGTGGATATACTGATGATAAGTTAAATGGATATATGTCTGCACTTACAAGCTCTTCATCTGAAATTGAAACAAAAAAAGCATACAAATATGTACAGACATATGTAAAAGATAATGCAACATTTATAAGTTTAGCTGTCAGAAACAACTATATTGTAAGTAATAGTAGATTAAAAGGTAAAATTACTCCAAATGATTTTGATGTATATGACGGAATATCTAATCTAGATATAAAATCGAATGAATTAAATTAAATGATTAATTGCTATTTAAAAAGTATAAACTATATGATAAAATACCCTTATAGGGTATAAGGAGGTAATTAAATGAATAAGAAACTATTAGTAGAAGGTATGAGTTGTGGTCATTGTGTAAATCATCTTAAAACTGCATTAACAGAAGACATAGATGGTGTTAAAGTTTTAGATGTAGATTTAGAAAACAAGTGTGCATCTGTAGATATGAAAGACGATGTGTCAATTGAAAAGTTAAAAGAAGTAATAGCAGAGTTAGGATTTGAATTAAAGGGAATTGAATAAAAAATAAACTAAAAAAAGACCTCTATTGGGGAGTAATAGAGGTCTAAAAATGGGGGAGATTGAGTATGTTTGATTTTACATTACTATTATCTCCTCTTTTAAATTAATATATACATAAAAAGTAAAAAAAATTTGTAATGACTCACATTTCTTAGACGTTTTGAATATACTATAAATAGCTAAGGGAGGGAGTATCATGGAATCTAGGGGATATAAAGAGGATTTAAAAAAAATGATACTTGATATGGCCCACAAAGAACTTGAGAGTTATGTATCACAAAAAGGAGCAAAAAAATACTTTGAAGGTAACTTGGATAAGATTATTAATAATAACATAAAAAAATTCAATCAAAGTATTGGTCTTAATAGAGTATATTTAAAAATGTTAAAAAAGTGTGCATATCAAGAAAGTGTAACTTCGATATCAAGAACTATAAAGAAAGAAGCATTATTTAAATCAAAAAAAGAGCTATTTGCCTTTTCAGAGTATTTAAAACTTGATATTAACAAGCGGCTTTCATATAATCAAATTTTAAGAAAAATATCAAGATATATATACTATAATAGAAGTTCATATGCTCAAAAATATGTTGTTTTCAAAAGAGGAGATGAAGAATATCTTTTAGAACCTGAGAAAATAAAAGATGAATTAATATCGAGCTATAGGTCAAAGACTAGGGAAGATATGAAGTCAATAGCAAAACTTTTGGATATAGAAGTAGAAGATGATTATAATGCTGAGGATATTAGAAAAAAAGTAATAAATTATATTATCAAAGAAAAGATTAAAAATTAAAGTTTTAATTGATTTACTTGGAATTGGATGAAGTGAAACATTAATTATAAAAATTTTAAAGAATAAGTTCTGTCAATTTGCATGATTAAATATAACTAGGTTATAAATTTTTTATGTGTTTGAAAGAGCTTATTCTTTTTTTGACATATTATTTTAAATAATTTACCACTATTTAGTAATTGAACACAATTATTCAAATTTTTAACTTAATGTGATTTAAATAAATTTATAATAATGATATAATAAAAAAAAATAAAAATTGGAGAGTGATTTCAAAATGAAGTTTAATTTTTGCCATAACAATTTCAATGTAACTGACTTAGAAAAAAGTTTAAATTTTTATAAAAAAGCTTTAGGGCTTAAAGAAGTAAAGCGTAAGGAAGCAGAAGATGGAAGTTTTATATTAGTTTATTTAGGAGATGGCATTACTAGTCATACATTAGAATTAACTTGGCTTAGAGATTGGGACAGACCATACAATTTAGGAGATAATGAATTCCACCTAGCTTTAGAAGTTGAGGAGTTTGATGAGGCAAAAAAACTTCATAAAGATTTAGATTGCATATGTTTTGAAAATGAAAGTATGGGAATTTATTTTATAGCAGACCCGGATAATTATTGGATTGAAATACTTCCTAAAAATCATTAATTTTAAGTATATGTTTATAATTTCTTTACAATTAATAATAGAATAAGTTATCATTAAATTGTAGGTATTAAAAATGGATAATAATGTTATGACTTTATGACTATAAAAATTTGTTGGGGGAGTGATAGTAGTGAAGAAAGCTATAACGGCTTTAGGAATTGGAGCAGTAGCAGTATCTGTTAGCTCCATAAATGCAAGTGCCCTTGAAAAAGGAATAGTGACAGCAAGTGCCTTGAATATAAGAAGTGGGCCAAGTTCTGATTGCGACAAGGTAGCAAAATTATACAAAGGGAAAACTGTAGAAATTTTAGAAAAATCTAATGGATGGTATAAAGTAAGGGTATCAAGTTCTGTTGTTGGATGGGGAAGTGCAAAATACATATCAACAAGTGGTTCGTCTGAAGGTACATCAAACCAAAATAATTCAACTTCAAGTGGAACAACTATCAGTGGAAATGGTAAAGTAAATGTGAGTTCTAGACTGAATGTAAGAAGTGGTGCAGGTACTAACTATTCATTAGTTGGTAAAGCAAATAATGGAGATGTAGTAAAGTTATTAGAACAAAGTAATGGATGGTATAAAATAAAACTATCAAATGGAGTTACTGGATGGGCTAGTAGTCAATATATCTCAAAAACGTCAGAAGATGTTGGGACAAATAATTCTAATTCAAATAATTCTAGTTCAAGTAGTACTAATAATTCTGATAAAAAACCATCTAGTGAAGAGGCAATTGAGGGAAAAAATGGTAAGGTAATATCTACTGTGAGCTTAAATGTAAGAAGTGGTCCTGGGACAAGCTATTCTATAATAGGAAAATTAAATGGTGGAGATGTTGTTGAATTAAAGGCTAAAAATAATGGTTGGTATAAGGTAAAGCTATCGAGTGGAACAACTGGATGGGTGAGTGCCAGTTATATTTCTGAGACTAATGAAGGTACAAAAGAAAATCCAAATTCATCATCTAATCAGAATTCTCAATCTAATAGTAACTCAAATTCATCCTTTACTGGAAATTCAGATAAGTCTACAGCAAAAGGCTCAACAGTAGTAGATTTTGCATATACTCTTATTGGAATACCATATCAATGGGGAGCTTCAGGACCTGATAAATTTGACTGTTCTGGATTTACACAATATGTTTTTAAAAATTCTGTAGGTGTTTCTATTCCTAGAGTTTCTAGAGAGCAAGCTAAATCTGGAAGTGCAATTTCTATGGGGAATTATGCACCAGGAGATTTAGTTTATTTTGATACTGATGGTGATGGAACAACTAATCATGTAGGTATATATGTAGGTAATAGTAAATTTATTCACTGTAGTGGTACTCAGACTAATCCTAACAAGGTTAAAGTGGACAATTTAACCAGTTCATATTGGTCTAAAGCATTACTTGGGGCAAGGAGATTTGCTTAATAAATACAATTTCTTATTAAAAAATTAGAATAAATAATTATTTATATTCATAAATTGTGACTCTTAAAAATATACTTTATTAATAATATAATTTTGGGAGGGACAAACTAATGAATAGAAGAAAAACGATATACAGAGGATTTAATAATAATAGACATAAGATTGATTTGCGTAAATATGTTATAACGATTGCTTGCTTGTGTCTTATTGGCTATTATTCTTATACAAAAATAAAAGATGGAGAAATATTGGAGTATGTATCGGCTAAAATACCATTTCTAAATAATTCATCAGATATAACTTATAAAGATATATCTGATGAATTAAATTCAATAAAAAATGGAAAAAAATCTAAATCACAAACCAATTCAGATGATAAACAAGAAACTAATCCAGAAAAAACAGTAAATAACGCTAAAGAACCAGAAGAAGTGAAATTGGCTACTATAGAAGGCTGGGATATGTATACTATTCAAGTTGCTGCAATAGATAATAATGATGATTTGAAAAAAATACAAACATCATTAGTCAATAATGATATACCTTTTTCAGTTATGGAGAAGGATGGAGTAAAAAAAATACAGACATATTCTTCTTTTGATGAAAATGATGTTAGAAAGCAGATAAGCAGTGTAAGAAAGGTGTTTCCAGATGCATTTTTATCACACTTAGATGCACCTATGTTGTCTTTAGAGTACACAAGTAATTACGCTTATATAGACAGTATATCTAAAGAATTAAATAAATTAATAACAAACTTTAAAGAAGAATCAAGTTTTTGGTCGAATGCTGAAAATAATGTAGATATGGAAAAATATAATACTATTTTGACAAATAGAAAGGCAATATCACAAAATATATCAAAAGAAGCTGAAAAGATTGATTATTCTGAAATGAGATTATTTAAAGATAATTTAATAGAGTATGTAAAGAATGTGAATGAAAAAATTGATACAGCTTCAAAAGCTGCAAATGAAGAAAAATATAGTGTAAGTAAAAGTCTGCTTTTATCATCTATGCAAGAGTATTCTCTGTTTATAAATTCTATAAAATAAAATACAGAATATTTGGACTTTAGAAATATATATAAAAAGGATTGTGTAATTAAGCAATCCTTTTCCTCGCTTTGACTTAATATATAGAGCTTGATTTATAAAATAAATTATAAAAATGCGGATATTTTTTTAACAATTGTTAAGCTTTTTTAATATATATAGTATACTTATAGAAGGCAGAAAAAAAGTTTTTTTATAGATAAGGGGGTAAAATAATGAAACTCTTAACTTTTAAGGGAGGGATACATCCTCCATATAGAAAAGAGTACTCTAACACAAAGGCACTTGAAAAAGCTCAAGCTCCAAAGATTGTTTACATTCCTCTTCAGCAACATATAGGGGCACCAGCTAAACCTATTGTTGAAGTTGGTGATGAAGTAAAGTTTGGGCAAAAAATAGGTGAACAACAAGGGTTCGTTTCATGTAATGTTCATTCTTCAGTATCAGGTAAAGTTATCGCTATTGAACAACATGAAGTACCAGGTGGTTCAGCTCAATGTGTAGTTATCGAAAACGACTTTAAGGAAGAATTACATGAGAGTGTTCAACCAAAAGGTCAGTTAGAGGATTTGAGCAAAGAAGACATAGTAGGTATCATAAAAGAGGCAGGAATAGTAGGTATGGGTGGAGCTACATTCCCTAACCATGTAAAAGTATCACCTCCGCCAGATAGCAAAGCAGAAGTAGTTATATTAAATGGTGCAGAATGTGAGCCATATTTAACTGCAGACCACAGATTAATGGTGGAAAATCCAGAAGATGTTGTATTTGGCTTAAGAGCATTAATGAAGGTATTAGATGTTAAAAAAGGATTTATAGGAATTGAAACAAATAAACCAGATGCTATAGAAGCAATTCAAAATGTAGCTAAAGATTATAGTGAAATAGAAGTTGTTGGTCTTCAAGTGAAATATCCACAAGGAGCAGAAAAACAACTTATTTATGCGTGTACAGGCAAAGAAGTTCCATCTGGTGGATTACCAATAGCAGCAGGTGCAGTTGTTGACAACGTTGCCACAGCAGCACAAATAGCTAAATCTATTAAAACAGGTATGCCTTTGGTAG
This sequence comes from Clostridioides sp. ES-S-0108-01, assembly GCF_020662285.1. NCBI lineage: Bacteria > Bacillati > Bacillota > Clostridia > Peptostreptococcales > Peptostreptococcaceae > Clostridioides > Clostridioides sp. ES-S-0108-01. The sequence continues at coordinate 123,288 of NZ_JADGMN010000006.1, read as the reverse complement.
AAAGAATCACTACAGTAACAGGTAGTTGCATCAAAGAACCGAAGAACCTAATAACAAAAGTTGGAACATTAGTTTCAGAAATAATAGAACAATGTGGTGGATTTAAAGAAGATAAGAAGATTGGTAAGGTTATAATGGGTGGACCTATGATGGGAATAGCTCAGTATACTACTGAAATAGCAACTAATAAAGGTTCTTCAGGAATTTTATGTTTGGATGAAGAAGAATCACGTACTCCAGATATTCAAAACTGTTTAAGATGTGGAAGATGTACAGATGTATGCCCAGCATTCTTACAACCACTTTTCATAAGTGCATATTCTTTAAAAGATGACTATGACACGGCTGAATATCATAGAGCAATGGATTGTATAGAATGTGGGTCTTGTTCATTTATTTGTCCAGCAAGAAGACCATTACTTCAATCTATAAGATCAGCAAAGAGAGAAATAGGAGCAAAGAGAAGAAAGCAAGCTGCTCAGAAATAAAGAAAGTTAAGGGGGAAAAACGATGGAAAATAAGTTGATAGTATCATCTTCTCCTCATGTGAGAAGTAATGAAGATACTTCATATATAATGAAACAAGTTATTATAGCACTCCTTCCAGCAGCAGTAGCAGGAGTATACTTCTTTAGACTTAATGCTTTGAGTGCTATGTTTTTTTGTATACTTGGTACAGTAGGTACTGAATTTTTATATCAAAAATTTACGAAGCAAAAAAGTACTATAGGAGATTTTTCAGCTGTTGTAACAGGATTATTATTAGCATTTAACGTGCCAGCATCACTTCCTTGGTGGATGTGTCTAGTAGGAGGTATATTTGCAATACTAGTAGTTAAAATGGTATTTGGTGGGATTGGATGTAACTTTGTCAATCCAGCACTTGCTGCAAGAGCATTTTTATTAGCATCATTCCCAGTAGCAATGACTGCTTGGACTCAACCAGGTGTCAACTGGATAGGTGAAAATTTAGACGCAGTTACTACAGCAACTCCATTAAGCTTTTTAAAAAATGGAGCAGCAGGATTAGCAGACCTTTCTGGCAATGGAATTAGGCTTGCTGATATGATGATTGGTAATATTGGTGGATGTATAGGTGAGACATCAGCAATATTATTATTATTAGGTGGAGTATACCTAATGTATAAAGGCATAATAAATTATGTTATACCAGTATTTTACATAGCAACTGTATTTATATTAACATTTCTTTTAGGTGGATTTAATATAAGTTTCGCAATATATCAGCTGTTTGCTGGAGGTCTTATGTTAGGTGGATTCTTCATGCTTACAGATTATACGACTTCGCCTATGACTAAAAAAGGTCAAATAATATACGCTGTATTAGCTGGTCTTATAACGACTGTTATAAGAATGTATGGTGGATATCCAGAAGGTGTATCTTACTCAATACTACTAGTAAACTGTCTTGCTCCACTTATAGATAAGTTTGTTAGAAATAGAGTATTTGGGGAGGTGGCTAAATAATGAATAGTATGGTGAGATTAGGTGGAACTTTACTTGCTATAAGTGCGATAGCTGCATTAGCACTTGGAGCTACAAATCAGGTTACAGCTCCAGTAATAGAACAAAGGAATATACAAGCAAATAATGAACTTAGAAAAGCAGTACTTCCAGAAGCAAAAGAGTTTAAAGAAATGGATAAAAGTACTTATAAAAACCTTGGAGATAATCTTATAGCTGAAGTGTATGAAGGCTTAGATGGTTCTGAGGTAGTTGGATATACTTTAAAAGCTAAGCCAAGTGGGTATGGTGGAGAAGTTGAAGTTATGGTAGGTATATCATCTGATGGTCAAGTTACAGGCGTTGACATTGGTAATATGTCAGAAACAGCAGGGCTTGGAGCAAAAGCTAAGGATGATGCATTTAAGGGTCAATACAAAGGAAAAACTGCTGAACCTCTTGAAGTAGCAAAAGGAAGTACAACAGCAGATAATCAAATATTAGCAATATCAGGTGCAACTATTACATCTACAGCAGTTACTACAGGAGTAAATGCTGCTATAGATGTTTTCAATAGTGCTCTTAATAAATAAGGAGGGTTAATTATGAATTTAGCTAAAGTATTTAAAAATGGGCTAATAGATGAGAACCCAACATTTGTTCAAGTTATAGGTATGTGTCCAACACTAGCCGTTACAACTTCAGCAATAAATGGAATCGGTATGGGTCTTTCAACAGCAGCAGTTTTAATATGTGCAAATTTAGTTATATCTTTAATAAGAAAAATTACACCAGATAAGATAAGAATACCTATATTTATAGTAGTTATAGCTACATTTGTTACAATAGTAGGTATGCTTTTAAAAGCATACGTTCCTGCTCTTGATAAGGCTCTTGGTATATACATACCATTAATAGTTGTTAACTGTTTAATACTAGCTCGTGCAGAAAGTTTTGCTTTCAAAACAGGAGCTATGCCTTCAATAGTTGATGGTGTAGGTCAAGGGCTTGGATTTACTGTTGCACTTACAATAATAGGTGCAGTAAGAGAATTACTTGGAAATGGTAGTTTATTTGGAATGACACTATTTGGAGCATCTTTCCAACCGGTATTAATATTTATATTGCCACCAGGTGCATTCTTAACATTAGGATTCCTATTTGCAGGATTTAATAAATTAAGAAGTAAAAAAGCATAATGGAGGTGTAATAAATGAATTTAATACTTTTATTTTTAAGTATCGTTCTTGTCAATAACGTTATAACATCTCAGTTCTTGGGTATATGTCCTTTCTTAGGAGTTTCTAAGAAAGTTGATACAGCAGTAGGGATGGGAGTTGCAGTTACATTCGTTTTAACTTTAGCTTCAATTATAACTTATTTTATACAAATTTTATTAGTAAAAACTGAAACTGGATTCTTACAAACAATAGCTTTTATATTGGTTATAGCTTCTATAGTTCAGTTCGTTGAAATGGTAATTCAAAAGATGAGTCCATCTTTATATCAAGCATTAGGAGTTTATTTACCTCTTATAACTACAAACTGTGCAGTTCTTGGTATAGCTCTAGTTAATGTTCAAAAAAGTTATAACTTAGTAGAAACAATAATAAATGGATTTGGAGCAGGAGCTGGATTTACTTTAGCAATAGTAATATTCGCAGGTATAAGAGAAAGACTAGAATTAGCTGATATACCAGAAGCATTTAAAGGTTTCCCTATAACGCTTATATCAGCAGGTTTAATGTCAATAGCTTTCTTAGGATTTACAGGACTTATAAAGCTATAAAAAAGAGGGGTGAAAATGGTGATACTTACAGCTGTATTAGTTTTAGGAATTATGGGCTTAATCTTCGGGATAGTACTAGATTTTGCATCTAAAAAGTTTGCTGTAGAAGTAGACGAGAGAGTGGAAGCTATACTAGGAGTACTTCCAGGAGCCAACTGTGGAGGTTGTGGATTTCCAGGTTGTGGAGGTCTTGCAAATGCTATAGTTGAAGGAAACGCACCAGTTAACGGTTGCCCTGTAGGTGGAGCAGATGTTGGTGCAAAAGTTGGAGAAATAATGGGAATAAGTGCTGAAGCAGGTGAGAAACAAGTAGCAAAAGTTATTTGTAAAGGAACTTGTTCAAGTGCAAAAGATAAATATGAGTATGAGGGAATATCTGATTGTAGAGCAGCAAATGTTTTAAATTCAGGTGCTAAGATGTGTAAATTTGGATGTTTAGGTCTTGGAACATGTAAAGTTGCTTGTAAATTTGACGCTATTTCTATAGTTGATGGAGTAGCAGTAATAGATGAAGAAAAGTGTGTAAACTGTGGAAAATGTAAAGAAGTTTGCCCTAAGGGTATAATAATCACAAAACCAGAAAGTCACGAGGTAGTTGTAGAGTGTAATAGCAAAGAGTTTGGTAAAGCTGTTAAAGAAAAATGTACTGCTGGATGTATTGGCTGTGGAATGTGTGTAAAAGCTTGTAAATTTGATGCGATAATATTTGAAGACAAAATAGCTAAGATAGACCATAATAAGTGTGTAGGTTGTATGCAGTGTGTAGCGAAATGTCCTACAAAAGTAATATCAGGTGATATAACTAAGAAGAAGAAAGTTACTATCGACCAAGAACTTTGTGTTGGTTGTACAGTGTGCAAAAAACAATGTAAGTTTGATGCAATAGAGGGAGAATTAAAAGAAAAACATAAGGTAGATGCAGATAAATGTGTAGGATGCCATTTATGTATGGAAAAATGTCCAAAGAAAGCTATTAAAATTTTGTAATATGGACAAAATAAGGATATGGAATAATTTCCATATCTCTAATGAGTACATAAAACAGAGGTATGGAATAATTTCCATACCTCTATTTTATGTATATTTATTCTAATGGTAATAAATATAACAATAGTGTAACAAAAAAGGTTCGACATTTCTGTTGAATTTTTTACAATATAGTGATAGACTAAATAGGTACAAATTACGTACAAACGAGGTGAATAAATGAATATAATCTTGGCATCAGCCTCTCCAAGAAGGAAAGAAATTCTAGAGAATACAAATGTAAGATTTGATATAATTAAAAGTGAAATTGATGAGATTATATTGGAAGGTGAAGCACCAAAACATTTAGTTATGAGGTTAGCTTTTGAAAAAAGTATGTATGTAGCATCTGAACATAATGAAGATGTTGTTATTGGAGCTGATACAGTTGTTGTTTTAGACAATGCTATTTTAGGAAAACCAAAAGATGAGTCTTGTGCAAGAGATATGCTAAAAAGACTATCTGGAAGAGAGCATCAAGTAATAACAGGTATTAGCTTAATAAACTTGTGCGAAGATAAAAAAGTAATTGACTATGTAATCAGCGATGTGAAATTTAAAACGTTATCAGAACAGGATATTGAGGATTATCTGAAAACTAATGAATCATTTGACAAAGCAGGAGCGTATGGTATACAAGGCTATGGAGCTTTGTTAGTTGATGAAATTAGAGGAGATTATTTTAATATAGTTGGTCTTCCAATTTCAAGGCTAGGTGAACTATTAAAAAAATATTTTAGTATAAATCTTTTTTATGGAGTGTGATTTGTCTGAAAAAGTCATTTAATTCAACCATTAAGGTAAAAGAAATGGCACCAGAGGAAAGACCCAGAGAAAAGATGCTTGCTAAGGGGGTAAAAAGCTTATCAAATGCTGAGTTATTAGCTATACTTTTAAGAACTGGCAACAAGAATAAAAATGCTATTGATTTAGCCAACTATATAATAAATAGAGATATTCAGGGTATTAGACATTTAGAAGACATGACAATAGAGGAGCTGTGTAATATAGATGGAATTGGGTTATCAAAATCGACCCAAATTAAAGCAGCTTTAGAGCTAGGCTCTAGAGTGGCTAGTTTTAAGCCTATGAAATATAAAATAAAGAATCCTTGGGATATACAGAGGTATTATATGGATAGCCTGAGGTATTTAAAAAAAGAGGTTTTTAAAGCTGTTCTTTTAAACACAAAAAATGAGATAATATCTGATGTAGATGTATCTGTAGGGACTTTAAGCTCGTCATTAGTCCATCCTAAAGAGGTTTTTAAAGAAGCTATAAGAAGAAGTGCAAGTAAGATAATAGTGATGCATAATCACCCTTCAGGAAGTGTGGAACCATCAAGTGAAGATAAGAATATCACATCAAGACTTGTTAAATGTGGAGAAATAATTGGAATAGAAATAATAGACCATATAATTATTGGAGATGGATTATACTTTAGCTTTAAAGAAAATATGATAATTTGACTTTATATGTGATAAAATAAGAGGAGAATGTTTTAAACATGATTCTTAATAGTAGGAAGGAGTAAAATCATGGCTAAGGAAAAAAAGAAAGAAAAAAAAGGTTTTTTTAGTTTTAATAAGATGACAAAGGATATGGGAATAGATTTAGGGACTGCAAATACATTAGTTTACATAAAAGGGCAAGGTATTGTTGTTAGAGAACCTTCAGTTGTCGCAATAAGAGATGACAGTAAAGAGGTATTAGCAGTAGGCGAGGAAGCCAAAAAAATGATAGGTAGAACACCAGGAAATATAGTAGCTATAAGACCTATGAAAGATGGGGTAATAGCTGATTTTGATATAACTCAGTCAATGATTAGCTATTTTATACAAAAAGCAGCTGACAAAAAAGGTGTTGTAAGTCCAAGAATCGCTATATGTGTTCCTTTTGGAGTTACAGAAGTAGAAAAGAGAGCTATAGAAGAGGCTGCAAGACAAGCAGGAGCTAAAGATGCATTCCTTATAGAAGAGCCAATGGCAGCGGCTATTGGAGCTGGATTAAAAGTTGAAGAACCAGAAGGTAATATGGTAGTTGACATTGGTGGAGGTACTTCAGAAATAGCTGTAATATCTTTGGGAGGAATCGTTACTGCTAAATCTATAAGAATTGGTGGAGACGAGTTTGATGAATCTATAGTTGCTTATGTAAAAAAAGAATATAACCTTATGATAGGTGAAAGAACTGCTGAAAATGTTAAGATTAGCATAGGTTCTACATTTAAAGATGATGAAGAAATAAATATGCAAATAAGAGGTAGAGATTTAATTTCAGGGTTACCTAAAACAATAGAAATATGCTCTACAGAAGTTAGAGAAGCATTAAAAGAACCTGTAAGTTCAATAGTAGATGCGATAAAATCTACACTAGAAAAAACTCCACCAGAATTAGCATCAGATATAATGGAAAACGGAATAATGCTAACAGGAGGAGGAGCTTTGCTTAGAGGTCTTGATAAACTTATTACACAAGAAACTGGTATGTCTGTACAAATAGCAGAAACACCTCTTGATTGTGTTGCGCTTGGAACAGGAAAATCTGTTGAAGACCAAGAAATCTTTGAAAAAGTATTAATGATGAATGCTAAAAATTAAAAGTTGGTGATGGCCTTGAGATTTGACAAGAACAAAAATGAGAAAAAAAGGATTAATTTTAAAGTGATAGCAACGGGCGTAGTTGCTATCACTTTAATTGGAATTGTGGGTATATCAATTGGTAAGTTTTCTAGTGGTAGTCCAGTAAACTTAGGAGTAGCTTCAGATGTTATTACAAGTGTAGGTAAAGGAATAAATGATGGATTTTCTTTTATCAAAAATGGTTTTAAAGACATAGCAAATTTCAAAGATAATTCTAAAAAGGTAAAAAAATTAGAAGAAGAAAATGAAAAACTTAAAAAAGATGTGATAGCTTTAAATGCGAAATTAGATAAAACAGAATCACTAGAAGAGTTAAAAAGGACACTTAACTTTGTACAAGAAGAATATAAGGCGACAAGTATTTCTACAAGTGTTGTTGGTAAAAATGATGGAAACTGGTATGAGAGTTTTGTCATAGGTGCAGGAAAAAATTCAGGTGTAAAAAAAGACAGTATAGTTATGAATGGCAGTGGGTTAGTTGGTATAGTTTATGAAGTTTCCAACAATTATAGTAAGGCAATTTCACTATTGGATTCTAAGGCATCTGTAAGTTTTAAACTAGCAAAGGATGCAAGTGCTAAAGGTACAATTACTCAAAATACTACTTTAGACAATAAAGATAGTTATAATAGCAAAGGATATTTGCAAGGATATATGTTTGACTCATCATATAATGTAATTCAAGGAGATATAATAACAACATCAGGTCTTGGATTCTTCCCAGATGGTATACCAATTGGTGAAGTTGAAAAAGTGGTTGATGATAAAGATAAGTCATTAAAATATGTAGTTGTAAAACCTTATGTTGATTTTAAAAATATAAATGACGTTGTAGTCATAGAACCAAGAAATATAGGATAAAGGGGATAAAAACAATGAAAAAAGTTTTACTTTGTCTATTGGGGATTGTGCTTATGACTATAGAAAATAGTATAACAAATTATATAGATATTTTTGGCATAAGCTTTAATTTAGCTCTTATATATGTAACTATAATCTCTCTTTATTTAGATGAATTAGAGGGTGGGATTATAGCAGCCATAATAGGGCTTATTAAAGACATAACCGTTGGTGGAATTCTTGGTGTAAACGCATTAGTTTTGTTTATTATTGCATATGCAATTGGGTACATGAGAGATCAGATATATAAAGGCAGTTATATTATTACTTTCGTTTTAATTTTTATAGGAAGTTTAATTGATTCAATTGTCAATATAGGTACATCTAGTATAATCTATCAAAGCTATAACATATCAACACTTTTTATAAAAGGTCTACTAGTAGCACCAATAGTGAATAGTTTAATTGGTTTAGTAATATATCGCTTATCTAAAAAAGCAGTTTTAAAACTTAAAGAAGATTAGTTGGTGATTTCATGGAAGAAAATAAACAAATTGATAGACTAAAAATAATTAAAGTAGTCATGAGCGTGATATTTTTAGCTATTTTAATAAAAATAATTTACATGACTACATTTAAATATGAATATTACAATGAGTTAGCTGAGAATAAAACATATAAAAAGTTGGCAATAGAAGCTCCAAGAGGAGAAATAAAAGATAGATATGGGAGATTGTTAGCAGGAAATAAAAACTTATTTACTGTTCAAGTTTCAGGTAACGATATCAATAAGAAAGATGCAAACAAACATTCAAGAGCAAATGAAATATCATTAAAACTTATAAATTTGCTCGAGAAAAATGGTGAAGAATATGTAGATGAATTTCCTATATATGTAGAAAATGGAAAGTACTATTATACATATGACAGAGATATTAGAGAATATAAATCAGAAAATGGTATTCCAAATGATTATAATGCTAAAGAAAGTTTTTATTACTTAGTAGATAAACTTATATCAGCTGGAATATTGTCTCAAGAGGATAAAAGGTTGGATGCGACAAAATTACAGGCAAAACTAAATGAAAATGGATACTATCCACCTATTTTAGTTAGTAAATGGATGTTCACAGCAGAAAGAGATAAGAGAGATTGGTTAGCTAGTTATAAGATAAAAGAAACTAAACTAAGTGCCAAAGAAGCGTTTGAAAAAGTAAGAAATAGTGAAGCATTAGAAATTGATAAAAGCTTAAGTGATGAAGATGCAAGGAAAATAATGGTTGTAAGGGATTTGATAAAATCAAAAGGATATTCTCAATATAATCCAGTAACTATTGCAAAGGATGTAGGGGAAACTACAATCGCACAAATTGAAGAGAGTGCTATGGACCTTGTTGGTGTTTCAATAGCAGTAGAACCAGTAAGATATTATCCTAATGGGACATTAGCTTCACATATGTTAGGATATGTAGGAAAAATGCCATCCACTCAAATAGAATCATATCTTCAGAAAGGTTATGAAAATGGAGATATGGTAGGTCTTGCAGGAGTAGAGAAGAGTAACGAAAGTAGACTAAGAGGAACTGATGGTTATAAAATGGTTAAAGTTGATGCATTGGGTAGAATCAGTAAAGAAATTGAATCTAAAAAGCCTAAATCAGGAGATACTGTATACCTTACACTAGATAAAGATTTACAAGAAGTTTCAGATAATGCATTAAAACAGATAATCGAAGTTGCTTCTAAAGGAGGTACTTTTAAAAGTAAATTTGGGGATAAGCCAATTAGTGCATATGCAGGAAAAGCACAATCAGCAGCTCTTATAGCTATTGATGTCAAAAATGGAGAGGTACTAGCTTCATCAAGCTATCCTAATTATGACCCAAATAAATTTGCAAAAGGTATTTCTACAGAAGATTATAAAGCACTTCAACCAAAGAATCCAAATGACTTACTAGCGGGAAGCCCACTTTTAAACTTGGTTACACAAGGGGAATTCCAGCCAGGTTCTTCATTTAAGATGGTAACTTCAATGGCAGCTTTGGAAAATGGTTTAAATCCAAACTTTACTATAAATGACCCTGGGGTTATTATGTTGGGTAAAAAATCTTTTGGTGACTATGTATGGAACCATGGTAGAGGAAACCATGGTATGACAAACTTATATAAAGCAATACAAGAGTCTTGTAATATATATATGGCAACGATTGGTACAGGTAAAACATGGCCAGATGGAAAAAGTATTGGTATAGATATGAATGCAAATAAAATACTTGAGTATGCAAAACTGTTTGGGCTTGACCAAAATACAGGGCTTCAAGATGAAGTAGAAGAAAGAGCAGGTAAAGTTCCTAGCACAGAAGATAAATTAAAATCAACACAAGCTCTGTTAAAGTCAAATTTAGAAAGAGAAATGGCAAATGATTTTGTTGATATAACTAAAGAAAAAAATCCTAAAGAGTATGAAAAAAGAATCAATGAGATTGTAAGTTGGGCAGCAGAAAAGAAAACTCCTGGTAGAGTAGAAACAATGAATAGGCTAAAAAAAATGGATGTTAAAGAAGATAGAATCGAAGATGTAGCAGATTTGGCAGTATTCAGTTATTTCAACTTTGCAAAATGGAGTATTGCAGATACATTCAACTTAGCTATAGGTCAAGGTGAGAATGCTTATACACCAGCTCAAATATCAAGATATGTAGCTGTAATAGCAAATGGAGGTAATTTAGTAGAATTATCTGTAGTTGATAGAGCTGTTTCAAGTGATTATTCATCAATTAAAATCAATGACCAGAAGAAAGTAGAAAAAATACCTTTTAAAAAGCCAGACAACTTAAAAGAATTGACAAAAGGTATGAAATTGGTTGCAAGACAAGGTACAGCAAAGAGTGCTTTTGCTGATTTCCCGATAGATGTAGCAGCAAAAACTGGTACAGCTGAGAAAAGTGGGAAAATACCTACAGATAATGAATATGAATATTTAAAAAGTCATATGTCATCTTATAATGTTAATCTAAATGATGCGATTAAACTAGCTGATAAGATGAAAGCAGAAAAAGAAAAAGAACTTTCATTAGCTAAAGAAAAGGAAATAAAAAAGAAGTTAGAAAATAAAGATTTGAAAGACGAAGAAAGAAAGAAATTAGAGGAAGAATTAGAAGATGGAGTAAAAGTTAGATTGGAGGATACTGATAAAGTGAATTCTTCATATCTAAGAAAAGCTATAAAAGAATTAAATCCAAAAATAACAGATGACCAAATAGATAAATTTAAACAAGATTATGGTTCTTTTACATGGACTGTTGCTTTTGCTCCAGCAGATGACCCAGAAATAGCTGTTGTATGTGTAATTCCTCAAGGTGATTCAAGTGTATTCTCACTTTTACCAACTAGAGAAGTTATTGGAACTTACATGGGATTAGAGCCAACTAATAGTAAAAATGACAACAAGACGAATGATGTTAACAATTCTTCTGACGAAAATATAAATTTCGAGTCACAAATTAATAGATAGCTCAATCTATGTATAAACTTTAGCTTTATATAGAAAAAATAAAAGGGTTTAAAGCGTATTTGAAGAATATAAATGATATATCACTCTGGAGGTTGTTATGTCTTTAAGAGAAATTTGTAGTCAAGAACTAGTAGAGTTCAAGGGTAATAAAAGAGGGATAATAGTAAATATAAAAAGAGAAGCTCCATTTGAGGAAATACAGGAAAAAATAATAAACAAATTGGAAGCGTATGTTGGCTTTTTTAATGGGGCTAAAATTAGTAAAATTAATAGTGATTGTTTAACTGATATGGAGATTCTAGAATTAAAAGAAGGAATTACTTCTAGATTTGATGTGGAATTTGTTGAAGATCAAAAAGTTGAAGAAAATAGTAATTTTCCAACAAAATATGTCAATACCCTAAGATCTGGTGAAAATATTGAATTTGAAGGTGATGTAGTTATATTGAATGATATGAAACCTGGTTCAAAAGTCCTTTCAAAATCAAATACAGTTGTTATGGGAGATATAAATGCTGGTGCTAAGGTTGTAGCAGGAGGTAATGTTTTTGTAATGGGTAAAATAGAAGGTTTTGTACATGCAGGTGCAGAAGGTAATGAATTTGCATATGTTGTTGCTGGAAATCTTAATCCTAAAATATTACAAATAGCAGATAATATTGCAGAAGCTCCAGATGATGAAGAAAATTATGAAAGTGAATCAGAAATTAGCCCAGAAATAGCCTTTGTAAGTAATGGAAGAATTGTAATCGAAAGCTATTTGTCAAAGTTAGACAAATAGAAAGAAAAATAGGGGGTAGTATTATGAGCGAAGTTATAGTTATAACATCTGGTAAAGGTGGGGTTGGAAAAACTACTACCGCAGCAAACTTAGGAACTGCGCTAAGCCTAGAAAATAAAAAAACAGTAGTTGTGGATGCAGATATTGGACTTAGAAACTTAGATGTAGTAATGGGTCTTGAAAATCGAATAGTTTATGACATAGTAGATGTTGTTGAAGGAACTTGTAGGCTTAAGCAAGCTCTAATAAAAGACAAAAGATTTGATAATCTATATTTATTACCAGCAGCACAAACTAGAGATAAAAATGCTGTTTCAGTTGAGCAGATGATTGACCTGTGTGAGAAACTAAAAGAATCTTTTGAGTATATAATAATAGACTGCCCAGCAGGTATCGAGCAAGGTTTTAAAAATGCAATAGCTGGAGCAGATAGAGCTATTGTGGTTACAAATCCAGAAATATCAGCAGTAAGAGATGCTGATAGAATAATAGGTCTATTAGAAGCAAATGAAATAAAAGAGATAAGATTAGTTATAAATAGAATTAGAAATGATATGGTTAAGCGTGGAGATATGATGGACAAACAAGATATAATAGAAATATTAGCAATAGATTTGTTAGGTCTTGTTCCTGATGATGAAAGTATAATTATATCAACAAATAAAGGTGAGCCAGCTATACTTGACTCTAAGTCACTTGCTGGTCAAGCATACAAGAATATCTCAAAAAGGATACTAAATGAAGAAGTTCCTCTACTTGATCTTGAAGTTGAAGATGGATTCTTTGGTAGACTTAAAAAAATGTTTAGCATGGCTAAGTAGCAAAGGAGGATACATCTGTGTTAGATTTATTTAGAGTTTTTTCTAACGAAGCTAAAACTAGTAAGTCTGTTGCTAAAGAGAGATTAAAGCTAGTTTTAGTTCATGATAGAGTAGATTGTTCACCACAACTTTTAGAGATGATAAAAACAGACATTTTAAAAGTAATAGCTAATTATGCAGAAATAGAAGATGATGGCCTTGAAATAAAAATGTCTAAATGCAGAGGTGAGCACGATGACAAACCTGTATCTGCATTAGTTGCTAATATACCACTAAAGAATATAAAAGATAGATGTATGTAATTAGTGCTTAAAAGGGGGATATCCTTATTGGTATATGCCCCTTTTATTTAATTATATGTTTAAAGATAGAAAGACGGTGATTCTTTGAAAAAAATCAATATTAATTATAAGTCGACAATTAAGTTGATAAAACAGTTAGACTGGAAACTTATAGTTACAGTATTAGCTATCTTTATTTTGGGGCTTGTTATACTTAGTAGTGCGACACATGCTAACTCAACAGGTTCATATCTTCAATTGATTAAACAAGGACTAGCTTTTGTGCTTGGTATAGGAATGATTATAGTTATACTATTTTTTGATTATAATCTTCTAGGTAGGTATTACAAAGCACTTTATATAATAAGTCTTATTTTGTTAACCATCGTTTTATTACCTGGAATTGGTACAGTAAAAGGTGGAGCTAGGTCATGGATTAACTTAGGGCCACTTGATTTGCAGACATCTGAAATAGTCAAATTAACATTTATACTCAGTTATGCAAAGATACTTGAATCCAAAAAGGATAAATTAAATACATTAAAGGAAGTCATGCCTGTTGTAGTTTATTCGCTTCCATTTATCGGATTGTTAATTGCACAGCCAGACTTGGGAACAGGGATTGTATTTTGCTCTATGATATTTGCAATGCTGTTTACAGCAGGTCTTAGCTCAAGGTTGATAAAAAGAGGGATAATCATACTGTTGGTATCAATGCCACTATTGTATTTAATGATGGCAGACCATCAGAAGATAAGAATAGAAGCTTTTCTAAATCCAGAAGATGTAACACTAAAAGGAAACTATCAAGTTATGCAATCTCTGATTGCAATAGGTTCTGGTGGTGTAACTGGTAAGGGGCTATACAATGGAAGTCAAAATCAAGAAGATTTTTTACCTGTGCAAGATAGTGATTTCATATTTGCTGTTGTAGGTGAAGAACTTGGTGTAATAGGGATGGCAGTATTAATAATCTTATTTATGATATTCCTATTAAGGCTTTTAGCAATTGCAAGAGATGCAAAAGATTTTTATGGAACCCTCATAGTAGTTGGTGTTCTGGGAATGTTTGCTTACCAGATAATCCAAAATATAGGTATGACTGTTGCGTTAATACCAGTAACTGGAGTAACATTACCTTTTGTAAGTTATGGAGGTAGTTCATTATTAACATCTTTAGCAAATTTAGGATTAGTACTAAATGTGTGTATGAGAAGAAAGAAAATAAATTTCTAGATTTAATACTTGTAAACATAAATTGAGGAGATTGAGTATATGAATATAGCATTAGTAGCACATGACCAAATGAAAAATACCATGGTCGGATTTTGTATAGGTTATGAATCAATTTTAAAGAAATATGGACTATATGCAACTGGAACTACAGGAAAAAGAATAATGGATGAAACTGAATTAAATATAAATAGGTTGGCATCTGGTCCTTTAGGTGGAGACCAACAAATAGGTTCTTTAATAGTAACGCAAGAAATAGATTTAGTTATTTTTTTAAGAGACCCATTGACATCTCAGGCTCATGAAACAGATATACAAGCTTTAATAAGACTTTGTGATGTTTATCATGTTCCAATAGCTACAAATCTAGCTTCTGCAGAAATATTTATAAAAGCTCTTGATAGGGGAGAACTATCATGGAGAGAAGTTAGAAAAAGTAAAAGTCAACGTGTTTAATAAAAGTAAATAATATAAAATTATGGGGTGTCTCAAAATGAAATTTTTAGTTTATGAGGCACTCTTTTTTGCATAAAATCAAATATATTTTCATCATTTCAACAATGAAAAAGAGGCTTATCCTGTATTTCGGATACAGCCCCATTTTCATTTGTTTTTAAATAAGAGTATTTTATAAGATTAATGACTATTTAACTAATTTTGCAAACTCTGCACCAAATGCCATACACTCTTTTAATGTCTCTTCACTAGGGAAGAATTTTTTCTTAAGAGATTCTACAGGCATTTTGAATGACATAGATTTAAGTAAAGTTTCAGCCATAGTTATACCTTCACCACTCCAACCAAATGAACCGAATACTCCTGCTATCTTGCCTTGGTTAGCCATTGGGTCTATAACAGAGAATAAATCCCACATAGGTTTAACCATAGTTTTGTTTATAGTTGGAGAACCTAATAGTATTACCTTTGATACTACTAATGTATCGTGCATTTCTGTTAATGTCATATCTTCTAAATCATATAATTCAGCTTTTGCACCTTCTTTATCAAGTCCTTCTTTTATCTTTTTAGCCATTTCTAAAGTATTGCTATAAGCTGATAAATAGAATATAGAAACTTGATTTTGATTAGTTTTATTAATAGCCTCTGTAGACCATTCAACATATCTTTTAACAGCAGCCATTGGGTCTTTAGTAAGCATTGGACCATGAGAAGTCAATATAGTATCAAATTCTATGTTTAGTCCTACTACCTTATCTACAGCACTTAAAACATGCTTAGCAAATGGTTTAACTATACAGTCATAATAGTGTTTAGCTGATTTTAGGTAATCTTCACTGTTTACTACATCTGCATCAACACTTGCAAAGTGACAACCAAATGCATCACAAGTTAAAAGAGTCTTCTCCTCTTCAATGTAAGTAAACATTGTATCAACCCAATGTAAGAATGGCGCAGTTATAAATCTAAGATTTCTTTTACCTATATTTAAAACTTCACCATCTTTTATTACATGACAATTAAAAGGTCTATTTATTTGACCATCTAAGTATAGTTTAGCAGCTTTAGTGCAAAAAACTTCTATATTAGGATTTAAATCTAATAAGTATTTTAAGCTACCAGCGTGGTCTGGTTCTGTATGATGAATTACAACATAGTCAATTTTAGCTATATCAGTAATTTCTGATAGGTTGCTTAGGAATTCATCTTTAAAGTTTGCCTTTACTGTGTCAAATAAAACCGTTTTTTCGTCCTTGATTAAATAAGAATTGTAAGTTGTTCCATACTCAGTTTCCATTATTATGTCGAATACTTTTAAACCTTCATCTACTACACCAGTAAAGTAGATATCTTTTTTTACTTCAAAAACTTTACTCATTTTTAACCCTCCTAAAATTTATCATTATACAAGTAACATACCCCATTTTAGGGTCAATGAAACAAAAGATGTCATTATAAGCCATATAAGATAATAGTTTATGTTTATAATATATCATATTTGGTAAAAAATCTGTATTTTAATAAAAATTTAATAGAAAATATCATTATATATTTTTAGATATTCTATTTTGTGAATAATATAGATTTTAAATTCAATATTTTAGTTATATTTTTGATAGAAAATATTTTATCGTGTATAATATTACTTATAAATAAGAATAAAAATAAAGCGTTTGTTTGGAGGAATTTTAATAAATGAATAAAGTAGACTTGAAAAAAATCTTAAAAAAAGTAGAAAAGCCTGCTAGATATCTTGGAAATGAAATAAATTCAATTCATAAAGATACTAGTAATAGTGAATTGATAAGATATGCACATTGCTTTCCAGATTTATATGAAGTTGGTATGAGTCATTTGGGTAGTCATATATTATATGATGTAATAAATAAGGATGAAAATGTATTTTGTGAGAGAGTGTATTCTCCTGCTGTTGATATGGAAAATATAATGAGAGAAAAAAATATACCATTGTTTGCATTAGAGTCAAGAGAGCCTATAACAAACTTCGATTTTGTTACTTTTACACTTCAATATGAACTTTCATATACTAATATCTTAAATATATTAGATTTAGCCAATATACCAATATTAAAAGAAGAAAGAAATCTGGAAGACCCATTTGTAATGGTTGGTGGTCCTTGTGCCTATAATTCCGAACCTTTAGCAAGTTTTGTAGATGTAGTAATATTAGGTGAAGGTGAAGAGGTAAATTTAGAAGTAGTAAATGAGTATAAAGAATGGAAGAAAAATAAAACGACTAGAGAAGATTTTTTATATAGAATATCAAGTATAGAGGGAGTATACATACCAAGTTTTTATGATGTAAAATACAATGAAGATGGAACAGTTCAAAGTGTAACTCCTAATAGAAATGGAATTTCTAAAAATCCTACTAAGAGAATAATAAAAGATGTTGAGACTGTAGACTATCCAGAAAAACTAATAGTACCTTATATAGACACTGTTCATGATAGAATAGTGTTGGAATTATTCAGAGGATGTACAAGAGGATGTAGATTCTGTCAAGCGGGTATGATATACAGACCAATAAGAGAAAAAAGTGTTAAAAGACTTAAGGAAATATTGGATAAATTAGTTAAGAATACTGGATATGATGAAATATCATTATCATCGCTTAGTACAAGTGATTATAGTAAATTATCTGAGCTTACTGATTATTTGGTGGACGAGTATGCTTCTAATAATATAGGGATTTCACTTCCATCTCTTAGATTAGATAACTTCTCAATGGAAATTGCTGATAAAATACAACAAGTAAGAAAGTCTGGACTTACTTTTGCTCCAGAGGCGGGAACTCAAAAACTTAGAGATGTTATAAATAAAGGTGTTACAGAAGAAGATTTGGAAAATGCAACAGAAAGAGCTTTTGAGATGGGATGGAATAGTGTCAAATTGTATTTCATGATTGGTTTACCAACTGAGACTTATGATGATTTAGATGGAATAGCTAAATTAGCTTATAAGGTTATTGATATTTATAGAAAGGTAAATGGAGGAAAGCTAAAGAGAAGTTTTAGTGTTACAGTAAGTACTTCTACATTTGTGCCAAAGCCATTTACACCTTTTCAATGGCATGGTCAAGACACTACAGAAGAAGTTGTTGAGAAGCAAAGACATTTAGTAAATAAATTGAGAAACAACAATATAAAATACAATTACCATGATTCAAAAACTAGCTTGATGGAAGCTGTAGTAGCTAGAGGGGATAGAAGGATAGGAAAAGTTATATATGATGCATTTAAACTAGGTGCAAAGTTTGATGGATGGGCAGAATATTTTAATTTGGATATATGGAAGGAAGCTATGGAAAAAAATAATCTTTCTATAGATTTTTATGCACATAGAACTAGAAATTATGAAGAGGTATTTCCTTGGGACCATATAGATGTAGGCGTTAGTAAAAAATTCCTAATTAGAGAAGATGAAAATGCTAAAAAAGAAAAAATCACTTCTGATTGTAGACATAATTGCAATGGCTGTGGAATAAATATACATGATATAGGAAGGGGGCTTTGCTAATATGAGTAAGATAATAAGAGTAAAATTTAAAAAGGAAGGCGATATGATATATATATCACATCTTGACCTTCAGAGACTATTACAAAGGGCATTTAGAAGAGCCGAAATAAATTTATCACATTCTCAAGGATTTAATCCTCATCCTAAGATGAGTTATGGTAATGCTTTGGCTTTAGGTACAGAAAGCCAAGGTGAGTATGTAGATATTGAGATAGAAGAAGACGACTTATCAGTAGAGGGATTTTTAAGTAAAGTATCAGTTCAACTTCCAGAGGGGATAGAATTTATCAAAGCAAAAGAAATTGATAGACAAACACCTTCTCTTTCTTCTGTGATAGATTATGGAGAGTATTTGTTTAATATAGATTTGAAAAGACCTATGACTAAAGAGTTTGTAAAAAGAAAAGTAATCGATTTTATGAACAATAAAGAAATAATCATAACGAAAAAGAATAAAAAAGGTAAGATGGTTGAAGTAGATATAAGACCTATGATAAGGACTTTTGATGTTTTAAATTTAGAAGATGAACATATTACCCTTACTGCCACTATAGCTACAGGTTCAAAAACTAATTTAAATACTAATATACTTATTCCAAAGATATTAGAGATGTTTGAACTTGATATTGACCCATTAGATGTTGATATATTGAGAAGAGATTTATATGTATTAGAAGATGGGGAATTAGTGACTCCTATGTAGGCTCGAGAGGTGAAGTTGTGAAAAAGATAGTTATTGAGTCCTTAATAGGGTCTCAGAAAACAGCAGTACTTGAAGATGAAAGATTAACAGAACTTTTTGTTGAAGATAATTTAAATAAGAAGACTGTATCCAATATATATCGTGGAATCGTAAAAAAAGTTATACCAGGAATAGAAGCTTGTTTTGTGGATATTGGATTTAATAAGCTTGCCTATTTACAATTAAGAAAAGGAAGCACTATAAAGTCTGGTCAGGATATTTTAGTTCAGGTAAATAAAGAAGAAATAGGAACTAAAGGTGCAAAATTAAATACTGAGATTAGTATTTCTGGAAGGTATATTGTCTATATACCTTCCAATGATAGAACTACAATATCAAATAAAATTACTGATGAAAAAGAACGATTTAGATTAAAAAAAATTACTAAGGCAGTAAACAAAGAAAATTTAGGATTAATAATAAGAACTGAGGCTCAAGGTTGTACCCATGATGAAATAAAGAAAGATATAGAAGAGTTGAAATCAAAGTATGAAAATATTTTAAAAGAATATAAACTTGGCATGGGACCAAAATTATTATATAAATCTTTAGATTTTGCAACCAAATATGTAAAAGATAATGTAAATGATGATGTTGAATCTATAATTACTAATAGTTATGATAAGTACTTTGAACTTAAGTCTATTTTAAGATATATAGATAAGACTTATGTTGATAAACTATGTCTTGAAGAAAATAGAGATGTATTTGATTTATATAGAATAGAATCTCAAATAGAAAAATTATTAAATAAAAAGGTATGGTTGAAGAGTGGAGGTTACTTAATAATCGAAAAGACAGAAGCTCTTACAGTTATAGATGTTAATACAGGTAAGTTTGTTGGAACTGGTAAACTTGATGAAACTGTTTATAAAACGAATCTTGAAGCTGCAAAAGAAATTGTAAGGCAACTTAGAATTAGAGATATAGCTGGAATAATAATAATTGATTTTATTGACATGCATAAAAAGAAGCATCAAAATGAGGTTTTACACATCCTAAAAGAAGAATTTAATAAAGATAAAAGAAAAGTTGAAGTATTAGGTATGACGAAACTTGGTTTAGTAGAAGTTGCTAGGCGTAGAGAAAAAGAATCTATTGATAAGTATTATTTAATGGATTGTCCATGTTGTGATGGTGAACAAACAACAAAGTCTGTACATCATGTACTAGATAGTATTGAAAAAGAAATTATGAGAATAAGTGAACATACTGTTTACAAAAACATAATAGTAGAGTTTAATGATTTTATTTTTAAACAAATAAAAGAATATTATATGGATATAATTGATAAAATTGGTGAAAAATATAATATAAAGATTTCTTTAAACGCAAATAGTACATTAAAGCACAATAAAACCAATGTTATTTTTGATAAAATAGTTGACAATAAAATGTAAATATTTTATAATTAATAATTGTAATGCCGCACAGTAAAGGTTTAAATCTTCAAATGAAGTACCTTGTACTGGCGAGTTTGAGACCGAGGAGGTGTATTTAATGTACGCTATAGTAAAAACTGGTGGAAAGCAATATAAAGTTTCTGAAGGTGATGTATTATTCGTTGAAAAATTAGAAGCTAACGCAGGTGATGTTGTTACTTTAAACGAAGTATTAGCTTGCTCTAAAGATGGAGAATTAAAATTAGGTTCTCCAGTAGTAGAAGGAGCATCTGTTCAAGCTAAAGTTGTTGAACAAGGTAAGGCTAAGAAAGTTATAGTTTTCAAGTATAAAGCAAAAAAAGATTACAGAAGAAAACAAGGACATCGTCAATCATACACTAAGATAGTTGTAGAAAAAATAAACGCTTAATTATTGGTTAAGTTATGATAAAGGTTAAATATTATTATAATGATGATTTCTTGTTACAAGGTTTTTGTTTAAAGGGACATGCTGATTTTGCTGAAATAGGCTATGATATAGTATGTGCTGCAGTTACATCTAATGCTATTGCAGTTATAAATTCTTTAGACAAATTACAAAAGATTGGATTTGAAAAAGTAGTAGGAGAAGAAGGTCATATAGAGTGTATAGTTAAAGATACACATATAAAAGACGCACAATTATTACTAAATCATTTTCAATTAGCGGTTGAAGAAATTAAACGGGAATACCCAAAAAATATAAAAATTTTAAAAAAGTAGGGGGTGACTCCATATGTTAAACATGAATTTACAATTATTAGCATCTAAAAAAGGGGTAGGTTCTTCTAAAAATGGTAGAGATTCTATATCTAAGAGATTAGGTGTTAAGAGATTCGATGGTCAATTAGTAACTGCTGGAAGTATAATAGTTAGACAAAGAGGAACTAAAATACATCCAGGAACTAATGTTGGAAAAGGTAGTGATGATACTTTATTTGCATTAGTTGATGGTACTGTTAAATTCGAAAGAAAAGACAAGAAGAGAAAAAAAGTTAGTATATATCCAGTAGCAATAGCTGAGTAATATACATAAAAGGAGTGTTGAGGCACTCCTTTTTCTTGTAATACTGATGAATTTATAATAGTATTTTTGGTAATGCTAATTAAAAGTTTTTAATTAAGTAGGTGAAGAATTTGTTTATAGATAAGGCAAGAATATTTGTTAAGGCTGGAAATGGTGGAAATGGTTCGGTAGCATTTAGAAGAGAAAAATATGTTCCAGCTGGTGGACCAGATGGCGGAGATGGCGGTCGTGGAGCAAGCATTGTATTTGAAGTTGATTTAGGTCTTAGAACTCTAATGGACTTTAAGTATCAGAAAAAATATCAAGCTCAACATGGTGGTGACGGAAGCAAAGGTAAAAGAGCTGGTAAAAATGGAGAAAATTTAATATTAAAAGTACCAGCAGGTACAGTAATAAGAGATGAGGCAACAGGTCTTGTACTAGCAGATTTGAAGAAAGAAGGAGATACAGCTATAGTTGCAAAAGGTGGTATAGGTGGTAAAGGTAATCAACACTTTGCAAATGCTGTAAGACAAGCTCCAGCTTTTGCAAAATCTGGTACAGATGGAGAAGAAAGATGGATAACTCTTGAACTTAAAATGATAGCAGATGTAGGTCTTTTAGGGTTCCCAAATGTAGGTAAATCAACATTTTTATCAGTTGTGACTAAAGCTAAACCTAAAATTGCAAACTATCACTTTACAACACTTACACCAAATCTAGGTGTTGTTCAAACTAAGTTTGGAGATAGTTTTGTACTTGCAGATATACCTGGAATTATAGAAGGTGCTTCTGAAGGTGTAGGATTGGGTCATGAGTTCTTAAGACATGTTGAGAGGACAAAGGTATTGATACATATTGTAGATATATCTGGCTTAGAGGGAAGAGACCCTATTGAAGATTTTGACAAGATAAATGATGAGCTTAAATTGTACAATGAAAAGCTTTCAAAGAGGCCACAAGTTGTAGTTGCAAATAAATTTGATATATTAGAAGATGAAACTAAGTTTGAGAAGTTTAAGAGTGAATTAGAAGGCAGAGGATATACAGTATTTAAAATGTCAGCAGTAACTCGTCAAGGTATAGACGATGTAATAGCCTATGTTTCTAAAATGCTAAAAGAAGTAGAAGATGTGGAATTAGTTTCAGAAGAAGAAATGTACAGACCAGAACTTGATATTGGTACTGAAGAAGAGCTAAGTATAGATATTGAAGATGGTGTGTATGTAGTTACAGGTAAAGCACTTAGAAGAATAATGTATTCTGTAAATTTTGATGATATGGAATCACTTCAATATTTCCAAAAAGCTATGGAAAGTCAAGGTGTTTTTGATAGGCTTAGAGAAATGGGAATAGAAGATGGAGATGTGGTTAAAATTTACGAATTAGAATTTGAGTTTTACAATTAATTTAAGTATAGATTACAGATAATTTAAGTATAGAATTATAGAGGTGAGAATATGTTAAAAGGAAAACAAAGGGCGTATTTAAGGTCTTTGGCAAATACTTTAAAGCCTACTACACAAATCGGTAAAGAAGGTGTCACAGAAAGTTTCTTAGAGCAATTAGATGGTATGTTAAGAACTAGAGAGTTAGTAAAAGTTACTATATTAGAAAATGCAGGTCTTGATGCTAAGGAAACTGCCAATGCAGTATGTGAAGCTTTAAGAGCAGAATTTGTGCAGGCTATTGGTTTTAAATTTACTATTTATAAGAGAAACATTGATGAGCCTAAGATACTTTTCCCAGGACATGAACAGGCAAAAGCAAAGACTAAAAATAATAATGTTACAAAAAAAGGTAAACCCACTAAAAGAGCAGTTAGATAATAGTTTATATCCTTTTATGAAAATAAGTTAAAAAAATAGTGACAATTTGGAAGAAACTGTATTATACTATTAAACATAAATTTAAATTAGCAATCTTATCAAGAGAGGCAGAGGGACTGGCCCTATGAAGCCCAGCAACCAGTATATTTTATTATACGTTGGTGCTAAATCCTGCAGCAGTTATGCTGAAAGATGAGTATAAATCCGTCATATGGCTTGAGTTTATACTCAAGCTTTTTTGATTTGTATATATAAATAATTTAATATAATAAAAATGATGGGGTATGTAACAGTGAAGATAGCAATATTAGGGTATGGAACAGTAGGAAGTGGATTAATTGATTTAATAGAAAATAATACTTCAAAAAGAGTGTCTCATGAACTAAAAGGTTCATTTTGAGACACTCCTTTTTAGTATCTGGTGAATTAATAAGATAACAGAATGTATACGTTATAATTATCCAATAAAGAAATTTTCACTAGCTTCATTAATAGCTTGCTGAGTTACCCTTATATATCTCTGTGTAGTGGCAACAGAGCTATGATTTAACAGTTCCTTAACCAATTCTAAGTTATTGTTACTCTTTTCAAATTGAGTAGTAGCGTAGAGCTTTCTAAAGCTATGTGTACTTATATTATACAAATTTAAGTATCTGCAAATTATCCTCAATTGTTTCTGAATAGCTTTTGTCTTTATATTTACTAAATAGTCATCTGATTTAAGATTATATTTTCTTGCATGTTCATTTATAGATTCAATTATATTTTTATTAACTGGTCTATATTGTAATTTACCTGTCTTTTTTTCATTTATTTCTAACATATTACCTTTAAAATTACCTATTTTTAATCTTAAAATATCTGATATTCTTAGACCTAAATTAGCTTCTAACATTAGTGCCAACGCAACTTTAGGATTTTTTCTAAATCTTTTTTCAATGCCATTTTCACTATAAATAAAGCCAGTATGTAATAGTTCCATTATCTTTTTATATTCGTCTATTTCTATAGGTCTTGTTGCCATTTTCAACCACTCCTCTTAGTTTGATTTGGTAAGTTTAGGTCGGTATTTATTATATAATATAAATTAAATATTATATAATGGAATAATATTCCAATAAACTTATACAAGTGTGATATATGTGATTAAGGAGAATTTTTGAAAAATATTTCTGATAAAATTATCAAATTGTGATGAAATAACTATGCTGTTAAACTAATTAAAAAGGTTATTAAAATTATGACAAATATAATAAAAAAATGGAAGTATTTAGTCAATTTTTGTTAGTTTTATTTTTTTCGTAAAAATTTTCTAATGAAAAAAGTATTTTTATATCTTATCAGTTTCCCACTTGTAGATAAATTTTTCATATGCTTTTTAGCAATAAATACAGCTGAGATTAGATAGATTATTACTATAATTTGAAGAATTGTATCATAATAGCTAAGATAATAAAACCAGATTAAATTGTTATATATAACATTGTATGTATCAGCAAAGCTGGAAACCAATACAGTAGAGTTTGCAATTGGATAAAGTATAAATATAAATATAGCAGCTAAAACTCCGTGTGCAAACTTACTTAGTATGTATAATTTTAAGTCTATATCTGTTTTTGATAAAAATGTACAGCATTGAGCTAGGATGGACAATCCACTAAATCCTATCAAAAAGCTAGCTAAAGATGCTCTTAAAATTTCTGGAGTACTTGTTACACTAGATACCTTGTTGCAACCTATAGTAATTTCAAATAGACCACTTACAAATGCTTGACAAAGTTCTTTATTGACACCTAAAAATGAAAGAGGCAAATATATAACTGATGCTATTAATGAGATTACATTAAAAAGAGATAGTATTTTAAATACTACTGAAAAAACAATTACAAATCCACCAACTGTAAGTAATGTATTTACTCCATTAAATACAGCATTTCCAAATAGAACAAAAAAACCATTCCCACTTGAATTCCTAATGTTGATTATATTTTTTATGTTTGTTTTTAAATCCAATTTTGTCTTTGGAAGACTTTCATTACCATAGTTTCTAAAGAAAAGACCAACCAATATAGTTCCTAGATAATGGCAGAGAATCATTAAGTAACCTAAGTTTGAATTTTGGAACATACCTGTACCGACTGAACCTATTATGAATAAAGGTCCTGATGTAGAACAAAAAGACACAAGTCTTTGGGCCTCATGCTTAGAAATTTGTCTACTATTTCTAAACTCAGAGGCCAAACTTACTCCCACTGGATAACCAGATACTGTAGATATAGCAAAAGCTAAAGCACTCTTTCCTGAAACATTAAACACAAGTCTAGTTATGGGATTGATAATAAATCCTATAATATCCACTATTTTTAAATCTACAATTAAGTTTGCTCCAATTATAAATGGTAGTAGTGATGGAACTAAAACATTAGACCATATAGCAAAGCCCTCTCTTGCAGATTTTATAGCTTCATTTGGGTATAGGATAATGCCTAAAACTAGAACTCCAACTATGATAGATGGAGCAAAAAAAGCAATAATTTTATTTTTTTTCATAATATCACCTGTAAATTTGAGTTATAAGATATTATATTAAAAGTAATAAAAATATATGAATGTAATGACTTAAGATATATAATAGATATATATTACAACAACGATTATCACATTGGAGGAAAAAATGTTTAATAGTATAGCTAGTAAAAAAGTTTATGAACAAGTAATTGAGCAAATACAATATAAAATACTAAATGGAGAGTTAAAAAAGGGTGATAAATTACTATCAGAAAGAGAATTGTCTGAGCAAATGAACGTAAGTAGAACTTCCATCAGAGAAGCTATTAGAGTATTAGAGACTATGGGAGTGATAGAAAGCAGACAGGGTGAAGGAAATTTTATATGTACAAATATAGAAAAAACTTTAATAGAACCCTTATCTATGATTTTTAAACTTAATAATGGTACACTTGAAGATATATTAGAGCTTAGAATAATTTTAGAAATTGAGACTGCAAAACTAGCTTCAAAGAGAATAACTTCTTCTGAAGCTATAGA
The DNA here is from genome assembly GCF_020662285.1 of Clostridioides sp. ES-S-0108-01. Taxonomy (NCBI): domain Bacteria; kingdom Bacillati; phylum Bacillota; class Clostridia; order Peptostreptococcales; family Peptostreptococcaceae; genus Clostridioides; species Clostridioides sp. ES-S-0108-01. The sequence goes on along the minus strand of NZ_JADGMN010000006.1, from coordinate 96,852 downwards.
GTTGAAAAGTATAATAGATGAAATGAAAATAGAAACTAATAAAAAAGATAATAATCGGGCGTTGGTTTTATTAGACCAAAAATTTCACAGTAAACTGGCAACATTGAGTAAAAATTATTTAATTCAAAGTCTTTTTATGACAGCATCAAAATTATTTGATGGATTTATAGAAGATGCAAGAGAAAAAATAATCGCAGAGCCCTTTAATGAAAATATATTACTTAAGCAGCATGAGGCTATATACAATGCAGTTGTAGAAAATAATATAGAGCTTGCATGTGAGAAAGTAAAGGAACATATGAATTTTATAAGTAAAAATTATAGAAAAAATGAAAATTAAAAGTTTGTTATAAAATAAATTATTCTTGCAAATGGTAGATAATGGTACTATTATATAAATGTAAAACTGGTATGACCACATACCAATTTTATAGTTTATTATAATAGGAGATTAAAAATGGTAAAGTTAAAAGTACCGTATTCAAAACAAGGAATGATTTTAGAAATACCTGAGAAACGTTTTCTTGGGGTTTTAGAGGCAAAATTGGATAATTATATAGAACATAAGACTCAAGAAGAAATAGTTGAAGAATCTATGAATAATCCTATAGGCTCTAGTTCACTGGAAGAACTAGTTAAGGGGAAAAAGAATGTAGTCATAATTACAAGTGACCATACAAGACCTGTACCAAGTAGAATAACTATGCCAATTATATTAAGAAGAATTAGGAAGGTTAATCCAGAAATTGAAGTGAAGATTATGGTGGCAACTGGATTTCATAGGGCAAGTACAAGAGAAGAACTAGTTTATAAAATGGGAGAAGAAATAGTAGATAACGAAGATATAGTTATGCACGTGTCTACTGATGACGAATCTATGTGTAAGGTAGGCGTATTACCTTCAGGTGGAGATTTATATATAAACAAACTAGCATATGAGGCAGAACTTTTAATAGCAGAAGGTTTTATAGAACCTCATTTCTTTGCAGGTTTTTCAGGTGGCAGAAAAAGTGTACTTCCAGGAATTGCATCTGCAAAGACTATAATGTATAACCATTGTAGTGACTTTATAGACAGTGATAATTCAAGGACTGGAAAATTGAATAATAATCCTATTCATGAGGATATGGTATATGCAGCTAAAGTTGCAAAACTAGCATTCATATTGAATGTTGTAATAGATAAAGATAAAAAAATAATTGCCTCTTTTGCTGGTGATGTCGAAAAAGCACATACTAAAGGGTGTAAATTTGTAACAGAGTTATCGAAAGTAAATCCTATAAAATCAGATATTGTTGTAACTACAAATGGTGGATATCCACTAGACCAAAATATTTATCAATCTGTTAAAGGGATGACAGCAGCCGAAGCTACTTGTAGAGAAGGTGGAGTAATAATAATGATTGCGGCTTGTAATGATGGTCATGGTGGTCAATCTTTTTATGAAAATGTGGCAAATGCAGATTCTCCAAAACAACTTTTAGATAAAATTAGAAGTGTCAGCAGATTAAACACAATTCCAGACCAATGGGAATTTCAGATACTAGCAAGAATACTATCTAAATATACTGTAATAATGGTAACAGATAAATGTAATCCTGAAATGATAAAAAAAATGCATATGAAACATGCATTTAATTTTAGAGAAGCTTTAGAAATGGCAACTAGTATAGTTGGTAAAGAGAGTAAAGTAGTAGTTATACCTGATGGAGTTTCAGTTATAGTTAAATAAAAAAGGAGTGTACTTTATGGAAATTTTGACATGTATTAAACAAGTGCCTGGAACAACTTCAGTAGAAGTTGATGAAACTACAGGAGTACTAAAGAGAGATGGAGTAGATTCAAAAATGAATCCTTATGACTTATATGCTTTAGAAACAGCACTTAGAATAAAACAAAAGAAAGGAGCTAATCTAAAAGTACTTAGCATGGGTCCTCCTCAAGCAAAGAAGGTAATTAAAGAAAGCTTTATGATGGGAGCTGATGAAGGAGCATTAATAAGTGATAGGAGATTTGGAGGGGCAGATGTATTGGCTACTTCTTATACCATATCACAAGGTATTAAGAAGATGGGAAGGGTAGATTTGATAATTTGTGGAAAACAAACTACTGATGGTGATACAGCACAGGTTGGACCTGAAGTAGCTGAGTTTTTAGATATACCTCATGTTACTAATGTTACAAAATTAATTGATGTTAAAGATGAAAGTATAGTTGTTGAAATAGATATGCCAAATGATTTACAAGTATGTGAGATTGAATATCCATGTTTAATAACTGTAGAAAAAGATATTTTTCAACCAAGACTACCTTCATTTAAATTAAAATTAGATACTAAAGATAGAAAAATACCTGTATATAGCCTAGATGATTTTGAAGATAAAGACGAAAATAATTATGGGCTCAATGGTTCTCCTACTCAAGTTGTAAGAATATTTCCTCCAAAGCCAAACACAGATAAAAATATTGTGAGAGGAAATGCAGATGAACTAAGTTCTGCGCTTGTAAATAAATTAGAGGAATTAAAATTGGTGTAAGGAGGAGTAATAAATGTCAAAGATAGTTGTAAATCAAGATAAAATAACTGACTTAAAGGGAGTATTAGAAATATGTCCTTTTGGGGCTATAGAAGAAAAGTCAGGTATAGTAGAGATAAGTGCTGGCTGTAAGATGTGTAAGTTATGTGTCAAAAGTGGACCAAAAGGTGCATTTGAATTTATAGAGAGTAGTAAAGTACAACTTAATAAAGATGAATGGAGGGGAGTTGCAGTATATGTTGAACATCACAATGGAAATATACATCCTGTAACGTATGAGCTTATAGGTAAGGCTCGTGAGATGGCATCAAAAATAAAACAACCTGTGTATTGTGTGTTTGTGGGAAAAGACATAAGAGATAAGTGCAGTAATTTGATTTCTTATGGTGTGGATGAGGTATTTATATATGATGAAGATGAATTTAAAGATTTTAGAATAGAACCATATTCAAAAGCAATAGAAAACTTCATAAATAAAATAAAACCAACAATAATGTTAGTTGGTGGAACTACACTAGGTAGGTCATTGGCTCCAAGACTTGCTGCTAGATTTAGAACAGGTCTTACAGCAGATTGTACAATACTTGATATTCAATCAAATACAGATTTAGACCAAATAAGACCTGCTTTTGGCGGAAATATAATGGCTCATATAAATACACCAAATAATAGACCACAATTTGCAACTGTAAGGTATAAAATATTTTCAGTACCAGAAAAAGTAGAAAATGCAACGGGTAAAGTAACATTATGTGAAATAGAAAAAAATGAGTTGAAATCTAAGATTAAAGTACTAAGTGTAAAAGAAAAAAATAAAGAAGTGGGTCTTGAAGAAGCTGAAGTAATAATAGTAGCGAGTAGAGCAATAAAAAAACAAGAAGATATGGAGATGATATATAAATTAGCTGATAAGTTAAATGCTCAAGTTGCAGGAACAAGACCTGTAATAGAAGCAGGTTGGATAGATGCTAAAAGACAAATAGGTCTTAGTGGTAGAACTGTAAAGCCTAAGCTTATAATAACTTGTGGTGTATCTGGAGCTGTTCAATTTGTTGCAGGGATGCAGGGTGCTGACTATATAGTAGCCATAAATAAAGATGATAAGGCACCTATACTTGATGTAGCACATCTAGCCTTAATAGGAGATATTTACGATATTATTCCTAAATTGATTGAAAAGATAGAAAATAAAAAAGATGATAATCAAAAATATATAGCATCAGCAGCTAAATAGGGGGATAGAAATGTATAAATTAGTTGATAAAAAAGATATAGAATTTTTAATAGATACTTGTGGAGAAGAAAATGTAGTAGTTGGAAGTAATATAAATGAAGATTTCTCACATGATGAACTTGGAGGGATTGAGAAGTACCCTGAAGTTTTAGTAAATGTGCTTGAAACTGAACAAGTATCTAAAATAATGAAGTACGCATATGAAAATAATATACCAGTCACACCAAGAGGTCAAGGTACTGGTCTTGTAGGTGCTGCTGTTGCCATAAATGGTGGAATAATGATTAATCTGTGCAAAATGAATAAAATACTTGAAGTTGATTATGAAAATTTAACATTGACAGTAGAGCCAGGTGTTTTGTTGATGACAATAGGTCAATATGTTCAAGATAGAGATTTATTTTATCCACCTGACCCAGGTGAGAAAAGTGCTACAATTGCGGGGAATATAAACACTAATGCAGGTGGTATGAGAGCAGTAAAATATGGCGTCACAAGAGATTATGTAAGAGGTCTTGAAGTTGTACTGCCAAATGGAGAAATTATAAATGTAGGTGGAAAGATAGTTAAAAATAGTTCTGGATATAGTATAAAGGACTTATTAGTAGGTTCAGAAGGTACTTTAGGAATAGTTACTAAAGCTATATTAAAATTGCTTCCTTTACCAAAGAAAAGCATAAGTTTGCTTATACCATTTCCAAATTTATCAATGGCAATAGAAACTGTTCCTAAAATAATAAAATCAAAATCAATACCAACAGCTATAGAATTTATGGAAAGAGATGTGATACTGGCAGCAGAAGAATTTTTAGGTAAAAAGTTTCCAGATAATACATCAGATGCTTATCTTTTACTTACATTTGATGGAAATAGTACTGAAGATATAGAAAAAGAATATGAAAAAGTAGCTAATTTATGTCTAGAAAATGGTGCATTAGATGTATTTATATCAGATACACAGGAAAGAAATGATTCTATATGGTCAGCTAGAGGTGCATTTTTAGAGGCTATAAAGGCATCTACTACACAGATGGATGAATGTGATGTAGTTGTTCCAAGAGATAAGATAGCAGAGTTTATAAGATACACTCACGAGCTTCAAGATAAATTAAAAATAAGAATAAAAAGTTTTGGTCATGCAGGAGATGGAAATCTACACATATATATTTTAAAAGATGGTATGGATGACAATACATGGAAAATGAGATTAAAAGAAACTTTTGACTGTATGTATAAAAAGTCTAGAGAACTTAGTGGTCAAGTTTCTGGTGAGCATGGTATAGGATATGCTAAAAAAGAGTACTTGCATGAATCAAATTCAGATGCTTATATGATGTTAATTAAAAATATAAAGTTAGCTTTTGACCCTAAAAATATTTTAAATCCAGGGAAAATATATTAGAAATATTAATTTAATAATGTTTGCAAAACAAAAAATATAAAATTATATTTAAATGTAATATTTTAAAATTTACTCTTAAATCTAAAGCTAAATTGTAAAAGTTTTAGGATGGCAATATTTACTTAAATTTAGAAAGTTAGATAATATTTAAGTTGATGTTGCCATCCTAAAAGCCTGTGTACGTAGATAAAGTAAGATTATTGTGTCTTGTATAAAGTGTTAATAAAATAGTTTTTTACAAATATAGTTATTTTAAAAATCTATTTTATATAGATTGGATGAGTGTAAAAATCCATAGGACCTTTTATTAAGTCTTTATTATTTTTATAATATACTGAGTTGTATATATTTGTAGATTTTATGTCATAACTTATGAGTGTTCTAAAAATAACATCATCTAATGAAAATGATATATTTGAGAATTTATTTATTATTTTTATTTCAGATTTATTTTTTATCTCTTTTAGGATTTCTCTACCTTTGTCATTAAAAGCAAGTATTCTTATATAAGGGATTACATCTATATTTTTTACAAGTTGTATATCACTTTTTTTAATACCTAACAATATATTATTTAAAGTTCGTTTGATTTTAGTTAAAGTGTATCGCTTAGATTTAATTGATAGTTGTAGTTCATGTAGAGATTTAGATGTAAAAATATTTTTGTAAATTTTGTTTTCTATGCCTTCATTTACCTCAAAATAATCTTTTAAAGTGTCTATATCTCTAAGTATAATTGTATTTAAAGCATCAAAGAAGAAGTTATCAAACATAGGTAAAAAACCATTATCTATTTTTTCATTTAGGATATTATAAGTTTTTTCTGGAATAACATTTTTTAAATAAAAAAGGTTTATATTTTCTTTAAGTGAAGTTCTTATAGCAGTAGCCGAGCAAATGTCACTATCAATTTCTTCAGAATTATATTCTGATTGAACTCTAGAGATAGTAAATGGTTTTATACTACTATTTAAATAGATGAGGTTTTTTATATATTCTATGCCAAGTATATTGTTTGATGAATTTAATATTTTTGATAATTGTTCCTTTGAAGAATTCTGTATAAAGTTATTTTTTTTGTATTGATGTATATAATCAAAAAGTGCATTAGCTCTAGCTGTTGGGAATAACAGACCATCATCTAAATATTTTTTTAAAAGTAGCTTAAATTTATCTGGTTCATTTGCTAAAATCTCGGCGATATTATAAAGAATTTCTGTATCTCCTTCTTCACTACCAAAACATATAGAATTTATACAGTTTAGTGAATTTAAAACTGTTGTAGCACCATGAGAAAAAATTTCAGCACTTTGACAAGCAAATAGAGTTGGTAATTCTATAACTAAGTCTACACCATTTTCGACAGCGATTTTTGCTCTAGTATATTTATCAAATAAAGCTGGTTCACCTCTTTGTAGAAAGTTTCCACTCATTATTGCTACAGTATGTGTTGCATTTGTTTTTTCTATAGATTTAGATAAGTGATATATATGCCCATTGTGAAATGGGTTATATTCAACTATTAATCCAAGTACATTCATAAAATACTCCTTTTATCTTTAGTTATTTTATATATATCGTAATTTATTACAATATGTATAAAATTTAAAAATTTAATTATAAAGCTAAAAAACGTAAAAAAATTTACAAAAATGTAGAAATTCTACATAATAAAAAACTAATTAAATGTTATTAAAATAACTTTATTAGAGCTTTATATTATATTATTATAGCAAATGGGAAAGAATAATCTACATTAAGTTAATTTATTGATATATTATTAGTAAAATACACAATTTACTATACTAGAAATATGATATAATATAAAAAAAAAGTATATACTTTTATATTAAAAGGTGATATATTATTTATGAAAATCGTTTAATGTATACAATAATATATCTATGACAAAATAATAAAAGATAGAGTTTTATTTAGACATTTATTACAAATCAAAATTTATTACATATTATTTATAAAAAAATCTAAGGAGGAAATAATAATGAAAATATTAGTATTAAACTGCGGGAGTTCTTCATTAAAATATCAATTAATAGATATGAGTAATGAAGAAGTTTTATGTATAGGGTTAGTTGAGAGAATAGGAATAGAAGGTTCTATACTAAAACATGAAAAAGCAGGTAGAGATGATAAATACGTTGTTGAACAACCAATGAAGGACCATAAAGATGCAATAGCATTAGTTTTAGAGGCTGTTGCTCATCCAGAATTTGGTGCAGTTAAAGAAATGAAAGAAATAGATGCAGTAGGACATAGAGTTGTGCATGCTGGAGAAAAATTTGCAACTTCAGTAGTAATAACTCCAGAAGTAGAAGAAGCTTTAAAAGAGTGTATAGATTTAGCTCCACTTCATAATCCAGCAAACATAATGGGAATAGATGCTTGTAAAGCTATACTTCCAGATGTACCAATGGTAGGAGTATTTGATACTGCTTTCCATCAAACAATGCCTAAATCTTCATATTTATACGGTTTACCTCATGAGTTATACACTAAATATGGGGTAAGAAGATATGGATTCCACGGAACTTCTCACAACTATGTATCTCAAAGAGCAGCAGAGATATTAGGAAAAGATATAAAAGATTTAAAAATAGTAACTTGTCACCTAGGAAATGGTGCTTCTATAGCTGCTGTTGATGGTGGAAAATGTGTAGATACATCTATGGGATTCACTCCATTAGAAGGATTAATAATGGGAACTAGATGTGGAGATATAGACCCAGCTATATTACCTTTCTTAATGAGAAAAGAAGGTTTAGATGCTGATGGATTGGATAAATTAATGAACAAAGAATCTGGAGTATATGGAATGACTGGAATTTCTAGTGACTTCAGAGATATAGAAGATGCAGCTAAAAATGGAGACGAAAGAGCTCAAGCAACATTAGAAGCTTATGTTAAAAAAGTACAAAAATATATAGGTGCTTATGCTGCTGAGATGAATGGATTGGATGTCGTAGTATTTACTGCAGGTGTTGGTGAAAATGGAAAAGCTATAAGAGCAGACATAGCTTCTAACATGGAGTTTTTAGGAATGAAATTAGATAAAGAAGCTAATGATGTTAGAGGAAAAGAAACAGTAATATCTACTGCTGATTCTAAAGTAAAAATGCTTTTAATACCAACTAATGAAGAATTAATGATAGCTAGAGATACATTAAGATTAGTAAAATAATTTAAGTAAACTGATGCCTATCAAGTAAAAATACTTGACAAACAAATGCTAGATTTGTATAATAAATTTGGTGATATGTTGAGGTGAACTTAATGAAAGTTAGTATAGAAAAAATAAATAGAAAAGAAACTGACAAAATAGACTTGAATTTTTGTGAAAAAATTGATACTATTAGTTATTGTGATGAGATTTACAAATTAGTATCACCTGTAAATTTAAAAGGGAAAGTGTCAAAGACTAATAAAGGTTTATATCTAGATATAGATGTCAATTTTACAGTTGTTGACAATTGTTCAAGATGTCTTAAAGAAGTAGAAATACCATTAGAGTATTCTATAGAAGGTTTTTTAGTAAAAGAAGAAGATTATGATGAAGATGAGTTTGAGGAATTTGATCCTTTTATATTCGATGGTGAAGAAATCGACCTTGTTGATATAATAGAACAGACATTAGATTTTAATGTACCTCATAAAGTTCTTTGTAGTGAAAACTGTAAAGGTCTTTGTCAAGTATGCGGAGCAAACTTAAATGAAGAAGAGTGTTCTTGCAGTGAAATTACAAACGATGAGGAATACATAGATCCTCGTTTTGCTAAATTAAAAGATTTATTTAATTAAATTTTGACTAAGGAGGTGGCGTAAATGGCAGTACCAAAGCGTAAAACGTCTAAATCAAACACAAAAATGAGAAGAGCAGCTAACTCAAAGATGGAAGCAACAGGATTTGTAAGTTGCCCACAATGTCATGAGCCAAAATTACCACATAGAGTGTGTCCAGACTGTGGATATTATAAAGGTAAAGAAGTTGTATCTAAGTAATAGCTTCTAAAAAACATGTAGAGTATACTCTACATGTTTTTTTTGTACATATAAAAAAAGATGATTTACTAGAGAAATAAGTGGATTTTATGCATATTAAAAAATAGAAAAATAATAATATAAGTATTGAAAATTTTTGAGTGTTACTATATACTACTATTAGTAGCTGGTACTAATTACAGCTATAAAATTTGGAGGGAACATGAAAAAGAAAAGTAAAGCCCAAAGACAAAAAGAGCTTATAGATATGCTAAAGACGGATCCTTTTTATACTGATGAAGAATTATCAAGTCTGTTTGATGTAAGTATTCAGACTATAAGATTAGATAGAATGAGTCTAAACATACCAGAGCTAAGAGAAAGAGTCAAATCAATAGCAGAAACTCAGAGTTCAAAAGTAAAGACTTTAGGAGTAAAGGAAATTACAGGAGAAATCATTGATTTATCTGTAGGGCGATTAGGTATATCTATGTTAGAAGTTACGCAAGACATGATTTATTCTAAGACTAATACTTTAAAAGATACGTATATATTTTCTCTAGCAGATTCATTGGCAATGGCTATAATAGATGCACCTAAAGTTATTATGAGAGTTGCAAATGTAAAAAGTTTTAAGTTGATAGAACAACAAGATAGGCTTATAGCAAAAGCAGAAGTGTATAGAAATATAGATAAAAAGCATTATGTAAAAGTTGTTATCAACAATAAAGCTCAAGAGCAAATATTTAGAGGAAAGTTTATCTTTGAAGAATTAGATTAGGAGGGAAATTATGAAAATAGTAATTGATGGAATGGGTGGAGATAATGCACCTAAATCTAATGTAGAAGGCGCAGTAAATGCTATAAAAGAATATCAAGTTGATTTAATAATCACAGGAGATAAAGATTTACTTGAAAAGGAATTTTCAAATTATGAATTTGATAGAAATAAATTAGAGATAGTTCATACTACTGAGATTATAGAAAATGAAGATAAACCAGTAAAGGCTATAAGAAGTAAAAAAGATTCTTCTATGGTAGTAGCATTAAACCTTGTAAAAGAAGGAAAGGCAGATGCTATAATATCAGCTGGAAATACAGGAGCCTTGCTTGCTGGTGGATTATTTGTTGTTGGTAGAATAAAGGGAATCGATAGACCTTGCTTATGTTCGGCAATACCGAATGTAAAGCGAGGAATGACACTTATAGCAGACTGTGGCGCAAATGCAGATTGTAAACCTAAGAATCTAGTTGAATTTGCAGCTATGAGTAATATTTATTCAAGAAAAGTTTTAGGTCTTGAAAATCCTAAGGTAGCATTGGCAAATGTTGGACTAGAGGAAGGCAAAGGCAATGATTTAGTTAAAAAGTCATATGAAGAAATTAAAAAATTAGATTTAAATTTTATAGGGAATGTAGAAGCTAGGGAAGTTATAAATGCATACACAGATATAATCATATGTGATGGATTTACAGGTAATATATTACTGAAATCTGCTGAAGGTGTAGCCCTTTCAGTTATGAGTCTTATAAAGGAAACTTTTATGGCCAGCACAAAAAGTAAAATAGGAGCATTGCTTATAAAGGATGATTTAAGAAAATTAAAGAGTTTTATAGATTATTCTGAGTATGGGGGAGCTCCACTTTTAGGTTTAAATGGAGGCGTTATAAAAGCTCATGGTAGTTCTGATGCTAAAGCTATAAAAAATGCCATAAATCAAGGAATAAAATTTTCAAAAGGAAAAGTCGTTGAAGATATTAATCAATTTATAAGCAAATATAATGAAGAAAATAAAAATAACGAAGATGAATAAACTCGTTTTGGAGGTTTAATATATAATGAATACAAAGGCTGGAATATTGGGAGTAGGAAGTTATCTACCTGAGCAATCATATGATAATTTTCACTTCGAAAAGATAATGGATACATCAGATGAGTGGATAAGTACTAGAACTGGTATTAAGGAAAGAAGATTTGCCAAGGAGTCTGAAGCAACTTCTGACCTAGCATCTAAAGCTGCCTTAAAAGCTATAGAATGTGCAAAGTTAAACGTAGAGGATATAGAGTTGATTATATTAGCGACAATTACTCCTGACATGTCTTTGCCTTCAACTGCATGTATAGTACAAGATGCAATAGGGGCAGTAAATGCTACTGCATTTGATATATCAGCAGCTTGTTCTGGATTTGTATATGGAGTAACTATTGCAAAGCAATTTGTGGAAACTGGTTGCTATAAAAATGTACTTGTAATAGGAGCAGAAACCTGTTCTAAGTTTTTAAACTATGATGATAGAACAACAGCAGTATTATTTGGAGATGGTGCTGGAGCAGCTGTTATTGGTCCTGTAAGTGAAGGTGGAATACTATCTACACATATGGGTTCTGATGGTAAAGGAAAAGATTGCTTAAAAGTACCTGCTGGGGGTTCAAGACTTAAAGCAAGTAAAGAGACTGTAGAAGCTAATCTACATACAATAGAAATGGCAGGTAGTGATGTGTTTAAATTTGCAGTTAGAAAGATGACAGAAACTTCTTTAATAGCTCTTAAAAAAGCAAATTTAAATACAACTGATATAGACTATTTAGTACCACATCAAGCTAATATAAGAATCATACAAGCTTCTTCTAAAAGATTAGAACTTGATATGAAAAAAGTTTATGTAAATATAAACAAATATGGAAATATGTCTGCTGCATCTATCCCAGTAGCGTTAGATGAAGCTTATAGAGAAGGCAAAATTAAAAAGGGTGATAATGTAGTTTTAGTTGGATTTGGTGGAGGTCTAACTTGGGGGGCTTCAGTTGTCAAGTGGACTTTATAGTATAAAATGTCTAAAATGCTTTAATCAACAAAATTAACTTTATATACGCAAAGTTGATTAATAATAAAAAGTTTACTTTTATGATTTCAAGTGAAGGAGAATTGTATGAATAAAATTTGCGAAATATTAAATATAAAATACCCAGTTATCCAAGGGGGAATGGCATGGGTAGCTACTGCATCATTAGCAAGTGCTGTATCTAATGCAGGAGGGCTTGGAATAATAGCAGCAGGAAACGCACCAAAAGAAGCTATAAAGAAAGAAATTGTTGAATGCAAAAAATTAACAGATAAACCTTTTGGGGTAAATGTAATGCTTATGTCACCATTTGTTGATGATATAATTGATTTAATTATAGAAGAAAAAGTTCAAGTTATTACTACTGGTGCTGGAAATCCTGCAAAGTATATGGATAGATTAAAGGAAGCTGGAACAAAGGTTATTCCTGTAGTACCTACAATAGCTTTGGCGCAAAGAATGGAAAAACTAGGAGCTACAGCAGTAATAGCAGAAGGTACTGAAGGTGGAGGACATATAGGAGAACTTACTACTATGGTCTTAGTTCCACAAGTTGCTGATGCTGTAAACATACCTGTAATAGCTGCTGGAGGGATTGTAGATGGTAGAGGAATTGCTGCATCATTTGCATTAGGTGCTAGTGCAGTTCAAGTAGGAACTAGATTTATTTGTAGTGAAGAGTGTTCTGTACATTCAAACTATAAAAACTTAGTACTAAAAGCAAAAGATAGAGATGCTATTGTAACAGGAAGAAGTACTGGCCATCCAGTAAGAACATTAAAAAATAAATTATCAAAAGAATTTTTAAAGATGGAACAAAATGGAGCTACTCCTGAAGAGTTGGATAAAAAAGGTACAGGAGCTTTAAGATTTGCAACAGTAGATGGAGACATAGAAAAAGGTTCATTTATGGCAGGTCAAAGTGCTGCTATGGTAAAAGAAATAACAACTTGTAAAGAAATTATAGAAACTATGGTAAATCAAGCAAGAGAAATTATGCCAGCAATCAAACTGTAAATCAGGAGGAGCAAGATGGGAAAAGTTGCACTAGTATTTCCTGGTCAAGGAGCTCAATATATGGGTATGGCCAAGGATTTATATGAAAATAATGATGTTGCTAAAAGTGTAATAGATGAGGCTAGCGATGCCTTAAAAATGGACTTAAAAAAACTTATGTTTAATGGGAATGAAGAAGAGCTTTCTAAAACTGAAAATACTCAACCTGCTATGGTTACACATAGTGTGGCAGTATTAAAAGCAGTACAAGCTCAAATAGATTTAAAATATAATGCATGCTTAGGATTATCTTTAGGAGAATATAGTGCATTGGTTGCAGCAGATGCAATTGACTTTAAGGATGCTGTATGTTTAGTTAAAAAAAGAGGTAAATTTATGCAGGAAACAGTTCCAACAGGTGTTGGAGCTATGGCAGCAATTTTAGGTCTAGATAGAAGTGTACTTGAAAATGTAGTTAAGGATATACGAGGAGGTATTGTAGAAGTAGCAAATTACAATTCTCCTGGACAAATAGTTATATCTGGTGAAAATGAAAAGATAGAAGAAGCAATGGTAAAATGTAAAGAAGCAGGAGCAAAAAGAGCAGTTAAATTAAATGTAAGTGGACCTTTTCACTCATCAATGTTAAAAGAAGCAGGAGTAAAATTAGCTGGTGAGTTAGAAAAAGTTAACATAACTAAACCTAAAGTTGATGTGGTGGCAAATGTAAATGCAGATTACTATAAAAATGAAGGTAAAGACCTGCTTATAAAACAAGTAAGTTCATCTGTTCTTTGGGAAGATTCTATAGAAAGACTTTTAAATGATGGATATGATACTTTTATAGAAATGGGACCTGGAAAAACTTTAAAAGCGTTTATTAAGAAGATAGCTTCTAATAAAAAAGTAAATGTAAATATTTATAATATAGATGGCATAGATTCTCTTAATGAATTTGTACAAAATTATAGAAATGGAGAGATATAATGATAAATCTTACAGGACAAGTAGCAGTTGTTACTGGTGGGTCTCGAGGTATAGGGAAAGAAATAGCAAAAAAACTAGCATTTTTCGGGGCTGATATAGTAATCAACTATACTTCTAGAGAAGATGAAGCACTAAAAATTAAAAATGAAATAGAAGGCATGAATGTAAAATGTACTTCTATAAAATGTGATGTGTCTAAATCTGATGAAGTAAATCAAATGATAGATTCTGTTGTAAAAGAATTTGGAAAAGTTGATATATTGGTTAATAATGCAGGTATAACTAAAGATGGTTTGCTTATGAGAATGAAAGAAGAAGATTTTGATAGAGTTATAGATATAAACTTAAAAGGTGTGTTTAATTGTACAAAAGCAGTTACTAAGCCTATGATGAAAAAGAAGTATGGAAGAATAATAAATATGACTTCAGTAGTTGGAATTATGGGTAATGCAGGTCAAACTAATTATTGTGCATCAAAAGCAGGTGTAATTGGATTTACAAAAGCTTCTGCAAGAGAGTTAGCATCAAGAAACATAAATATAAATGCAGTAGCACCTGGATTTATAGAAACAGATATGACTAAAGTACTAAGTGATGACGTAAAAGAATCAACACTAGCAAACATACCAAAGAAATCTTATGGTAAACCAGAAGATGTAGCCAATGCCGTAGCATTTTTAGTTAGTGACATGTCAAGTTATATAACAGGACAAGTAATAAATGTAGATGGTGGAATGGTAATGCAATAATCAAAATAATAATTTAAAAAGTAGAGAAATCTATTAAAATAAAAAATCTTAGGAGGAACACAATGTTTAATAAAGTTGTAGAAATAATAATAGAGCAATTAGGAGTAGAAGATAAAGAAATAACTATGGAGACATCATTAATGAAGGATTTAGAAGCAGATTCATTAGATGCAGTAGAAATAATAATGGCACTTGAAGATGAATTTGGTATAGAAATACCAGATACAGAAGCAGAAAACTTCAAATCTATAGGTGATATAGTTAAGTATATAGAAGCTAATAAATAGTCGAGCTTTAAAAAAGTGGAGGTATCCGATGAAGAGAAGAGTAGTGATAACGGGACTTGGATGTGTTACACCGTTGGGAACGGGAAAAGATGAGTTCTGGAGCAACATAAAATCTGGAGTATCTGGTATAGATACAATAACTAATTTTGATGCTAGCACATATCAAACTCAGATAGCAGGAGAAGTTAAGAATTTTCATCCAGAAGAATATATAAGCAAAAAAGAATTAAAGAGATTAGATAAATTTGCTCAATTTGCAGTAGTATCTGCAAAATTAGCAGTTGAAGATGCAAATCTTGATTTAGATAAAGTTGATAGAGAGCGTGTTGGTGTTATAATAGGCTCTGGAATAGGTGGAGTTGAAGCAATAGAAACTCAACATAAAATTCTTTTAGAAAAAGGAAATAAAAGAGTAAGTTCACTTTTTGTACCTATGATGATTGGAAATATGGCAGCTGGTCAAGTTTCAATATTTTTAGGAGCAAAAGGTCCTAACACTAATGTATGTACAGCTTGTGCATCAGGAACTCATTCAATAGGTGATGCTTTTAAGGTAATACAAAGAGGCGATGCAGATATTATGGTATCAGGAGGTTCTGAAGCTGCTGTAACAGGTCTTGCTTTTGCTGGATTCTGTAATATGAAGGCTATGTCAACTAGAAATGATGACCCTAAAACTGCATCACGACCATTTGATAAAGACAGAGATGGTTTTGTAATGGGGGAAGGAGCAGGAATCGTTATCTTAGAAGACCTAGAACATGCTTTAGCAAGAGGTGCTAAAATATATGCAGAAGTAGTTGGATATGGTTTAACTGCTGATGCATATCATATGACAACTCCAGCTGAAAATGGAGAAGGAGCAGCTAGGTCTATGAATATGGCTTTGAAAGATGGAAATGTTCCATTAGAAGAAGTAGATTATATAAATGCTCATGGAACTTCAACTTATTACAATGATTTATACGAAACTATGGCTATAAAAACTGTATTTGGAGAAAAGGCATATGATTTATGTGTATCATCAACAAAATCTATGACGGGTCACTTATTAGGAGCATCCGGTGCTATAGAAGCTGTTGTTTGTGCGATGAGTATAGAAGATAGTTTTGTGCCTCCAACTATAAACATACAAGAAGTTGGTGAAGGTTTGGATTTAGATTATGTTCCAAATCGAGGTAAAGAAAAAAATGTTAGATATGCACTATCAAATTCTTTAGGGTTTGGTGGGCATAATGCCACAATAGTACTAAAAAAATATGTATAAATATAAAATTAAAAGACAAGTACTTGTTTCAACTTTATAAATTTACATTGGCTTAAATTTAAAGTCTCCTAAATTATTTTAGGAGATTTTTTTGTTAAGATTTAATTCTAGCATATGTTGTAAATCATTTTGATATATTGTATTATTAATTATTAAGAGGTTATTTATATATATGCAAGTTTTCATTTTACAATATACAAAAGGAGGACTAAAATTTTGAATTTTAGACTACCAAGGAAGAGGTTACCTAAAAAGTTAATTTTTATATGCATAATACTTATTAGTATTATTTTGTTTGTAAAGTATGACCAAAATGGACTGAAAGAAAGAGAAATTATAAATAAGGGAAAATCTATGTCTGAAAGTCTTGTGGCAGATAAGAAGTATGATGAAGCAAAAAAAGTGGTTAAGGCTTCTTTTGAATCTATCCCAGAAAAAAAATACAATAAAGTATATAATGAAGTTTGGGATATGTTAAAGACTATTTCATATATTCCAGATGGAACGAAGATAGTTATTGATTCTTTAGAAAAGATGAGAGAATCAGATGTAAAGTTATCTGATGAGTGTAGATTTAATATAGAAAAAAGATTAGCATCAGTGTATATAATGGATAATAATTATTCTAAAGCAGTAGATTTAACTGTAAAGTCTATAAAATTGGCCGAGAAATTGGGGGATAATTATGAAAAAGCAAGACTAGATGTTGATTTGGCGAGCATATTTTTAAAGGTAGGTAGCTATGAAACAGGAGAGAAATTAATAAAAGATTCTTTTAAGATAGATATTGATGAAGGTGAAAAAAATGGGATGGTTAGATTATATGCTCTTATAAATCTATCAGAAATATACGTAGAGTTGGGAGAATATGATAAAGCTATTGAAACAGCTGATAGAGTAAAAGATTATAAAAAATTTGTAAATGCGGATGATTACAATGATTTTGAGATAATAGCTTCTATAATGCAGGCAAATGCATATGTAGGAAAAAATAATGTACAAAAGGCAAAGACTTTTTTAGAAAGAGCTGATTATCTTATAAAATCTGATAGAACAGTTCATATATTAGATAAAGATATGTATTATTATATGGCTATGGGAAATTTAGAGTATGAAAGAGAAAATTATGATTCTGCAATAGATAATTATAAAAAAAGCTTAGAGATATCTACCGAAAGAAAGTTAACTCAAGAGAAAATAAAAAATTTAAATAAGATATTAAATATATATGAAAAACAAGGAAATGTAAAATCTTTAAATAAGTATCAAAAGGTGTTAATAAATGAATATAAAGAGAACAAAAGTATAAGAGATTCAGAGACTAGTTTCTATATAATTGATAAAGTATCAAATGAAAGTGAGTTATTTGAAAAAACTAAAAAAGAAATGAAATATTATAAAATATTATTTACAGTAATTTTAATTGCTATATTAGGGTCTACTTTTTTATATAATAGACTGAATTATTTTAAAACACAAAATTTACATGATGGGCTTACAAATGTTTATAATAGAAAAAGTTTTGATATTATGTATAAAAAGTACAGAGAGAAAGATGATAATTTTGCACTTGTAATGATAGATATTGACAATTTCAAACTCATAAATGATAATTATGGTCATAAATTTGGTGATGTTGTTATAAAGGGTATAACAAATACTATTTGTGCTATGTTGGAGAAAGGAGACAAAATTTTTAGGTATGGAGGAGAAGAGTTTTCTGTGTTAATAAGAAATAAGTCTGGAGAAGAGGTAGTAGATATCATTGACAATATAAGGGTTGCAATTGCTAATAAAAAATGGAATGAAGATGTGACTGTGACTATAAGTGCAGGTGTAGCTCATATTTCGAATAGTAAAAATATACTAGAAGAGGCTGACAAAAATCTATATAAAGCAAAACAACTGGGTAGGAATAAAGTGGTATATAAGTAATTGTATGCTGTATAAATAAGAGGTATAAATATGAAACAATCAATAGCTATAGTAACTGATAAAATAACCAAATTGTCATCTTTTTTAGAAGAAAATATACGCTTGGTTTTAGGCGATTATATTGATATAAACCATTATTATTTAGAAAATTTAAAAGAGGATGATAAAATACAAGGTGATTTTGTATTAGTAATGAATGATGATAGGTTAAATAGCATGAGAAAGCATTTAGTACAAGATAGTAAGATTATAGTGGTAAGGAGAACTCTTAAGGAAAATGAAATATATGGATTATTTTCAATACCCAATGGAACAGAGGTATTGGTTGTAAATGATACAAAAGAAACTACCTTAGAAACGATAAGCTTATTTTACAAGATGGGAGTAAAAAATTTAAAGTTTACTCCCTATATTGAAGGAAAAATTTATAAAAATATAGATATAGCTATAACGCCTGGAGTAAAAGAAAAAGTACCAAGATATATAAATAAAGTAATTGACCTTGGTAATAGATATATTGATATATCTACTTTTATAGAAATAATAAATGGTCTTAGAATTGATGTTAAAGAAATACGTAAAAACTTAATGGCATATTCTGAGAGCTTAATAAGCCTAGATAATGGAGTTAAAGATAATTATAGACAATTGTTTCTAAAAATAGAAGAACAAGATGTTATATTAAATCTATCCAAAGATGGAATAATATTTACTTCAGCAGATGGTGTTATAAACACGTTTAATAAAGAAGCTTTAAAAATTTTAGGTATAAATGAGAATCCACAAGGTAAAAACATAGAAGAAGTTATTTCTAAAGATTTAAACATTCTACTTGGAGACAAAGAAATAATTGATGAAGTCGTATTTACAAATAAAAAATATATAAATGTAAATAAAAAAAGTATTTTTTCTATGGGAAATAAAGCTGGTGTATATTATAATCTACAAGAAATAACGTATATAAAAAAATTAGAACAAAATCTTACTAATAAATTAAGAGAACAAGGGCAAATAGCAAAATATACATTTAAAGATATAAAAACTAAAAATAAAAATATGATAAAGTGTATAGAATTGGCTAAAAAAATATCTAAATCAGACCTTTCTGTGTTAATAATAGGAGAAAGTGGTACTGGTAAAGAATTGTTATCACAATCAATTCATAATGCTTCTAATAGAAGAAATCAACCATTTATAGCAGTCAATTGTGCAGCAGTTCCAGATAGTCTATTAGAAAGTCAACTATTTGGATATGAGAAAGGTTCTTTTACAGGAGCTTTAAGAGAAGGAAAGAAGGGCTTATTTGAACTTGCTAACAATGGAACTATATTTTTAGATGAAATTGGAGATATGCCTCCATTATTACAGACAAAGTTACTAAGAGTACTCCAAGAGAAGCAAGTTATGCCTGTAGGCTCTCATAATATTATAAATATAGATGTTAGGATAATAGCAGCAACAAACAAAAATTTACCTAAGATGATAAGAGAAGGAAAATTTAGAGAAGATTTGTATTATAGACTAAATGTATTGCCAATAGATGTACCAGCATTAAGGAATCGAAAAGAAGATATAATAACACTTATGAATTTCTTTTTGAAAAATAATATAAGACTTTCACCTGAGGTTATAACTGTTTTAGAAAAATATAATTGGCCAGGAAATATAAGAGAGTTGCAAAACGTTGCTTCTTATGTAAGTCTAATGTGTGACAGCATGGTTTTTAGAGATGACTTACCACCATATATAAAGGTAGAATGTGCTACTAATTATGAAGATGGATTTGGCTATACAAAAAAAGAATTTGAGGAAATACTAAGGATTTTATATGAAAGAAGGGAGTCATCTTCTGGAGTTGGAAGAGGATTTATAATCGAAAAACTTTTGGAGGAAGGGATTGAGATTTCTGAAAGTAAAGTTAGAAAGGTGCTGTCTTATTTGAGTGAATGTGGATATATATCATCTAAATCTGGTAGGTGTGGAAGTCAAATAACTTCAGAGGGTATAAAACTCTACAATAGCATAAATTAAATTAAGTATACAGATATTGAAATGATATATTCTGAATATATATATATTTAAATAATAAATTTCTATATCTGTAGAATTCGGTTTGTATTATGTCAGAAAGAATATTATATATTTAAGATTAAATATTAATAGGTTTTAAAAATAGGATTAGATAGGTAATAGGTTAAAATAAAATAACCCATTACCTATTTTTATTTGTAAGAAAAGTGCAAATAGAATTAAAAATAAAAAATACAATTAATAAAACTGCTGAAAATACTAAATAAATAATAAATAAAAATAATTATAAATTTTGGCATGTATATTGCTATTTATAAAGATAAGACGACAAAATAATTGGGAGGTTTAATTATGAAATACAAAACAACAGGGACTTGTGCTACAGAAATTGAATTTGAGGTAAAAGAAAATAAAGTTACAAATGTAAACTTCATAGGTGGATGTGATGGAAATTTAAAAGGGATAAAGGTATTAGTTGAAGGTATGAATATAGAAGATGTAATTAAAAAATTAAAAGGAATAGAGTGTAAAACAAAGCCAACATCTTGCCCAGACCAGCTTTCTCTAGCATTGGAAAATTATATAAATATAGAATAAATACATAAAACAATCGATTAGTTGGGAGTTTAATTATGAAATCAATAATAGGGATTTTAGGAAATTTAATAATAATGGAAAATGGTATGTTTCCAGGTCTTGAAAGGTCATATGTAAATAATGATTATATAAATGCAGTACTAAAAGGTGGAGGTAGCCCAGTCATCATTCCAGTAAATACAGATAAAGAAGTTATAAGAAAACAGATTGAGATGGTTGATGGAGTCTTAATATCTGGAGGATGGGATGTCAATCCTCAGTTATATGGAGAAGAAATAAGAGAAGAAACGACATTTATATATCCAGAAGTGGATGAATTTGATTTAATTGCAATAAGTATAGCATTAGAACTTAAAAAGCCTATATTGGGTATATGTAGGGGACTACAAATTTTAAATGTAAGTTTAGGAGGAACTTTGTATCAAGATAATAATCTTATAGAAGGAAGTTATATAAAACATACACAATCTTCCAAAAGACATGTAGCTACTCATAAAGTAGATGTTAAAGAAGGAAGCATTTTAGAAGGAATCTTAGGAAAACAATTACTTACAAATAGTTATCATCATCAAAGTATCAATCAACTTGGAAAAGGATTAAAAGCCATAGCATATTCAAAAGATGGTATAATAGAAGCTATTGAGAAAGAGAATGAAAATTTTGTAGTAGGAATACAGTGGCATCCAGAAATGATGGTAGATTACTGTAGTAAAATGGAAAATTTATTTAAATATTTTATAAATATTTGTTCAAATTTATAATATACCTTGGGGGGATTGAGCATGAATGAAAAGAATAAAATGGGATTGATAAGTATTATACTTTTAGGTATTAATTCAGTAGTAGGAGCTGGAGTTTTCCTATTACCAGGAGATGCAATGAAAGCATTTGGTGTAGCAAGTATATTTGTATACATGTTTGATATGTTATTAGTTTTATCTATGGCATTCTGTTTTGCTGAGGTGGCAGGTAAATTTAACAAAAACGGTGCTGCCTATGTATATACTAAAGAAGCTTTTGGAGATTTTTGTGGTTTTGAAGTAGGTCTTATGAAATGGGTAATAGGATGTATCTCCTGGGGAGCTTTGATAGTAGGTTTTCCTACATCATTATCAGCAGTATGGGCTCCAGCAGGTGACCCATATATACAAAAAATTATAATTGTAGCCATGATAGTTGGACTTACAATTATAAACTTATTAGGTGTATCTCTATCAAAAATTGTACAAAATGTTATAACTGTAGGTAAACTAATTCCATTAATATTATTTATAGGAATAGGAATATTTTTTATAAAAGGAGTTAATTTTACTACTTCAACAATGGTACCTCCAGGAGCTGGAGCAACAGAGTTTGGAGCAGCAGCACTTTTAATGTTTTATTCATTTACAGGATTTGAATCTATAGCAGTTGCAGCAGAAGATATGGAAAATCCTAAAAAGAATATACCAATAGCAATTATAAGTGTAATAGTAATTGCATCAATAATATATATATTAAATCAAGTTGTATGTGTTGGTATATTAGGAGATTCATTATCTAACACATCTACACCAGTTGCAGATGCTGCAAGAATATGTTTTGGAAATATGGGTGCTAGATTAGTTACTTTTGGAACATTAGTTTCTGTTGGTGGAATTTGTATGTGTGGTGCTTTCGTAAATCCAAGAAGTTGTGTGGCTTTAGCTGATGATAAAATGTTACCAAGAATATTTGCAAGAAAAGATAAAAAAGGTACACCATATGTAGCAATAATAGCTACTATGCTAATCACTATACCAATAGCTTTATCTGGAAGCTTTGCTGAATTAGCAGCGATAAGTGCAGTTGCTAGATTTATACAGTACATACCAACATCTTTATCAGTATTAGTATTTAGAAAGAAAAGACCAGAATTAGTAGGTACTTTTAAAACTCCTTTTGGAGCAGTGATTCCTCTAATTGCCGTATGCGTTGGGACATGGTTATTATTCCAAGCATCTATGCATCAATTAATTATGGGATTAGGAGCTTTGGCAATTGGAGTACCATTATACTTTATAATGAAGTCTTATAATAGAAAGGTTTATGGTGAAAATTTAAAGAAAATAGTTTAATTATATTATAATAGTTTATTAAGCTAAAGTTAAATATTGGCAGAAAATTAAATACAAATAACTATATATAAGGTTATATTAAAATATTATTAGTTTTTTATTTTAATATAGCCTTATATTGTTATTAATACGTGAAAAATATTGTAACAAAATAAAAACAATAGTATCATGTTTATAGATAAAAAAACTTATTAGGAGGTAAATTTATGCCAACAATAACATTAAAAAATGGTGTAGACGTGATTATTAGAGAAGGAGTAAAAGAAGATGCTCAAAGTATTATAGATTTTTATAATGAAGTAGGTGGAGAAACTCATTTTCTCTCATTTGGGAAGGATGAATATAAAATATCTTTGGAGGAACAAGAAAATGCTATAGAAGAAGCGAAGTCGTCTGATAATTCAGTAAAATTGATTGCATTTATAGATAGTGAAATAGTTGGTATTGCGACGATTGATTCTAATCAAAAAGCGAAAGGAAAGCATGTTGGAATATTAGGAATTGTTGTAAAAGAAAAATATTGGGGAATTGGATTGGGTAAAAGACTTATGTTAGACCTTATAGAATGGTGTAAATCAAATGGAATAACTAAGAAAATAACTCTTGTCACTAATGAAGAAAATTATAATGCTATAGAATTATACAAAAAAGTTGGATTTGAAGTAGAGACTATACTAAAAAAAGAATGTTATTATAATGGTATTTATACTAATTTAATAGGAATGTCACTTTTATTGGGAATATAATTAGTGTATATTTTATCTCGGGAAAAGTATATTAAGTATGGTATAATTAAAAAAGAATATAACTTAATATAATTTTGGAGGACGAATTATGAAAAATCTGTGTAAAATATCAGATGATTATTTAAACAGCAAGCTTAAGTATTTAAAGTTATTGTCAAAACAATATACAAGTATATCAAAAGCAAGTACAGAAATAATAAATTTAGAGGCTATATTAAATCTTCCAAAGGGAACAGAACATTTTATAACAGATGTACATGGTGAATATGAACCATTTGTCCATGTATTAAAAAATGGTTCTGGTGTAATAAAGAGAAAAATAGAAGAATTGTTTTCAAATACAATAAGAGACAGTGAAAAAAAAATGTTAGCAACTCTTGTATATTATCCTGAACAAAAATTAGATTTAATAATTAAGCAAGAGGAAAATATAGATGATTTTTATAGAATAAATATTTATAGGCTTATAGAACTTTGTAAGTATGCTTCTAGCAAATATACTAGGTCTAAAGTCAGAAAGCTTTTACCAGAAAATTTTAAATACATAATAGAAGAACTTTTGCACGAGCATGTTAAAAGTGAGCATAAAGAAGAGTACTATAAAAGTATAGTTGAAACAATAGTTGATATAGGAATAGCTAAAGAGTTTATAATTGCTATTTCTACAGTTATACAAAAATTAGTTGTGGATAGACTGCATGTAATAGGAGACATTTATGATAGAGGTCCAAGACCAGATATAATTGTCGACAAGCTTATTGAGCATCATTGTGTAGATATTCAATGGGGAAATCATGATATATTATGGATGGGTGCAGCGTCAGGTGAAAAAACTTGTATAGCAAATGCACTTAGGATATCAGCTAGATATGCGAATTTAGACATTGTAGAAGACATATATGGAATAAATCTATTGCCTTTAGCCACTTTTGCTATAGAGATGTATGAAGATGACCCTTGTAAAGAATTTATTCCAAAGATTAATGACCAAAGTGTAACAACAACAGAAAAATCTTTAATGGCGAAAATGCATAAAGCAATAAGTATAATTCAATTTAAGCTTGAAGGTGAAGTTATAAGACGAAGACCTGAGTTTGAGATGGAACATAGACTTTTGCTCAACATGATAAATTATAATGAAGGTACGATTACTTTAAAAGGGAAAACATATAAATTAAAAGATACCTATTTGCCTACAATAGACAAAAAAGACCCATATAAATTAACAATAGAAGAAAAAAACGTTATGGATAAATTAGTATCTTCATTTAGAGGCAGTGAAAAATTACAAAAACATGTTTCATTTTTATTTTCTAAAGGAAGTATATATTTAAAAGCAAACTCAAATTTATTGATTCATGGATGTGTACCATTAAATGAAGATGGAAGTTTTATGTCTATGAATATAATGGGAAAAGAGTATAAAGGTAAAGTTCTTATGGATAAAATGGAATCTCTAGCAAGAGAAGGGTTTTTCTTTAAAGATAAAGCAGAAGAAAAACTATATGGTATGGATATTATGTGGTATTTGTGGACTGGAAAATGTTCATCATTATTTGGAAAAGATGATATGACTACATTTGAAAGGTATTTTATAGCAGAAAAAGAGACTCATAAAGAAAATAAGAATCCATATTTTAAGCTTAGAGAAAATGAGATGGCTTGTGAAAAAATATTTGAAGAATTTGATTTAGAACTTGATGAATCACATATAATAAATGGTCATGTTCCTGTGGAAAGTAAAAATGGGGAGAGTCCAATAAAAGCTAATGGTAAAATTCTCGTTATAGATGGTGGTTTTTCTAGAGCTTACCAAAAAACTACTGGTATAGCTGGATACACTTTGATATACAATTCTAGAACCTTACAATTAGTATCACATGAACCATTTAATTCTGCAGAAGAAGCCATTGCAAATGAAAGCGATATTTTATCCACAACCGTTGTAGTAGAGCATAAAACAGAGAGAAAAATGGTGAGAGATACTGATGAAGGAGTAAAAATACAAGAAGAAATAGAAGATTTAAAACTACTTTTGATGGCTTATAAGAAAGGTATAATAAAAGAAATGTAGATATTATAGAGACACTTCATAATGGAAGTGTCTTTTTTTATTGAGTAATATATTATAAAGATTAATAATAGTAATTTAACAGAACCTACTTACTAAATGAATCCTAAATAAATAGATTTACTTTTTTTATTGATAAACATTATTTAAAAAATATATATGTTTTGGTAATATTCCTTGTCCTTTATAAATAGAATTATATAAACAAAGGAGGAGGACAAGAAATGAATAAACTTTCTGATGAAATAATAAACTCTCTTTCTACAACTATAAGAGAAAAGGTAGAAAAAGTCTCAAACAATAATCTAAACATAGAAGAAATTAGGTTACGCTCAGAAAAACCATTGATACTAAATGCAAACTCTAAAGATTATTTTTACAATCAAAAAACTATGACCCTCGATTTAAATCAACAAAACTCATATGTAGTAACAAGAGAAGATGTAGAGCAAACCTTTCAAATAATATGTAAATATTCAATACATTCATTTATGGACGATATAAAAAAAGGATTTATAACTTTGAGAGGTGGTCATAGAGTAGGATTAGTTGGAAAAGTAATAGTAGAAGATGGACAAGTCAAAAACATAAAGCATATATCATCTTTAAATATAAGAGTATCAAGGGAAATTATTGGATGCTCTAATAAGATTTTAAGTCATATCATAAAGGGAAAAAATCAGATTAATAATACATTGATAATATCACCACCTCAATGTGGAAAAACAACTTTAATAAGAGATATAGTAAGAAATTTAAGTAATGGTAATGAGGATTATGGATTTAAAGGTTTGAAAGTAGCTCTGGTAGATGAGCGTAATGAGATAGCAGGTGCTTATCTAGGTGTTCCACAAATGGATGTTGGAATAAGGACTGATATAATAGAAACTTGCCCAAAAGACTTGGGTATTACGATGCTTTTAAGGTCTATGTCACCAAATGTTATTGTGACAGATGAGATTGGAAGTGAAAAAGAAATAAAGGTATTATACACAGCATTAAATGGAGGGATAGGATTAATAACTACTGTGCATGGGGATTCGATAGATGATATACAAAATAGAAAAGAGTTAAGTAGACTTCTAGATAAAGAATTATTTAAAAAAGTTATAATTCTTTCTGCAAAAAGAGGAGCAGGAACGATTGAAAAAATTTATGATTTAGAAGAAAAGAGATGGTATTTTGCAAATTAAAATAATTATTATAGCTCTTTTAATAGGAAGTAGTTATTTAATAGGTGAACATATATACAAAACTTATACTCGTAGACATAAACAATTAAACGATTTAATAAGAGTTTTAGAAATTTTGAGGATGGATTTATCTTTCGGGCTTTATACATTAGAAGAAATTTTTAATAGAATAGGTGGAAATAAAGAGTTTTGTTTTTGGAAATTTTTCTATCAAATATCAGAAGGGCTTCACAATGAACGAAGTAAAACTTTGGAAATGATAATATCAGAAAATATTGATGTCTTAAATAAAGAAACTTATCTAGGTAATAGAGAAATCGAGGAACTGAAAAATCTAATACTTACTTTAGGGAAAAGTGATATAGAGTCACAACAAAGAATGATAGATTTATCTATAGAAAATTTGAAAAAACAAACCTATGAGACAAAGGAAGATATAAACAAAAAAGGCGTATTGTATAAAAAATTAGTGACGTTTATAGGTATAGGTATATGTATTATATTGATTTAATATGGGGAGGTTTATTATGGAAATATCATTGATATTAAAGGTTGCAGGTGTCGGTATTCTAATATCAGTATTGAATATGATATTGGAAAAAACAGATAGAAAAGATTGGGCAGGTCTTACTACATTAGCAGGTGTAATAATCGTATTGGGCATGGTAATAACAGAAATAAGTGATTTGTTTAATACTGTAAGAACAATGTTTCAACTTTACTAAAGAGGAGGGAGTAATTTGGAAATAATGCAATTAATAGGAATTGCAATCATTTCAACTACACTCTGTTTAGTAATTAAAAAAGATAGACCAGAGATAGCAAATTTCATAGCAATAATAACTGGAGTAATAATACTACTATCAGTTATGTTTAAGCTAAATTTCATAGTAGATAGTATACAAGATTTAGCTAATAAGGCTAATATCCCGACTATGTATATATCATTAATAATAAAATTAATTGGGATAGCATACTTAATGGAATTTGCGATACAACTTTGTAAAGATTGTGGGGAAGGAAACATTGCTTCAAAACTAGAGTTTGGAGGTAAGATAATAGTTATGTCAATGTCTTTCCCTATACTTTTATCCATTGTAGAAATGGTGGTAAACATAATTCCATAGTTGTATATCTTGGAATGACTATGGGTATATTAGAGAGCTTTAGTTGTATTGAGGTTTATAGAGTGAAGAGAGGCATGGTTGCTTATGAAAAAAAGATTTTTACCAATGATTATAGGTTTTTTATTTACTTTCTTTTTTATAAATATCTTTGCTATTATGATATTTGCTAATGAAGTACCAAGTAGTGAAAATAAAGAATATGGTGAAACAAAAAATAGCATAGATAAATATATAGATGGTCAGTTAGATAAGCTGGATATAAATGAAATTCAAGACTATATAAATAAAGAAATAGTTATTAATGATGTTAATTTAAAATCGTTTGTAAAAGATTTAATTAGTGGAGAAAAAAATATCTTAGATTTATTCAATAAAGATGGATTGAAGATATTGATGTTTGATGAATTTAAAGCAAGTTTAAAAGTAGTAGCAGTGATTTTGGTACTGGCTCTGTTATCATCCATTTTAAAGAGTCTAGAAAACTCTTTTTCATCAGGTGCAGTAAGTCAAATAGCAACATATATAATATTTATCACAATGGTATCACTTACACTTGTTGGTTTCAAAGATGTATTACAGATTTGCTATAATGCAATAGACCATACTGTAGGTCTTATGCAAGTTATAATGCCAATATTAATAACATTTTTACTTTTAATTGGATTCCCAATAACATCTACCACTTTGAATCCTATCTTCATAGGAGGAGTAACATTTATAAATGTATTTTTTAAAAACTTCCTATTTGTATCTATTACTATTGCATTTGGAATTTTAATAATAAACAATTTATCAAAAAATATAAGGCTAAAGAGATTTTTCTCCTTTGTAAAACAAATAAATTATGTTTCTATTGGAGCGATGTTTACAGTTTATTTGGGTCTTGTATCTATACAAGGCTTGTATGTAACTAGTTTTGATAAATTCAGTGTAAAAACTGCTAAATTTGCTATAGGTAATTTTATTCCTGTTGTCGGTGGATTTGTATCCGATTCTGTGGATATTTTATTATCTTCATCTCAGCTTATAAAAAATATATTTGGAGGAATAGGACTTATCTTACTTGTTGGAATTTGTTTGCTTCCAGTGATAAAAATTTTATCAGTGATAGTAGTATACAAATTAGCGGCAATAATTGTAGAGCCTGTTGGAGAAGATGGAATATCTAATTTTTTAAATGAAGTTGCAAATTTAATGATAATAATGCTAGCATCAGTAATCGCTATAACAGTAATGTTCTTTGTAACTGTAGCTATTTTGACCTCGATAAGTGTCGTAAGTCAAGGATAATTCATATATCAATGAAAAATGATTACGTTTAATCTAAAGTTTTTAGAGAGGAGGATGCTATGTTAGAGGGCATAAAGGCATGGATAGTTAGTGTTTTGATAGGAGCTTTTATAGTAAATATAGTAGACATGATTTTACCAAATTCTAAGATAAAACCTTATGTCAACTTAGTTTTAAACTTTATGTTTGTATTTATTGTAATAACTCCAGTAGTAGGTTTTTTTTCAAAAGATATGAGTTTAGAAGACAGAATCTTGAAATCCATGGGAAACTACAACAAACAGTATGTAGATAGTACAAATGCTTTGGCAAAAGAGACTGGAAATAATAGTCTATCTAAGGGATATGAGGATGGTTTAAAAGAAGTACTTAAATTAAAGCTTGACGAATATGGTTATGATTTAGAAGATATAGAGCTTAATGGAGCAAATATAAATAATATAAAAATAAAAGAAAAGAATAATGATACAAAAAATAATGGCAGTACTAATGAAGAAAATAAAAATAATAGTACTAAAAGAGATGAAGAAAACATAAACTCTAATGACAAAGAAAATTCTAAACAAGTCTTTAAAAAAGGTACAGAATATGGACTGAATCTAAATGAAGAAAAATTAAAAAATGACTTAATAAAGGTGCTTGATGTTTCTATAGAAGATATACAAATTGATAAATAGGAGTTGGGAGAATGTTGAAAAACTTAAATGACAAAGATAAGAGAAAGGTATATTCACTAATAACTATAGCTGGAATATGTGTGGTTTCATTAGTATTATTATCTTGTTTTCCTAGTAGCAATAATGATAAACAAGTTGGAAAAACAGAGGCTAACAAAAGTACTGAAAAGCAAGTCACTAAAGAACAAGAAAAAGATGATTTGGAATCAAAATTAACAACAATACTATCTAAAATTGATGGTGCAGGAGATGTTGATGTAATGGTTACATTTGAATCGAGTGAAGAGATACAACCTGCCTTTAATTCAAATAATACAACAGAAACAACAGAGGAAAAAGATGCACAAGGTGGAGAAAGAACAGTTACGACTTCTAGTGAAAATAAAACAATGATAACTTCAAATTCAAGTGACCCTGTAGTTATAAAAACTACAGAGCCAAAGATAAAGGGAGTGATAGTGGTAGCAAGTGGAGCAAATGACCCAAGTGTTAAAGAAACACTTTATAGTGCAGTACAAACATCATTACAAGTAGCTGGTCATCAAGTAGAAATATATTCTAAATAAATACATATAACCGGGGGGATAAATGAATGAAGTTTAATTATAAGGGAAGAGGATTTGTAATAATAACTTTAACTGCAATGTTAGTTGTAGTAGGAACAGTGAATTATCAATTAAGTAAGAAATCCTTATTGGAAACATCAAAAGAGTTTAAGGCATATGAAGAAGCACAGTTGCAAAAAAATACTGATGATAGTAGTAAGACAGAGGATTCTAGTAATGTAGATAAACAAGATGGAAAGGAAAGTGCTGATATTGACATAGTTGATAGCAAAGCTAGTAAAGTAAAAGAAAAGGCAACTGAGACAAGTAAGGAAATAAAAGCTCAATTATCATCTGAGAAAAACATGAAAAAGGCATCTTATATTTTAGATATGAAAATGAACAGAGAAAAACAAAGAAATGAGTTAGTTCAAGATTTAAATGAAATGATAAATAATCCATCTACAACAGAAGAATCTAGAAAAGAAGCTTCTAATATGAAATTAAATATAGTTAAAATTCAAGAAAAAGAACTTCAAATAGAAAATCTTTTGAGTACAAAAGGATATGAGGAAGCATTAGTTTATATAAGCGATAACAAAGTTAATGTAGTTGTGAACGAAGCTAAATTAGAAAAGAAAGATGCAGCAAAAATATTTGATTTAGTTGCAGAACAAGCCAATGTAAAGTATGAAAATATTAAACTTACAAATAATAATAATAAGTAAAGTATAAACCTCAGAATTAACTGAGGTTATTTTCTTGCAAAGTAGACTTGTATTTGGTATTATTATACTTATAAAAATAGTTCCTTAAAATCAGGAGGTAAGTTTTAATATGGAAGATAATAAATTTGGACAAGTAAAAATATCTAATGATGTAATAGCTACAATAGCTGGTCTAGCAGCATTAGAAGTTGAAGGCATAGAAACTACAGCAACATTAACAGATAAGTTGTTAAAAAATAACGGGGTAAAAATACAAATAGAAGAAGAGGATGTTAATTTAGATGTAATGGTTACGATAAAGTATGGAATGTCAATACCAGATACAGCTTTTAAAGTTCAAGAAAATGTAAAAAATACTGTTGAGACAATGACAGGACTGAAGGTTTCTCAAGTAAATATACACATTCAAGGAATCAGCTTTAAAAAAGATAAAGTTGATAAAGAAGAAGCAAAAGCAACTAAGAAAAATTAATATTAACCCTCTGAAAAGTCAGAGGGTTTTTTGCTGGTAATTGATTTTATATGGATAATTAAACTTAAAGGAGAATTTTAATTGATGAAAAAAGATAGGGCACAAAAGAGTACAACAAGAGAATATATAATGAAATTTATATATCAAATAAATATTAATAAAGAAGATTTTGAAGCTTTAGAGGATAAGGTAGATACTTTTCTAAAAGATAATTCAGAGCATATTATAAATAGATATGAAGAGCTTGCTCTTCAATATTCAAGTAACTCAAATTTAAAGTTAGAAGATAATAAGCTTGAAGATGTTATAGACAGAACATATATAAATTCAGTATGCAAAGTACTAAAAGAAAATCATGATAAGATAGATGAGTTAATAAATAAGCATGCTAAAAACTGGACAGTAGATAGAATGCCAAAGGTAGATGTGTCTATACTTAGATTGTCTGTGTGTGAAATACTTTATTTAGATACTCCTAATAAAGTATCAATAAATGAAGCTGTAGAACTTGCAAAGATATATTGTGATGATAAATCTCCTAAATTTATAAATGGTATATTGGGAAGTGTTGTTGATGAAATTGCGAAATAATATAATAATTGGAATTGATACTAGCTGCTATACTACTTCTATAGCAGCTATCTCTTTAGATAAGAAAGTTATATTCAATGAAAAAATAATGTTAGAAGTAAGAGAGAATGCAAAAGGTCTAAGACAAAGTGAAGCTGTATTCCAACATATCAATAATTTAGGGATTCTTAGTGATAGGATAAAATCTTTTAAAGATAGGTTTAATGTAGAAGGGGTTTGTTCATCTACAAAACCTAGACCCGTTGAAAACTCATATATGCCTGTATTCAATGTAGGGCATAATTTTGGGAAGCTATTATCCAGTATATATGGTTGTGGGTTTTATGAGACTACTCATCAAGAAAATCACATTGAAGCAAGTTTATTAAATAGTAAATTAAAAAATAATAATAGATTTATTTCTGTTCACATGTCTGGTGGCACTACAGAGATACTTTTAATAAGCAAATTGGATAGTAATTATAATATATCGGATACTAATTTAGATGGAATTACCAAAATAAGTAATAAAAAAGATGATAAAAGTAAGTTATACAATAATTTTGGATATAATATAGATATAATTGGAGGAAGTAAAGATATTAGCTTTGGTCAACTTATAGATAGGGTAGGAGTTAAGCTTGGATATAAGTTTCCTTCAGGAAAATATTTAGATGAAAATGCTTTAAATTGTAATCTTAAAATAGAAAGTGGTCTGAAAACCTCTGTAAGAGATGGATATATGAATTTATCTGGTTTAGAAAATCAGGTAAATAAGATTATAGAGGATAATGGATATAATACTAATCAAAAAGAATACATATCTAAGTTAGTATTAGATTCAGTAGTTAGAAATATGTTTAAATCTTTAGTATATTTATGTGAAACTTATAATGTAAATGAAGTAGTATTTGCAGGTGGAGTTTCTGCAAGTAAGTATATTCTTAGAGAATTAAGCATGAAATTAAGAAAAAAGCATATAGAAGCTTACTTTACAGAACCACAATATTCAACTGATAATGCTGTTGGGTGTGCTATAATAGGATTGAATAACTTTTTAGGAGAAAGAGTATGAAACTAAGAGCTTTAGATATAAGTGAAGCAAATTCATATATTAAAAGAATTTTAATAAACGACCCAATACTTTCTAACCTCAAAGTCAAAGGAGAAATTTCTAACTTTAAGGTTCATAGTAGTGGAAATGTATATTTATCACTTAAAGACGAAACATCAAAGTTAAACTGTGTAATTTTTAAAAGTAATTTTAATCGCAATCTAAAATTAGATAATGGTGTGAAAGTTATAGCTAATGGATATATATCAGTTTATGAAAGAGATGGTGCGTATCAGTTATACATTAATGAAATTGAAATAGAGGGAATAGGAAATTTACACATAGAATTTAATAGACTAAAGGAAAAACTTAATAAAGAAGGATTATTTGACCCTAAATACAAGATACCTATACCAAAAATGCCAAACTCAATTGGTGTTATAACATCTCCAACAGGTGCTGTTATAAGAGATATAATAAATGTGATAAAAAGAAGATATCCGAAAGTTAATATAAAGCTTTATCCAGTAACAGTTCAAGGAGATAAATCAGCTGAAGAAATCTGTGAAGCAATTAGATTTTTCAATCATATGAAGAATGTTGATACACTTATAATTGGTAGAGGTGGGGGTTCAATAGAAGAACTTTGGTCTTTTAATGATGAAATGGTGGCAAGAGAGGTTTTTAATTCTCAAATTCCAATAATATCAGCAGTTGGGCATGAAACTGACTTTACTATTTGTGACTTTGTATCTGATATGAGAGCACCGACACCGTCAGCAGCAGCAGAGATTGCTACTCCATCATTGGATGATATAAATTATAAACTTGGAAATATAAAAAGCAGAATGAGTAAGTCTCTTACAAATCAAATTGAGCTAGACCAATATAGGTTAGAGGCAGTATTTAATAAGATAAATAACTATTTAGATTCTTACACAATAAAAGATAAAGTTATACAATTGGATAAAATATATGATAAAATAATTTTTGGAATAGAGAATAATTTAAAATTAGAAGATGAAAAACTAGTAAAAATTGGAGCATTACTCCATAATCTAAGTCCATTAGCTACTATGGACAGAGGTTATAGTATAGCTCAAAAAAATGGAAAGGTAATAAGTAGTATAAAAGGATTAAAAATAAAGGATAGTATAGATATAGTATTAAAAGATGGAAATTTAGAATGTATGATAGATAAAATTGAAAATAAAGAGGGATAGTATGAATTTAACCTATGAAGAAGCTTATAAAAGATTAGAGAGCATTTTAAATGATTTAGAATCTAAAAATGCTAGCTTAGATGAATCTTTAAGCTTGTATGAAGAAGGTATAAGCCTTTATAAACATTGTAATAAGCTTTTAGATGATGCTAAATTGAAAATAAGTAAATTTAATCAATTAGGAATAGAAGAAGACTTTAGAGTAGAGGAGGAGTAAAATTGGAATTTAAACAATGCCTGAAAGAAAAAGCGAGTTTTATAGAAAATGTACTTAAAGAATATATGCCTAAAGAAGAGGGGTATCAAAAAACTGTTATTGAAGCTATGAACTACAGTTTGAGTGCTGGAGGCAAGAGATTAAGACCAATACTTACATTAGAGGCCTGTAAAATAGTTGGAGGGAATGAAGAAGACGCTATTCCTTTTGCTATTGCAATTGAAATGATACATACATACTCACTAATACATGATGATTTGCCAGCTCTTGACAATGATGACTTAAGAAGAGGAAGACTAACAAATCATAAAGTATATGGAGAAGCTATGGGCATTTTAGCAGGAGATGCGCTACTAAATTATGCTTTTGAAGTAATGCTTGCAGGTTCAATCAATAAAGAAAACCCGGAAAAATATCTAAAAGCTATAAATGAAATAGCTAAAGGTGCTGGTATATATGGAATGATAGGTGGTCAAGTAGTAGATGTAGAAAGTGAAAATAAACAAATTGAAAAAGAAAAATTAGACTATATACATATGAATAAAACTGCTGCAATGATGGTAGGCTGTATGAGGGCAGGAGCTACTATAGGTGGAGCAAATTCAGAACAAATGGAAGATATAACTAAATATGCAAAAAATATCGGATTATCATTCCAGATAGTAGATGATATACTAGACATAGTAGGAGATGAAGCTAAGTTAGGGAAAAAGGTTGGAAGTGATATAGAAAATCATAAGTCAACGTATCCATCTATTTTAGGTTTAAATAAATCTAAAGAAATTGCACATAATCTGATTGATGAAGCAAAGAAGAGTATAGAAAAATTATCTGACGATGTAGAGTTTTTAAAGGGATTGGCTGAATATATAATAGATAGAGAATACTAAAATATACAGCTAAAATCGAGGAGGGAAAAATGGATTTTTTTTCGGAGATTTTTAACAATGGGGCTTTGGGAATAAGTCTGATTGCTTGTTTCTTAGCACAATTTATAAAAATATTTACTGGCAAAGAAAAAAGAATTGAGTTGTCAAGAATACTTATTTCAGGAGGTATGCCTAGTTCCCATAGTTCTTTTGTTACAAGTTTAGCTACAGTGGTAGGTATTGAAAAAGGATTTAATTCTACTGATTTTGCTATAATTACCGTGCTTGCCTTGATTATAATGTACGATGCAGCAGGTGTTAGAAGGGCTGTTGGTAAACAAGCTACTATATTAAATCAAATGGTAGCAGATATACAACATGGAAAGCATATAGAGCAGAAGAAATTAAAAGAATTAATAGGTCACACGCCACTAGAAGTTTGGTTTGGAGCTTTACTTGGGATAGTAACAGCTTTAATATTGATGTAAATTGAAAATTTACAAAATAAAGGTGAGGATAATATGTATAAATATTTAGATAAAGTAAATTCTCCAAAGGATATAAAAAATATGAGTATAGAAGAAATGGATTTACTTGCAAAGGATATAAGAAAGTTCTTAGTAAAATCTGTTTCAAAGACAGGAGGACACTTAGCCTCTAATTTAGGAGTAGTTGAGTTAACATTAGCACTTCATAAAGTATTTAATAGTCCTAAAGATAAGATTGTATGGGATGTAGGACATCAATCTTATGTTCATAAAATAGTTACTGGAAGAAAAGATTGTTTTGTATCTTTGAGACAATTTAATGGACTAAGTGGTTTTCCAAAGGAGAGTGAAAGTCCTCATGATATTTTTGACACAGGACATAGCAGTACATCTATTTCTATAGCTACAGGTATTGCCTGTGCTAGGGATATAAAAAAAGAAAACTATAGTGTTATATCTGTAATAGGAGATGGTTCTATAACTGGAGGTATGGCACTTGAAGCTTTAAACCAATTAGGATATATAAATACCAATATGATAGTAATCCTTAATGATAATGAGATGTCCATAGATAAAAATGTTGGTGGAATGTCTAAATATCTGTCAAGTATTATAAGAAACTCAACAGTTGAGAAAATGACAGATGAAGTTGATAAAATTTTAAATGTTACACAAACAGGTGAAATTTTATCTAAGACTGCACATAGATTTAAAGATAAACTAATGTGTAGCTTTTCTCCTCAGGACTGTTCATTTTTTGATTCATTAGGTATAAGATATTATGGACCTATAGATGGTCATAATACTAAAGACTTAATAGATATATTGAGAAAGGCTAAACACAAAAAAGGGCCTGTTCTTTTACATGTAATTACGAAAAAAGGAAAAGGGTATAGATTTGCAGAAGAACAACCTGATAAATATCATGGAGTATCGAAGTTTGATATAAAGACAGGTGTTACAACTTCAAAAGTTAAGTCTATGTCAACTAGTGTTGGAGAAAAACTGGTTGATATGGCTAATGATAATGAAGAGATAGTAGCAATAACTGCTGCTATGCCATCTGGTACTGGGTTAAATTTATTTGAAAGTGCATACCCGAAAAGATATTATGATGTTGGTATAGCTGAACAACATGCAACAGGATTTGCAGCAGGTCTTGCAAAAAGTGGTATGAAACCTTACTTTGCTGTGTATTCATCATTTTTGCAAAGGGCATATGACCAGGTTATTCACGATGTATGTATAACAAAAAAGCCAGTTACCTTTCTTATAGATAGAGCTGGGTTAGTTGGAAATGATGGAGAAACTCATCATGGTATGTTTGATTTAAGTTACTTGAATTCTATTCCCAATATTGTAGTAATGGCACCAAAAGACACAAAAGAGATGGAACTTATGATGGATTTGTCATTGGAAGTAGATTGCCCATTAGCGATTAGATACCCAAGAGGAAATAGTTATTACCTAAATAAGGGAGAATATAAAGAAATTATATTAGGTAAGTTTGAGGTATTAGATAATGGACAAGATACAGTTATATTTTCTATTGGAAGTATGGTGAAACATGCTTTAGAAGCTAAAGAACTGTTATTAAAAGAAGGAATAAATCCCACAATAGTTAATGCTAGGTTTCTAAAACCGATGGATGAAGATATGCTGAATGTTTTATTAAAAACTCATAAAAATGTAGTTACTATAGAGGATAACATTGTAACTGGAGGGTTTGGAAGTAGAATAAATAAGTTTATTATAGATAATAAGTATAAGGTAAATATACTTAATATAGCAATACCAGAAGAATTTATAAAACATGGCAATGCAGATGAATTATATGATTTTGTAGGATTATCGCCAAAGAGTATTGCTGATAAAATAAGGAAACTAGTCATTGAGTAAAAGATTAGTTTGAATATTATAAATTAAAAACTATATAAAATATAAAGTTTATCAATTAGAATAAATATCAAGTGTGTTACTTCAAGTTACTTTAGTTATTATTAAAGTAGCTTTTAACAGAAAGGTAATTGTATGAAAAAAAGAATAGATTTATTGTTAGTAGAACAAGGGCATTTTGAAAGTAGGGAAAGAGCTAAAAAAGCAATAATGGCTGGATTAGTTTTTGTTGATAATCAAAGGTGTGATAAGGCTGGTACAGAAGTAAAAGAGGACTGCAATATAGAAGTAAAAGGAAATCCAATACCATATGTAAGTAGGGGTGGTTTAAAGCTTGAAAAAGCAATGAAAAACTTTGATTTAACTATTGATGGAAAAGTATGTATGGATATTGGTGCATCTACAGGTGGTTTTACAGATTGTATGCTCAAAAATGGAGCAATAAAAGTATTTTCTATAGATGTTGGTTATGGTCAACTTGCATGGAAATTGAGACAAGATGATAGAGTTGTGTGTATGGAAAGGACCAATATAAGAAATGTGACAATAGAAGATACAAAGCAGTTTGCAGATTTTGCATCGATTGACGTGTCTTTCATATCATTAAAGTTGGTACTTCCAAAAGCAAAGGAGCTAGTACGTCATGATGGAGAAATTGTAGCTTTAATTAAACCTCAATTTGAAGCAGGAAGAGAAAAAGTGGGTAAAAAAGGAGTAGTTAGAGAAAAATCTACACATATAGAGGTTATAAAAATGATTTCTGACTTTTCAGTCGAAAATGGATTTGAGATTTTAGGATTAGATTTTTCTCCTATTAAAGGACCAGAAGGAAATATAGAATATCTAATTCATTTGAGAAATGGAAATGAAGGATATGAATTTGATGGTGAGATATATAATAACAAAATAGTAGAAGTTGTTGAAGCTTCTCATAATTTAGACAAATAGCTTAAAAGGGGGCTTAGATTTGATCCTCGAATTATATATGAAAAATTGTGCTTTAGTTGAAGAGCTAAGGTTGAATATCGATAAAAATTTAAATATACTTACAGGTGAAACTGGTTCAGGAAAATCTATAATAATAGATGCACTTGGACTTTGTCTAGGTGATAAATATGATAGGTCTTTTCTAAGAAAGGGAACAGATAAGGGACTTGTTGAGGCTGTATTTTTTTCGGATAATATATCTCTTAAAAAAATATTAGAAGAAAATGATATAAGTATGGAAGATGATAATTTATTGGTGATAACTAGGTTGATATACTCAGATGGAAAGAGTACTGCTAGAGTAAATGGAAGGACTGTTAAAGTGTCTCTTCTTAAAGAAATTGCATCTACACTTATAGATATACATGGTCAACATCAAAATCAAGCTTTATTTAATAAAGACACTCATTTAAAATTTCTAGACCTTTTTGGAGAAAATGAATTGGAAAAGTTTAAAGTTGCCTATAGAAAAGTGTACTGTAAATATAGTGAAGTAAAAAAAGCTTTGAATTGCTTGATGGAAAATAAAGATGAGATGCAAATTCAACGAGAAATAGATTTATTAAGATTTCAA
This sequence comes from Clostridioides sp. ES-S-0108-01, assembly GCF_020662285.1. Taxonomy (NCBI): domain Bacteria; kingdom Bacillati; phylum Bacillota; class Clostridia; order Peptostreptococcales; family Peptostreptococcaceae; genus Clostridioides; species Clostridioides sp. ES-S-0108-01. Next base: position 57,167 of record NZ_JADGMN010000006.1, on the reverse strand, counting down.
ATAAATGAAATTGAAGCTGCAAATCTAAATAAGAATGAATATGAAGATTTATTAAAACAAAGAGAAGTTTATAGAAATAGTGAAAAGATATATAATAATCTAAATTCGAGTTATAGCAAGTTACATAATGGCGAGTATAGTGTTATTGACCTAATAGGTCTTGCATCTAAAGAACTTAATGACATATCTAAATATGACAGTGTTTTAAATGAATATAGTGATACTGTAGAAAGGATTATGTATGAGTTGCAAGATATATCTGCTGATATAAGAAATTACAAAGATAATATAGATTTTGAACCTTATGAATTAGAGCAGATTGAGCTTAGAATTGATGAGATTAACAATTTAAGAAGAAAATATGGAGATAGCATAGACGATATATTTGAGTATTATGGAAAAATTAAAGATAGATTAGATGAAATATTAAATAGAGATGAAAGAGTTGAACAGTTAAAAAGTCAACTGATGAAGATAGAAGAAGATTTAAAAATAAAAGCTAATAAATTGACTAAAGCAAGAATAGAAGTAGCCACTACTTTAGAAAAAATACTTCTTGATGAATTAAAAAGCCTAAATATGAAAAATGTAATGTTCAAGGTTAATTTTGAAGAAGGTCCATTTACTTTAAACGGAATAGATGATGTTGAATTTATGATATCTTTTAACTTAGGAGAAGATATTAAACCTATATATAAAGTTGCGTCAGGTGGGGAGATGTCTAGATTTATGTTAGCATTTAAGACAATATTGGCTGATATAGATGATATTGATACATTAGTGTTTGATGAAATAGATACAGGGATAAGTGGCATAGCAGCACAGATTGTTGGAGAAAAATTGAGTGATATAGCAAAGAAAAAACAGATAATATGTATAACTCACTTACCTCAAATTGCTGCAAATGCAAATACTCATTATTGTATAGAGAAAGATACCTCAAACAATAGGACATTCACTAATGTCAGTAAATTAAATGAGTCTCAACGAAAAAATGAAATTGCCAGACTTATAGCAGGTAATAATATAACAGAAAAAACTATTGAGCATGCAAGTGAAATCATTGAACTTGCTAAAAAATATTAGTGAAAAATGGATATTTTAATAGGTGTAAAGAATTTTTAGATAAATGCTTTACACCTATTTTTTATGTATAAAGAAGATAGTGATAAATGGAATGAAATTGAAATGACAAAACATGGAAAATTATCATATACCTGTGAAATAAAGATAAATACAGGCAGTGAATATGACTATAAAGTAGTTATAAGTGGAGTTATATCTGAAAGTTCTGATGTGCAAAAATTGACTAAGTCTGATTATATGCCTGAACAACCTGTATTTAATTCTGGAATAAGGGATAATAGAGAATACTTTATTGAAATATAAGTTTGTTCAATAAAATAGAGTATAAATAAAACTGTAGTAGTTCTATTTATACTCTATTAAAAAATTATAATTTTAATTCCATATATCTAGCCCCTTCAATCGGATTATAAGTATAAGGTTCTATATCATAAAAACCAAGCTTTTCATATAATCCTTGTGCACTTTTCATGCTTGGAAGAGTATCTAGTCTCATGTGTGTATATCCAATTTTTTTAGCTTCTTCAATGATTTCTTCTAATAATATTTTTCCTATCTTTAATCCTCTAAATTGATTTCTTACATATAATCTTTTTAATTCACATATTTTACCTTCAAGTTTTTTTAAAGCAACACAACCTGCTAAATTTTCATCAACAAATGCCACTATCAATGAACCTGAAGGTTTTCTAAATCTTTTTCTTCAACAAATTCTAAAGTTATATTTTGAGCCATTTTATCCATCATTATATAAATATGTTTATATAATGACTTCACCTCCTTGATATATGTATATTTTTATTAATATCAATTAGATTTTAATACCATTACTTTTTCTCCACCATAGTCAAGCTCTCCATTAAATTCAAATCCAAAATCTTTATAAAGCTTAATAGCCGTTTTATTATTATCGAATATACTAAGATATAGTTCATCACAGTTATATTCCTTTTTAAGATGATTTATAAGAAAATCTAATGATGCTTTTCCGTATCCTCTACCTTGATATTTTGAATCAATCATAAATCTATCAAGCCAAACTCTATCATCTTCTAAGCGACCGTACATAGCAAATCCTATTAAAGAATTTTCATCATATATTCCAACAGGTACCCAAGCTGTTATAAATTTAGATTCAGCAATAGAAAGTGCATTGCTTTCTATATAATCTAACTGACTTTTATCTACAGACAAATCAACTAAATCACGCCAATTATTTATGTCTGCGATTCTTACATTTAATTTCAAGATATTACCGCCCTTCAAACTTTTTGTTACAATATAATACTATCATATTATATATTAAAAATCACTTATTAAGATTTTAAATGAGGTTTTTGAATGAATAAATTCTCTATAAAAAGGAATTATAAATACATAATAATACAGCATAGGAGTAGATGAATATATGAACAAAACAAATAAAAATTTCAAAAATATTTGGATAATATTAGGAGCTGTATCGATTTTTACCATGGTTATAATTTTTTATAAAAATTGTAATGTGAATAAAGAGACCCAAATAGAAGCTTTTACAATTAAGAATCATGATAAAAAATTTGTATATCCTATGGGAAATATAATTGGAGTAAAAGCAAATACAGACGGTGTATTGGTCTTAGGATATGAGGAAGAAGATGTAGACTATATTGGAGGCATACAAATTGGTGATAATATAGTAAAAATAGATAATAAAAGGATAAAAAATAGTCAAGATGTATCAGAGATTTTGAATAAGATTAAAAAAAGTAAAGTTGAAGTGACTTTTGAGAGAAAAAATAAGTATAAAACAGAAGTAATAGATACTAAAAAAGAAAATGGCAAGTATAAGCTTGGATTATGGGTAAGAGATAAAATATCTGGAATTGGAACTATGACTTTTTACGACCCTAGTATGGAAAAGTTCAAAGCAATCGGTCATGCCATAAAAGATTCGGATACTAATGAACTATTAAAGATAAAGCAAGGATATATATATAAGCCAGAACAATTAAAAATAGTAAAAGCTAGTAATGAAAAAGTAGGTAAAATAAAAGGAGATTTTAATGACAGCAATTTAATGGGTAATTTCTCAAATAATTCAGAGCTAGGTATAAGTGGTAATATTACAGAAAACCATAATAAAGAATTTAATGTAGCAAATAAAGAAAAGCAATTAATAGAAGTTGGAAGACCACAAGATGTAAAAATAGGAGATGCAGTAATTCTTTTTGAGGATAAAAACAAAAATATAACAAGCTATGATATAAAAATAGAAAGTATAGTATATGATAAAGGAAATTATAGAGATATGGTAATAAAAGTAGTAGATGACAAGTTATTGGAATACACAGGAGGTATCGTACAGGGCATGAGTGGAGCTCCAATAATACAAAATAATAAAATTATTGGTGCAATAACTCATGTTTTTAGAGATAATCCGAAAAAAGGATATGGTATTTTTATAGATGAAATGATAAAATTGTAGGTAAGGCATTAAAAATTTTATTATTTTATCAATTATCTAGGAGGAATATAATTTTGGAGTGTCGAATATGCTTTAGAGTAGATAATTAGGAAGCAATTGTGTAAAAAGTTTAGTTTTCTGTAATAAGAAGATGTTTTTTAATGGGGGGATTTTTAGTGGAAAAAATCAAAATAGTTTTAGCAGATGACAATAAGGATTTTTGTCAGGTATTAAAAGAGTATTTGTCTAATGAGGATGATATCGATATATTAGGCATAGCTAAGGATGGAATTGAAGCATTAGACTTAGTAAAAAAGACACAACCGGATTTATTAATACTAGATGTAATAATGCCACATCTAGATGGATTAGGTGTAATTGAAAAATTGAATACTATGGATATACCTAAAATGCCAAAGATAATAGTACTATCAGCAGTAGGTCAGGATAAGATAACTCAAAGCGCAATAAATCTAGGAGCAGATTACTACATAGTAAAGCCGTTTGATTTTGTTGTGTTTATAAACAGAATTAGAGAATTAGTTTCTAATAGAGTTACTCAAGTTGAGCCAAAGCCTAGACCTGTTCAAGAAACTCAAATGACTAGAAGTGATTTTGTTAAGAATGTAGGAAATATAGAAACAGAAATCACAAACATAATACATGAAATAGGAGTACCAGCTCATATAAAAGGATATTTATATTTAAGAGAAGCAATAAAGATGGTTATTGATAATGTTGAGCTTTTAGGTGCAGTAACGAAAGAGTTATATCCAAGTATAGCTAAAAAATTCAATACAACACCAAGTAGAGTTGAGAGAGCTATAAGACATGCGATAGAGGTTGCATGGAGTAGAGGAAAAGTTGACACAATAAATCAACTATTTGGATATACGGTACACAATACTAAAGGAAAACCAACTAACTCAGAATTTATAGCAATGATTGCTGATAAATTAAGACTAGAACATAGTATGGTTAAATAAACAGACATAAAAAGTAAGCCTTTTTAATTAAGGCATTGGCTATAAATGCGTATTACAAGCAGCGAAACGGTATAACCAGTAGGGTTATACCGTTTCGCTATTTTAATAAATATGAAATTTTTCTTTATTATTTGCTTAATATATCAATATAATTACTTTATTATACTATAGTTATAGTATGTATCTTTACAAGTTGTAAATTGACAATGGTTTATTTTTTAATGTAAATATTAATTTTAGCATAGATAAAACTTGTATTTTTAAGTGTATTATGGAATATATTAAATAAAAAAATGATGAAATATAGTATTGTGAATTCCAAAGATGCAAAACAAACTTAAAACATTTATTTTATTGTTAAGTAATGCTATAATATAATGTGATTTTAATAATGATAGTGGAGGTTTAAAAATGAGAGTCGAGGCCCCTATAAAAGTAGATCGAAAAACTAAAAAGCTTGCTAAAAGAGTTGAGAGTGGGGAAATAGCAGTTGTAAATCATATCGATATAGATGAAGTTGCTGCAAACTCTTTAGTAGAAGCTAAAATAAAACTTGTCATAAATGCGGCTCCTTCTATAAGTGGTAGGTATCCCAATAAAGGTCCAGGAATATTAACTGAAAATAATATACTAATAATTGATAATGTTGGAGAAGAGTTATTTGAAGAATTAAAAGAAGGACAGATTATAGAAGTTGTAGATGGAAAGATATATAGAAAAGGAAAATTTTTAGGTGCTGGCGAAGTTTTAGACAAGTATGAAGTTTCGCATCTAATAAAGGCTGCCTATGAGAATTTAGCTGTAGAATTGGATAGATTTATAGATAATACTATAGATTATGCTAAAAAAGAAAAAGGATTTATACTTGGAGAAGTAGAAATTCCAAAAGTGAAAACTAATTATGCTAATAAACATGTATTGATAGTTGTGAGAGGTCAGGACTACAAAGAAGATTTGAGTACTATGCTTTCTTATATAGAAGAGGTAAAGCCAGTCTTGGTTGGTGTTGATGGAGGAGCAGATGCTTTAATTGAGTTTGGATATACTCCTGATGTAATCGTAGGAGATATGGATAGCGTGAGTGATGAAGCTTTAAAAAAGGCTAGTGAAATAGTAGTACATGCTTATACGGATGGAAGAGCACCAGGTCTTGAAAGAGTTCAGGAATTAGGCTTAGATGCAGTTGTATTTCCTGCACCAGGAACTAGTGAAGATATAGCTATGCTTATCGCTTATGAGTATAAAGCTGAGCTAATAGTAGCAGTTGGTACACATTCAAACATGATTGATTTTCTTGAAAAAGGAAGAAAAGGTATGGCAAGTACTTTTTTAGTTAGACTTAAAATAGGTTCAAAGCTTATAGATGCTAAAGGCGTTAATTTGTTATACAGAAGTAAATTAAAAATAAAGTACATATGGGCATTAATAGCAACAGCATTATTTCCTGTGTTGGTAGTTGCATCATTGTCACCAGGAGTTCAACAGTTCATACAACTAATGCAATTGAAGTTTAGAGTATTATTACAGATGTAAATTTTAGGAGGATAAATATGCATATTAATATGAAATATTATATAGTCACTATAGGTGCTATATTTATAGCTTTGGGTATAGGCATGTTAGTAGGATTTAATTTAAATAATAATCAACAATTAAGTGAACAACAAGCAAATATAATAAATGATTTGGATGATAAGTTTAATATCTTAAAAGAAAAAAATGATAAACTTGATAGTGACCTAGCAAATGTAAATAGAGATTATGAAGAGTCAGTTAATTTTATAAATAAAAATGTAGATAAGATTTTAGCTGGCTCGTTGAATGGTAAAAGTATAGGAATAATATCAGCTAATGAAAATGACGATTATACAAAGAATATAGAAGACATAATAAATAAATCTAATGGAAGTATTGCATTTAATATAGTATTAAAAGAAAATATAACAAATCCAGAAAAGTTAAAAGAAATCTCAACTAAATTAGGTATAGAGGTAAAAAATGCAAATGATGCAATTAATTATATAATTGATACTCTTAAAAAGGAAGATGCAAGTGATATTCTAACATATCTTCAAGAACTAGATGTAATAAAATTTAACTCTCTTGGAAATACATATCTAAAATATGATTCTGTTGTAATAGCTGGTGGAAATGATGCAAAAGACAGTACAAAACAGTTTGAAAAGATAGAAAAATTTGTAGTTTCAAAACTTAAATCAGAAAATAAATATTTAGTAGAAGTTCAAAATACAGGAGTTAAAACTTCTTATGTAGAACTATATTCTAAAAACAAGGTTGCAACTGTAGATAATATTGATGAAGGTATAGGAAGTATATCTCTAGCTATTCTTCTACAACAAGGTAATATAGTTGGTAATTTTGGTAGATTGGATACTGCAACTTCATTGTTGCCATCTATTAAATAGAAATAATTTTAAGGAGAGAAAAAATGGATTCTTATATAAGTATAATAATACCAGCTTATAATGAAGAAAGTAGAATAAAATATACATTAGATAGTATAGTTGATATTAAACAAATAAATGAAATAATAGTTGTCGATGATGGTTCAACTGATAATACTGCTAAAGTTGTATCTGAACTAGAAAGTGAAAAGATTAAATTTTTTAAGTTAGATAAAAATAGAGGCAAAGGATATGCTTTAAATTATGGTATCAAGTTAGCAATGAAAAATGCAGATATTATAGGTTTTTTAGATGGAGATTTAGGAAATTCTGCTAAAGAAGTTGAAAAATTAATAGTACCTATATTAAATGGTGATGCTGATGTTACTATAGCCAAGTTTCCTCCTGCGAAGAAAAAAGGAGGTTTGGGATTTGTAAAGGGTTTAGCTAAGAATTCTGTATTTGAGATGACTGGTGTTGAGTTAGATGCAACTTTATCAGGTCAAAGAGTATTTAAAAGAGAAGTTTTAGAAAAATTTGATGAAATACCTTTTGGATATGGAGTAGAAGTTGGAATGACCATTGATATCTTAAAGCATGGATTTAAAATTAAAGAAGTACTAGTAAATATGACTCATAATGAAACAGGAAGAAATTTAAAAGGTTTTATTCATAGAGGGAAACAGTATTATCATATAAAAAAGGTTTTGGGACAAAAAAAGAAAGAATGGAGGTAATATCTTAGTGAAAGATTATATACTTTATACCATTTTATTATTAACTGGATTATTTGGAACCTATGCTGTAATTCCACTATTTAAAAATTTATTGATAAATGGAAATGTACTTAGACCAAACTATAAAAAAGATATGATACCAGTAAGTATGGGAATTGTGTTTTTACCTATGATTGTAATTAATGGAATAATACTTGCTTTCTTTACTACAGAATTTAAGGATTTAGCGTATATATTTATGTTTATGTTTGGTATGATATCCATGTTTTTTGCAGGGATACTAGACGATGTCATTGGAAATAGAGATGTAAGTGGTTTAAAGGGGCATTTTAAGAGTTTATTTAAAGGAAGTCTTACAACAGGAGGTTTTAAAGCCTTATTTGGTGGATTTGTAGGACTTATAGTTTCTGTTGCTATATCAAAGGATATAATTGATATAATAATAAATACACTGATAATAGCTCTATCAACAAATTTAATGAATCTTTTGGACTTAAGACCAGGAAGAGCAATAAAAGCATATTTATTCATAATGGTAATTATATTTTTAACACTGACAGGATTTGTTCAAGTTCTTCCATTACTTATAGTACCAAATGTACTTGCATATTTTAACTATGATTTAAAGGCAAGAGTTATGATGGGAGATACTGGTTCAAATGTCCTTGGAATATCTATTGGGATGCTCATTTCTTTTGGGTATCCATTTAATGTTAGATTAGGATGGTTAATATTTATAGTTATTATGCATATATTCACTGAGAAATACTCATTAACTAAGATAATAGAAAAAAATAAACTATTAAATTTTATAGATAAATTGGGAAGGTAATATTATGATAAGCAAAAGAGTGGGGATTGTTGAATCAATAGTAAGTCAAACTGAAACTCTAGATGATATAAGAGTAAATGTAAATGGAGAAATACAAAGGGCATATAATTATCCCAAAATATCTGGAACTATAAATATAGGAGATGAAGTAGTTTTAAATACAACAGCAGTAGAACTAAGCTTAGGTACAGGTGGATACCATTTTGTAATAACTAATTTAAATAATTTAGAATCTACTTTAACTGAAGGTGGTCATATAATGAAACTTAGATATACACCTCTTCAAATAAAAGTAGATTCTGTTGAAGAACAAGAAAGTATTTATCATGATGAATTTGAGAATTTTAAAGGATTAGAAAGTCTTTCTGTTGTAGTGGGGACTCTTCATAGTATGTTGACTCCATTTGCAGCTTCATTTAAAAGAAATAATCCAAATAAAAAATTAGTATATATAATGACTGATGGGGCTTCTCTTCCAATTTATTTAAGTAAAAATGTGGATACTTTAAAAGAAAAAAAATTAATAGATAGTACGATAACTATAGGAAATGCGTTTGGTGGAGATTATGAATGTATAAATATATATACTGCACTAATTACGGCAAAAGAAATACTAAAGGCAGATGTAGTATTTGTAAGTATGGGACCAGGAATTGCTGGAACAGGAACAAAATATGGATTTACAGGGATTGAACAAGGGCCAATTCTTGATGCTATAAAAAAACTTGGTGGAAGAGCAATAGCAATTCCAAGAGTTAGTTTTGCTGATAAACGAGAAAGACATCAAGGCATTTCACACCATAGTATGACTGTATTTAAAGATATTGTAAATGTAAATGTAGACATACCGATAACTATATATGATGATGAAAAATTAAAATTTATAAAAGAGCAAGTCGATTCAAATGGTTTAGACAAAAAGCATAATATAATTTATATAGATAATAATAAAACGAAAGAGGATTTAGACTATTTTAATCTAAAAGTAAAGAGTATGGGAAGAAATTATGAACAAGATGAGGCATTTTTCAAAGCTGCAAGCACAGCAGCATATTACTTAATGGAGGTTTAAGATGGTATTAGAAGAAAAAACTATTAGTAGTGATAGGGTTTATACAGGTAAAGTAATTACTTTAAAGGTTGATACTGTTGAAATTCCAGGGCAAGGATATCAAAAAAGGGAGTTAGTAGAAGTTGGTGGAGCAGTAGGAATAGTTGCAATTACAGATGATAATAAAGTTGTACTAGTTAAGCAATTTAGAAAACCTATAGAAAAGCCAATATTTGAAATTCCAGCTGGTAAACTAGAAAAAAATGAAAGTCCAAAAGAATGTGCTGAAAGAGAATTAAAAGAAGAAACTGGGTATAGTGCAAAAAATATTAAACTAATACATAAATTTTTCACTTCAGCAGGTTTTTCTAATGAGATAATGTTTGTATATTTAGCAACGGGTCTTACTCCAGGAGAGAATAATCTAGATGCAGATGAGTTTTTAGATGTCTATGAAATTGAGCTTGAAGAAGCATATAATATGGTATTAAAAAATGATATTGAGGATGCAAAAACTTCTATTGGATTGTTATTAGTAAAAGATATGTTTAAAAATTAATATTTATAAGATGAATAACCCCTTGTCCTAAAGCATATTATTTTATAAAGGACAAGGGGGAATAAAATTGAGAAGAACATATAGAAAAAATGATTTTAGAGAATTGAATAGACAAATAATTATTATAGGATTGTTGTTTATGATGTCTATTGTTGTTGGGTCTTATATAAATAAAGTATTGCCTGGTTCTAGTAACAATATATTAAACAATATAAATCCTGCTGTAGAGTATTATAATTTAAATATAAGCATAAAAGATACAGTTATACAGAATTTAAAATCAGATGCAATTTTTATGGGCTCAATAGCTCTATTAAGCCTGTTTGTAGTAACAATTCCGGCAGTTCTGGTAGCTTTTGTGTTAAAAGGTATGTCAATCGGTTATACAATAAATAGTTGTATACTGGCATTAAAATTTAAAAGTATAAAAATGATTTTAATAATATTATTTAAAAATTTGATTATTATTCCATGTGCAATCATATTAGCATTAATTAGTTTAAGCTATTTTAAAGAGATGGTTTATGAATTTAAAAAGAAAAATAGAAAAAATATGCAATTTTTAATTAAGAGGTATATACTAAATATTATAATTATAATAGCACTATCATTGGGGTTGCAATTAATATTAAATACTGCAAGTATTGGTATTATTAAGTTCCTAGTTAAATAAAGGAGTTTATAATGGATATTATAGAGGGATATATAGATTACATAAAAGATAAAAAGCGATTATCAGAAAATACAGTGGCATCATACTTTATGGATATAAAAAAATATATGGAATATATAAATCAAAAGAGTATTAAACTAGTAGATATAGTGGAAAATGATATTATAAGTTACTTAATAAAGTTGGAAAAAGATAATGTATCAATAGCTACAATAGCGAGGATGATATCCTCTATAAAATCTTTTCATGATTATTTATTTTTAAATCATATATGTACAAATAATCCTGCAAAAGATATAAAAAAACCTAAAATAAAAAAAGAAAATATAAATATACTTACAGAAGAAGAAATTGAAAGACTATTAAATTTTCCAAAGCTAACAACTCCTAAGTTGATTAGGGACAAAGCTATTTTTGAAGTACTATATGGTACTGGTATAAAAGTATCTGAATTAGTAGAGATGAATATAGAAGATGTTGACCTAGATATTGATTATATATATTGTAATTCATGTTGTAAAAGTCAAAGAGTGATACCACTTTGTGATATTACAAAACTTTATTTAGAAAAGTATATAAAAGAAGCAAGACCTAAAATGGCTGTAGAAGGTGAAAAATCATTATTCGTAAGCTCATTAGGTCAAAGATTTACACGACAAGGTCTTTGGAAAGTCATAAAAAAATATTCTAATTTAGCCAATATAGATAAAAATATAAATCCTACAATGCTTAGACATTCATTTGCAATTCATTTATTAAATGAAGGTGCTAACATTGCTGTTGTAAGTAAAATTTTAGGAAATGTTAATTTATCTAGTTTGCAAGTATATTTAAATCATATAGATAAAAACGTGAAAAGAGAAATAAAGGAAAAACATCCTAGAAATGATATTGATATAGAATTACAAAAAGCAGAGGCTAAATAGACTGTATAGGAAATTTTATAATTTAAAAGGAGCATATTTATATGAGCAGAGTAATTTGGATTGTAATTGATAGTGTTGGGATAGGAGCATTACCTGATGCTGAAAAATTTGGTGATAGCAAGGATGTAAGTACCCTTGGAAATATATTTAAGGAATATCCAGATATTCAGATTCCTAATATGAGAAATTTAGGTATAGGCAATATAGATGGTATAGATTTTTTTGAAAGTATAAAAGAACCAATAGGTTGTTTTGGAAAGTGTAAGGAAATGTCTCAGGGAAAAGATACTACTACAGGTCATTGGGAAATGACTGGTATAATAGTTGACAAACCCTTTAAGACATTTGAACATGGATTCTCTAAGGAGATAATAGAAGAGTTTGAGAAAAAAACTGGAAGAAAAGTAGTAGGAAATAAACCAGCTTCAGGAACTGTAATAATAGATGAGTATGGAGAGCATCAAATAAAAACTGGTGATGTAATAGTATATACATCAGCTGATAGTGTATTTCAGATAGCTGCTAATGAAGAAGTAATTCCCCTAGAAGAACTCTATAATATGTGCAAAATCGCTAGGGAAATAATGATGGGGGATAATGCAGTAGCTAGAGTAATTGCTAGACCATTCATAGGTAAGAAAAAAGGTGAGTTTGTGAGGACTTCAAATAGAAGAGATTATTCATTAGACCCATTTGAACCAACAGTTCTTGACAATATAAAAGAATCAGGGCTTGACGTTTTAGCAGTTGGAAAAATAGAAGATATTTTTAATGGAAAAGGAATTACAGATGCTATCCACACTAAAAGTAATATGGATGGAGTGGATGAAACTTTAAATTATATGAAACAAGATAATAAAGGTCTGATATATTCAAATCTTGTTGATTTTGATTCTAAATATGGTCATAGAAGAGACCCAGAGGGATATAAGAAAGCACTTGAAGAGTTTGATAGTAGACTTCCTGAAATAATGGCTAATATGAGAGAAGATGACATTTTAATAATCAATGCAGACCATGGAAATGACCCAACATATAAAGGCACAGACCATACAAGAGAATATATACCAGTTATGATTTATGGCAATAAGATTAAAAAAGGTTTTAATTTAGGAGTAAAAGATACTTTTGCTGATATTGGAGCAACTGTTGCAGATATACTAAATGTAAAATTGCCTAAACATGGGTCAAGCTTTAAAGAAGATTTATTTTAAATTAGAAAATGATAAAATGTTAAAAAACTTAACTTAATAGGATGGAGAGATTGGAATGTTTGAAAAGATAGCACAAAGCAGTAAATTTATAAATTCTAAAATTAATATAAAACCTAAAATTGGTTTGATACTAGGTTCTGGACTAGGTGATTTAGCAAATGATATAGAAGATTCTGTCACAATTAAATATAGTGAAATTCCAAATTTCCCTGTATCAACAGTAGAAGGACATGCTGGACAACTTGTCATTGGAAAACTTGAAGGAAAAGAAGTAATTGCTATGCAAGGTAGATTTCATTATTATGAAGGATATTCTCAGAAAGAAGCTACTTTTCCTGTAAGAGTTATGAAAGCCTTAGGAGTTGAGGTTCTTATAGTAACCAATGCTGCTGGAGGCGTAAATAAAGAGTTTAAAGCAGGAGATTTGATGCTTATAAGAGACCATATAAACTTTAGTGGAAATAATCCATTAGTAGGAAAAAATGATGATAGATTTGGAGCTAGATTTCCAGATATGTCGGATGCCTATTCTTTTAAATATGTAGATATAGTTAAAAACTGTGCTAAAGAATGTAATATAGATGTAAAAGAAGGCGTTTATATGTTTTTTAGCGGACCAAACTATGAGACACCAGCCGAAGTGAGAATGGCTCAAATTTTAGGAGCTGATGCTGTAGGTATGTCTACTGTTCCAGAAGTCATAGTAGCGGCACATTCTAATATTAGTGTTATTGGTATATCTTGTATAACAAATATGGCTGCTGGCATCTTAAATCAGCCACTAAGTCATGAGGAAGTAATACAAACCACTCAAAAAGTTAAATCAGAATTTATGAATTTAGTTAAAAGAACAGTTAAAAATTTATAAATTAAAGATTATTATAAATTTTTTGAGTAAATTTATAATAAAATAATCAGTGTTTGATTTGAAAAGAATTAATAAGGAGCTGTCTTGATATAGAAAGTTATTTCTAATAAAAGACAGTTTTTTTATAATACTATCACGTTTAAAAATGTTTTCAAATTTAAAGATTGATTTAAATTATCACAGATTAGAATGGAGATTTGAAGTATGAGAATGTATGATATTATAAAAAAAAAGAGAGATAAGCTAGAACTTAGTAAAAAAGAAATAAACTACTTTATAGAAAACTATTCAAAAGGGGATATACCTGACTATCAAGCTTCTGCACTATTAATGTCTATTTATTTAAATAAGATGAATAAACAAGAAACAGTGCATCTTACAGAAGCAATGATGAACTCTGGTGATATGATAAACCTATCTGATATAAATGGAATAAAGGTAGATAAGCATAGTACTGGTGGTGTTGGAGATAAGACTACTATAGCTCTTATACCTTTGGTTGCTTCATGTGGAGCACCAGTTGCAAAGATGTCTGGTAGAGGGCTTGGTCATACTGGTGGGACTATTGATAAACTGGAGTCTATACCAGGTTTTTCGACAGAAATGGAGATAAGTAAGTTTATTGACTCTGTAAATAAGTTCAAAATTGCAGTTTGTGGTCAAAGTGCAAAGGTAGCAATTGCAGATAAGAAAATATATGCTCTTAGAGATGTTACAGCGACTGTTGATAATATATCATTGATAGCATCAAGTGTAATGTCTAAAAAGTTAGCTTCAGGAGCTGATGCAATTGTGTTAGATGTAAAAACTGGTGATGGAGCATTTATGAAGACCTTAGAAGAGTCTTTTGAGCTAGCTAAATCTATGGTTGATATAGGTACTGATATGAATAGAGATACAATAGGAATTGTAACAGATATGGATGAACCTTTGGGGTTTGCAGTGGGAAACTCTTTAGAAGTTATAGAAGCAATTGAGACTTTAAAAGGAAATGGTCCTAAAGACCTTGTTGAACTATGTGAAGTACTGGGAGCATATATGTTGGTTTTATCAAAGGTAGCACATGATTTTGATGATGGTATTGAAAAAATAAGAGAATCAATAAAATCTGGTAGTGCTATACATAAACTCAAAGAGTTTATAGAAAATCAAGGTGGTAATAAAGATGTAGTAGATGATTATTCTTTATTCAAAAAATCAAAGTACAAATATCCAGTTAAATCAACTAAATCAGGTTATATAAGTAAAATTAAAGCTGAAGATGTTGGTGTATCAGCTATGATTCTTGGAGCAGGTAGAGAAACTAAAGATGATATTTTAGATTTATCAGCAGGGATAATTTTAGAAAAAAAAGTTGGAGATTATGTAAATGAAGGTGAAGTTTTAGCCTACATGTATTATAATGATGAACAAAAGCTTTCATTGGCAAAAGACAGATTTGTTGATTCCTATTCTATTGTAGATGTAAAAATAGACAAAAATAAATTAATATATGGTATTGTAACTAAAGATGAGATTAAAAAGTTTTAGAAAATTTTAGAAAAGTGATTATAAAAGACCTAACATGTCAAAAATAATGTTAGGTTTTTTATTTTTTGATAAGTTGTAAATTATAGCAAAAAGATATATTTTAAAACATTTTTTACAATATAAATAAGTTTATTCTACAAGATGATTGAAAATTAAAGCATCTAGTTTTATAATAGAAAATGGGTAAATATACATAAGGAGTAGATTATATTATGAACTTTAAAGAAAATAGATTAAAAATAGCAGTATTAATAATTGTTATTTTAATTATCTTAGGAGGTATATTTGTGTTTATGCAAATAGGTCCTTATGATAAAAATAACAAAAAAGATGTAATTATTGACATTCCAAGTGGAGCATCTGTTGGAAAAATATCTGACATATTATATGAAAATAAACTAATAAAAAATGAACTATTATTTAAACTTTTGGTAAAAGTTAGTAATAAAGCTCCATCTATAAAATCAGGAACATACTTACTTAATCAATCGTATTCAAATAATGATATAATAAGTCTTTTAGTTTCAGGTAAAATATATCAGGATGGTTTAAAAGTAACTATTCCAGAGGGTGCTACATCTAAAGAAGTTATAGCAATGTTAGTAAATAAAAATTTAGGAGATAAAGCCACTTTTGAAAAACTAATAAAAGAACCTCGAGAATTTTATAATAAATTTCCATACTTAAAGGAAGATGGAATAACTTCTTTAGAAGGGTTCTTGTATCCAGAAACGTATTATTTTAATTCAAAGAAACAATCAGAAGAAGATATTTTAAGCGAAATGTTAAAGGTATTTGACAGTAAATACACGGACAAGTTTAAAAAGAAACAAAAAGAATCAAAGATGACTCTTCAAGAAGTAATGGAAATGGCATCAATAATTGAGAAAGAAGCTGTTCTTGACAAAGATAGACCAATAATATCAAGTGTGTTTTATAATAGACTTAAGGTAGGTATGCCTCTTCAATCAGATGCAACAATACAATATATATTTGAAGAGAGAAAGAAAATTGTAACGTATGATGATTTAAAAATTGATTCACCATATAATAGTTATAAAAATAAAGGATTGCCTCCTACGCCAATATCAAATCCTGGTATAAAATCTATTGAAGCAGCACTATATCCAGATAAAACAGACTATTTATATTTTGTAGCTAAGATTGATGGTGGAAATAATTATAGTACAAACTATCAAGAACATTTAAAATATGTTAAAGAATATAAAGAAGCTAGGGATAAGCAATCAAAAGATACAAAAGCAACAAATAAAGAAAATACAAAAAAATAAGCAGTGATTATAAAAAGTCTAACAGGGTAAAAATAATGTTGGGCTTTTTTATTGAAAATTGTTATTCTTAGATTTATAATAAAGAAAGTGTAAATATATATAACAATATGAATTTAAAAAATAATAAATTAAGACAAAACTTGAATGTTTATTATTTTAGGGAGTGTTTTTATGAGTAATATAGTTAATGACTTAATTGAAGATTATATAAGGGTGACATTAAAAGAAAAAGAAGGATTTTTAAAAGATTTGGAAATTTATGCAGAGGAAAATAGTGTTCCTATAATACATAAAGAAGTTTCAGATTTGTTAAAAGTATTATTAAAGGTTCAAAAGCCAAAGAGAGTTTTAGAAGTAGGATGTGCAATTGGTTATTCTTCTATTTTTTTTGCAAGTATTATAGGAAAAGATGCAGATATAATAACTGTTGAGAGAAATGAAAAAATGATAGAAAAAGCAAAAGAAAATATAAAATTAGCTGGATTTGACAATAACATAACCATACTAGAAGGAGATGCAGAAGAAAAACTTAGTCAAGTCCAAGGTGAATTTGACCTTATATTTATAGATGCAGCTAAAGGTCAATACAAGCTATTTTTTGATTTAGTTATAGATAAATTAAAAGATGGCGGACTTTTGGTATCTGATAATATTTTATATAAAGGTATGGTTGCTCATGATGATTTTGTTGTAAGAAGAAAAAAAACTATAGTTAAAAGAATGAGAAGTTATTTAGATTATATATGTAATTGTGACTATTTAAGTACATCATTGATACCAATAGGTGATGGTGTAGCACTAAGTTATAAAGAAAGTAAAAGAGGTGACGTAGATGGAATTAAATAAGGTTGAACTTTTAGCTCCAGCAGGTGATTTGGAGAGATTGAAAATAGCTATAACGTATGGAGCAGATGCTGTTTATATAGGTGGAGAAATTTTTGGAATGAGGTCCGCTGCAAAGAACTTTAGTAAGGAAGATATGGCAGAAGGAGTAGCTTTTGCACATGAAAGAGGTAAAAAAGTATTTGTAACAGTAAATATAATACCTCATAATGAAGATTTTCTACAATTAGAAGACTATTTGTTGGAGTTAGAAGAGATAGGAATAGATGCAGTTATAATAGCTGACCCAGGAGTGCTTAGTGTTATTAAAAAAGTAATTCCGAATATGGAAATACATTTAAGTACACAAGCAAATACAACTAATTATTTAAGTGCAAATTTCTGGTATGAGCATGGAATAAAAAGGGTTGTAGTGGCAAGAGAGTTATCTTTTGATGAAATATCTGAAATAAGAGCAAAAACACCTTTAGATATGGATATAGAAGCGTTTATGCACGGAGCTATGTGTATATCTTATTCTGGTAGATGTTTAATAAGCAACTATATGACTGGAAGGGATGCAAACAAAGGTTCTTGTGCTCAATCTTGTAGATGGCAATATCACTTAGTTGAAGAAAAAAGACCTGGTGAGTATTTCCCAATATATGAAGATGAAAGGGGTACATTCTTTTTTAACTCAAAAGATTTATGTATGATAGAGTATATACCTGAATTAATCAAATCTGGTATAACAAGTTTAAAAATAGAAGGTAGAATGAAAACTTCATACTATGTAGCTACTGTTGTAAGAGCATACAGAATGGCAATAGATGAATTTTACAAAGACCCAGAAAACTGGAAGTTCAACCCAATGTGGATGGAAGAGTTAAAAAAAGGTAGCCATAGACATTTTACATCAGGCTTTTACTTGAATAAACCAACAACAGAAGACCAAAATTATCAGTCAGCATCATATGTTAGAAACTATGATTTTATAGGTATAGTTAGGGAAACAGAAGATGAAGATGGTCTTATTGTAGTTGAGCAAAGAAATAAAATGTGCGTTGGTGATGAAATAGAAGTTATGGGACCATATAAAGAAACTATGTTTACTAAAATTGAAGAAATGTATAATGAAGAAGGAGAAGCTATAGAGTCAGCTCCTCATCCTAGACAAATAGTGAAATTAAAGTTGTCAGTAAAAGTTGGTAAAGATTATATGCTTAGAAAAGCTATAGAAGAAAAGGTTGAGGAATAATAAAAATTTGATAAAGATAGTATTAGCCCCTTAGAAATTGTCAATAATGAAATTATCTAAGGGGTGATTTCATGTCAAAAAAGAAGACTCCATTTTTGAAAAAAGTGGGAAAGAGAAGCTGGTATATATTTACTATAGTTTTAATAATTTATAGTGCTTTAATTTATAGGCTAGTTGATATACAAGTGTTAAAAGGTGATAAATACAAACAAAGTGTTGAATCACAAAGTATTGAGAAAGTAGAGTTAAATAGTGGAAGAGGAATAATCTACGATAGAAACAACAAGAAGCTTACAGATATAAGTAAGTCTCAGGTATTGGTTGTTGAAAAGGAAAAATTAAATAATAACTATAAAATTTTAGAGCTTATTAAGAAAGCTACTGAGATGGATGATTTAGATATATATAAAGCCGTACAAGAGCAATTAACACGCCCTATAATACAGATTCAGACCAAAAATATTGATAAGAGTATGAAAAAAGAACTTGAGAAAAATGGAATAATGGTAGAAGAAAAAACTATGAGATACGCAAAAGATGGTTTATTATCACACACAATAGGATATATAAAAGAAGATGATAAATCAGGTCAATCAGGAATTGAAAAAAGTATGGACAGTGTGCTTAGAAATTCAAATGAAAAGTATATAAGTGCTTTTAAAGCTGGAGATGCAGGAAATGAAAAATCCCTAAATATACTAAAGGGAAGTGTAAAAACTGTTGATAATAAGGATAAAGATACACATCTAAAAACTACCATTGATTATGATATTCAAAAAAAATTAGAACAGATACTAAATAAAGAAGAAAACCCTACAGCAGTAGTAATATCGGAAGCTTCTACAGGTGAAATTCTTGCAATGTGTTCTAGACCTAATTTTGACCAAAATGACATATCAAAAAGTTTAAAAGGCAAAAATAGGGAATTTGAAAATAGAGCTATAAAGGCGACATATCCACCAGGGTCTGTATTTAAAATGGTAGTTTTATTTTCTGCACTTGAAAATGGTATTGTAGATGAGAACTATACTTATAATTGTACAGGAAAGACTAAAGTTGGGAATACTAATGAAATACTAAGATGTAATAAAAGAGATGGTCATGGTTTCCAAAACTTAAGACAAGCTTTTTCTAATTCATGCAATCCTGCATTTTTAGATATAGCCATGAAACTTGGAAAAGAAAAGATACTTAAATCTGCTGAAAAATTACATTTATTTGAAAAAGTTAATATTGGTCTTGATGAAGAAAAAATTAGAGAAGCTCCAAAAAACATATCAATAAGAAATTTAGCTATAGGTCAAGAGAATATAGAATTTACACCACTTCAAATAAATCAAATGACTCAAATAATGGCTAATAATGGGACATTCAAACCATTATACCTGTATAAAAGTCTTGTGGACAATGATATGAATACAATAAAAACTTATAAGTCTGCAAAAAAGGAAGAACTTATTTCTCCTTATGTATGTACACAAGTTAAAGAATATATGAAGTCTGTGTCTAGAGTTGGTACAGCTAAAGACTTGAAAGATATTGAGGGTGGATGTGGAGTTAAAACTGGTACAGCTCAAAGTAGTTTGAATAAAAAAGCAATAGACCATGGATGGATAACTGGATTTTATCCTGAAGAAAGACCTAAATATGTAATAACTGTATTAGTAGAAGGAACTCAAAAAGGAAATAAATCTGCAGTACCTATATTTAAGGAAATATGTGAAAGTATACAATAAAATTATGTACTATAAAATTTAAGGATATACCGTAACTTTGATTTTGAGATAGAAAGTTTTGTCTAATAATGTACGATATATCCTTTTAAAATATAGTATTAACTTTCTTGAACAAGCTCTTTTTCTAGTTTTTTAAGAGCTTTTTTTTCGATTCTAGATACATATGACCTCGATATATCGAGTTTTTGTGCAATTTCTCTTTGCGTCTTATAGCCATAAGGAGTTAACCCATATCTTAACTGGACAATTTCTCTTTCTCTAGGAGTAAGAATATTGTTTAGTTGTTCATAAAGTTTTCCAACTTGAACTTTTAGCTCAACTTCATCAAGAACATAGTTAGCTTCTGTACCAAGTATATCTAAAAGGCTTATTTCATTACACACTACTCTTTATATGTTGTTGGTATTACTGGTCTTCATGTAATTTTAAATGAACCATTAATTCAAAAGAATCTAGCTTTTGTTCTTTGGACTTATAATAAACTGCTTTATCAATTACAGATTTTAGGAGTTTATTTTTCCCAAGTGAATCTGAATCATGGTAAAGTGATAGTACAGTTTTAATATCTTCTATTATCTTAGCATTGTCTTTTTTAACAGTATTTAATTTATTTTTTACTGTCTTAATTGAATCTTTAATTTCTTCAGTTCTTGAACTTATATTATTTGACCTTTCAATAAATGTATCTTCATCATATATTCCTCGTTCTAGTAAATCATATAACTTATTTTTTTGCTTGCCTAATTCTTTTAATTCAGTTTCTAAGCCTTTTAAAACTCTTTTTTGAAATTCTATATTACTATCTTTATTATTTTTATCTAAGTCTAAATCAAATGCTTTTAATTGATATTTTTTTACAGTGTCTTCCAAAGATTTTAAAATGGCAGCTTCAATAAATTCAAATCGAGAACT
The DNA here is from genome assembly GCF_020662285.1 of Clostridioides sp. ES-S-0108-01. Lineage (NCBI taxonomy): Bacteria > Bacillati > Bacillota > Clostridia > Peptostreptococcales > Peptostreptococcaceae > Clostridioides > Clostridioides sp. ES-S-0108-01. The sequence goes on along the minus strand of NZ_JADGMN010000006.1, from coordinate 35,834 downwards.
TTTATTGCAACCAGGATGGTAACAAATTATATAGTCATGGTCTGCATATGGTCTATATACTAATGGTCTACCACAATTTTTGCAAATCACTATTCCTGCAAGTGGATTTTTTATTTGATTACCATAGCTGACATGACCATTTTTTTTTAGTATATTTTGAGCCTTTTTCCATGTTATTTCACTTATTAAAGGTTCATGCTTTCCTTTTGCTTCAATCCATTCATCTTTAGGTCTTACTTTAACTGTTTTTATTTTATTTGGATTTTTAGATTTTTTATAGTCTTTTTTTTGCCACTGAATGTAGCCACAGTAGACCTTATTTTTTATTATATTTGTAATTGCAGAGTTATACCAATTAGCACCTGTAGCAGTTTTAATGCCTAAGTTATTTAGGTATTTTGATATTTTACTACAACCCATATCTTCATTAATATATAAGTCAAAGATAGTCCTAACTACATCAGCATCCTTATTTGGTACAAGTATTCTTTCTTTTCTACCAGTTGTTACAGCATCATATCCAAATGGAGCAGAGGTTCCTATGAAATTACCTTCTTCAACTGATTTTATTCTACCTCGTTGCATTCTTCTTGATATAAGTTTTAATTCTTTTCTTGCCATAAATGCTTCAAATTCTGAATACTCTTCATCAAATTCATCTGTTAGGTCATATGTTTTTCTAGGTGTTATAATTTTGGTTTTACTTTCTTTGAATGTTTCTAGTATGATACCTTGGTCTTTCATGTCTCCGCGTCCAAGTCTATCTAAATCCATTACTAAGACTGCATCATATTTATTTTCTTCTACTTCTTTTAGAAGTTCAAGCATTTTAGGTCTATGTATTATACTTTCACCAGAAACTAATTCTTCTTTTATCTCAATTACATCTAAGTTTTGTTCTTTTGCTAGTTTTAATAGAGTAGATTTATGTCTACTTAAAGTTTCATATTCTCCTTGTTTTTCTGCTTCTTCATCAGCACGAGATTTTCTTAAGTATATAGCAACACTCATAATAAGTAATCACACTCCTTAACTACTATTATATATTATATATACATTTATTGTGTATAAAAAATTATAGAATATAATTCAAGACATTATTGAAAAACTAAATAATGAAACATACTAAAAATATACTATATTTTTAGTATGTTTATTTTTTTTGTTGAAAAGGAAGTAATATAAATACATTTTATTTTTAATCTTTATTCCTTATTTAAAATTGTTTCTTCTTTTCAATTCTTCATCTATAAAATGACAAGATAATAAAATTGGACTAATTTCTAACCCAATTGATAAATCAACTATAGTTGCTATTGTAATATTTTTATATTTATTTCTTTCTAAATCAGATATATACTCTCGACTATAGTTAGTTCTATTCGCTAGTTCCTTTTGTGTCAATCCTTTTAAAAGTCTTAAATCTTTTAGCATATTCATTTCCTCCTAAATTTATTATAGATAACCTATTTTTTGCATATAGAAAAAAACAATGCGGTTAATAGCAACATTTTCATGTGGAAATTTGTGGTAGAATGTAGTTAAGAATATTAAAAAATTTTATTTTGAAGGTCTATAAATACAGACCAAATAATTTGTAAATTATATGTAAAAATAATGTAAAAAATTGTAATAAAAAAATCAAAAATAAAATCAAAAAGTAAAATAGTGGGAGATTTATTCTAAACAATTTATGTAAATAACGCTAGTTAATAGATAATGCGTTCTAGCTATAAGTAGATTACGCTAAATGATAGTTTGAAACTGTGGATAATGTGGATAGTTTTAAAATTAAAACTAAAGTTAGTAGAGATATAGTTTTTTTGTGGGTTGAAGTAAGTTTAGGAAGTCTATATAATAGATTTACAAAGTAATTCTTAAAAACTTAAATAAGATATTTGTCAAAATAAATTTACTAGAGTTGTAAATTGGGTAATTTTTATACCTATTTTTCCGAACAAAAGTTCTATAAATATTAATATTTCTTAATTACATATAAAATCAAGCAGTAAAACTGATTAAAAAAGGTAATAATATAAAAGAGACGATTACATATAGTGTATTTAAAAATAAAATGATTGGTGGTGTTTAATATTAGGTGTGTTTAAGTGTATATCTATAATATGGGGGTATTATAAAGTATTTACGAATGGAGGAATGTAGTAATGGATAAAGAAAGGGTAAAATTAATTGATGATGCAGAAAAGCTAGCAAACATAGGAATAAATCAAATTTTAAAATTTAGGGACGCATTAGATATAGAACATTTAAAGTACATAAATATAGTTGCAACAAATTTAAAGCCAAACATAAAAAAATAGCCACCCTTTTGGGTGGTTTTATTGTGTCATATTTTTCATTAAATTTATGAGAAATTCTTTTTGTTCATCACTTAGTTTGCTAAAAGTAAATAATATATTTTTCATAAACTTATCGTCTTCATTTATAATGTCAGTTGCTATTTTTAATACCTTTTCATTTTCAGAGAACTCTATAAACATTTCCCCTTCACCAGTTAAGAGCCATTCTTTATTAACATTATATGCTTCACAAATATCATCAATTACTCTTTCACTTGGCGTTAGTGTAGATTTTGGAGATAATAATTTTGATATGTATGATTGGTCTACTTTTATTCTGTTAGCAAATTCAATTTGTTTTATATTTTGAACTTCTAATATTTGTTTAATTTGATTACTAATTGACATTTTCTTGACTCCTATCATATTTTTCTATAAAAATATTTATTTTTTTATTTGCAGATATTAAACTAGTACAAATTTTTTTATCATTTAAGTTTAATTTTGATTTAATTGTTTCCTTATTGTTATTTATATACATTTGGTAGCTTTTGAGTAGTTCAATAATATTTTCTAATGTCACTTCAGTTCTAAGAAAAATAAAATATTTATCTTCAAATAAATGGTTATAGTTTTTCGTTATAAAATCACTAAAATCTAAGTTTGAAAAAGCTTTTAATTTTTTTAAATTCTTAAAATCTTTTAACCATAGATAGTTCCCCTATATTTCTGGATTAAATAAATCCAATACCTGTGTATATATTTTTTCATTTACATAATTTATTTCTTCTTCTTTTAAAACATTTATCGTATCTTTTAAAGAAGAATCGAACCATTCACCATCAATATTTTTCTCACTAAATAGATTATGTATTTTTTTTCTCTAATTTAAATCTATCAGAAACTGGTTTTGATATAAATACATTATAATGAATTGAATTTTCAATATGTGGAAACACACATCTTACCACTTGTCTTATTCCTGAAATTCTTTTAAATACATTGAGGGAAGTTCCTATTTTACAAACATTGAAGCCTTCGATATTTAAAATATAGAGATATCCTATATTATCTGTAATTCCATCTTTAGTGAGTAAATTTAGTTTTACATCATCTTTTTGTGTTACTTCACCATAACCATCAAATATATATTTAATATTCATGTTTATACCTCCTTCTTAATGAATAGTTTATTATAGTGACTTGAATAAGTCAATAAAAAAGATGAAAAAATCCATTGACAATATGATTTAATCATAATATAATATGAATTAATCAAGCGAATGGAGGTGCTGAAATGAAAACACAAAAAACGAATCATCATTTAAATAATTTGATTTTAGATGATGATGACAGAAAGCTTATTCAAATGACTCTTTTGTTTAAAAAGTTAAATTTAGAACAACAAAATTATATCTCTGCAATGGCAGATGGTATGAAAGTATCAAATGAGCTTTTAGAAAAATCAACTATAAATAATTAAGGGGGAAATAATTTATGAGTAATAACTTAATGGTATTTGAAGGAAAAGAAGTAGAAGTGTTTGAGTTTGAAGGTGAAATTTTATTTAACCCATATGATTGTGGAACATGTTTAGAACTTACAGAAAGTGGAGTAAAAACAGCATTAAGTAAAATGAATGATAAGCAAGTGATAAAACTTACAAATTCTAAAGTTGCTAAGTACAACTTTAGAAAGTTACATAATACAGGTGAGAATTTTTTAACTGAGAGTGGGGTATATAAGTTAATCTTTAAATCTCAAAAAGAAGAGGCTGAAAAATTTCAAGATTGGGTTACTGATGAAGTATTACCATCTATTCGTAAAACGGGTACATATAGTAAAAAAACTAAAAATGTTAAAGATGAATCAGAAATAAAATACATGAATGCTCAAGCAAGATTAAAAAATGCAAGAGCGAGGGAAGCAAAGATTTATTTGGAATTAGCTGATAAAGTAGATATAAAAGAATATAAACAGATTATGTATTCAAAAACTACTGAATTACTTTCTGGAGAAACATTAATACCATTACCTAAGATGGAGAAAAAAACTTATTCAGCTACCGAGATAGGTAAGATGTTAGGTATCTCAGCTAATAAAGTTGGAGGAATGTAGCAATGGATGAAGTTGAAAATGTAAAATCTAAAGAAGCTAAAAAAGCTAAAGAATTTATTGAATTATTAAGTATTCTAAAAGTTGCTAATAAAGATAAGTTTTTAGAATCCAAAGGTTTGTTAATGGGCTTAAATACAAAATAAAAAAACAGAGTAGTGTTACTCTGTTTTTTTATTTTCACTATCTGCTTCTTCTATTGATGACAACATAAATTTTTTAACTACATTTCTCATTTCATCATCAAGTTTCAAATACATTCTAGTCATTTCTTTTATTTCTTCATCTGCATCAATTCCTTCTAATAAATCAACATATTTATCTCCAGAGCCATCTAGAAGCCAATCTTTATTAATTCCATAAAAATTATATAAGTCATCTAAGATTCTGTTTGTAAAATTTTTAGCACCTGTTTCAAGACCTGCTAAGTGACTTCTTGAAATCCTAAGACTTGATGCAAAATCAGACTGTGTGATTTTCTTCTCTTCTCTGATTTTTTTTAATCTAGAACCGATTTCTTTATTTTTTTCTTTATTTGTTTTTGTTTGCATTTTATAGCCCTCCTAGAGAACATTATATAATAAGAAAAGTTCTTTTGCAACAATAATGAAACGAAAATGTTCTTTTTGAAAAAATATATAAAACACTATTGCTTTTTGTTCGAAAAGAACCTATAATGAAGTTACAAAAGTTCTTAAAGAACAAATTAAAGTTCTTAAAGAACTGCAAAAGGAGGAGATATTTTATGAAACTTTCAACAGAAGAGCAAAAAAAACACAGAGATGAGTTTATTAGTAATATTGATAAATTGAAGAAGGCTAATATTTATGCTTTTTTCGAAGCAAAAGGACTAGTAAAAGGTATACTTGAAAATAAAAAATCTGAAGATACAAAGAACTAGGGAGGAAGAAATTATGAGTAATAATTTACAAATATTTAAAAATAATGATTTTGGAGAAATAAGGGTTATAGAATTAAATGGAGAGCCTTGGTTTGTTGGTAAAGATGTGGCAGAGACATTAGGATATAAAGATACATCTGATGCTTTAAAAAGACATGTTGATGATGAAGATAAAGGGGTAGGTGAAATACCGACTCCTGGGGGTAATCAAAATATGAAAATAATTAATGAAAGTGGTCTTTATTCTTTAATATTAAGTTCTAAGTTATCAACTGCTAAAAAATTTAAACATTGGGTAACGAGAGATGTACTACCATCAATAAGAAAAACAGGTACATACAGCACTAAATCTAAAGATGACTCAGAAATAAAATACATGAATGCTCAAGCAAGATTAAAAAATGCAAGAGCAAGAGAAGCAAAGATATATCTGGAATTAGCTGACAAAGTAGATATAAAAGAATATAAACAGATTATGTACTCAAAGACTACTGAATTACTTTCTGGAGAAACATTAATACCATTACCTAAGATGGAGAAAAAAACTTATTCAGCTACAGAAATAGGTAAAATATTAGGAGTTTCAGCTAATAAAGTTGGAGGATTAGCAAATGCTTACAATCTAAAAACAGAAGAATATGGTATTAAAGTGTGGGATAAAGCTAAATATTCAGATAAACAAGTACCTAATTTTAGATATTATGAGAATGTAATTCCAGTTCTAGAAAAAGCACTAAAAAGTTTTGAAAACTAGCACTTTGAAAACTAAATACAGAATATTCAAAAAGAGGTGATTTAAAGGTTGAGTAATAGAAAGAAGTATACCTTGAGTATTACGAAAGAATTATACAATAAATGTAAAGAAAAAGCTAATCAAAGAGGTATGTCAGTGAATGATTACATACTATCAGTGATTAGCAAGAGTATATAAATTATTCTTCAATATTAATTTTAATTTCTCCTTTTCTTTGCTCATAATCTTCAATATGTTTTTTTATTATTTGTTCAATTTCCTTATTAGCAGAACGACCTTCGCTTTCAGCTATATATTTAATTTTTTCAAGCAGAACTCTGTTTATTCTTAAAGTGTATTTAGGTAGTGAAGTTGACATAATAATACCTCCTTTTTAAAGTCTAAATGATGTCATTATTATATCATAAAAATAATTTATAGAAAATCTATAAAATATATTGACGGCATAAAGACGGCGTGATATTATTAAAACAAGAAAGGAGTTGACGGCAAAATGAACTCAAATAAAAAGAGAATAACTGTTAGGATGCCAGAAAAATTAAATGAAGAAATAACGAAAAAATCAAAATACTTAGGGTTAACTAAGAACTCATTTATATTAGATATACTATGGAAGGAATTTGAGTTATTAGAATATAGAAGTTATAAAAAGGAGATAGATAAACATGAATAACTTACAAGTAATAGAAAGAAATAATGAGAGAGTTCTAACTACACAACAATTAGCAGATGTATATGAAACTGAAATTAGAAATATAAGTAACAATTTCAATAATAATAAAGAGAGATTTATTGAAGGTAAACATTATTTTTGTCTGCAAGGTGATGATTTAAGGGCATTTAAACGCGATTCATATAATATAGGAATTGCACCTAATGTAAACAAACTTTATCTTTGGACTGAAAGAGGAGCAAACAGACACTGCAAAATATTGGATACTGACAAAGCTTGGGAGCAGTTTGATAACTTAGAAGAGTCTTACTTTAACAAAAAGAAAGATACTTTAATTACAAATCAATTAAGTCCAGAACTACAACTGTTTAAGCAAATATTTGATACTGTAGCAAAACAAGAAATAGAGCAAAAACAAATAAAACAAGATATAACAGAAACTAAACAAGAAATAAAAAGCATAAAAGATGTTGTTACATTGAATACAACTGATTGGAGAGAGGAAACACGCAAGTTGATAGTATCAATGGCACAAAATTTAGGTGGAAATGAATATATAAATACTCTTAGAAAAGAAAGTTATGAACTTCTTTGTAAAAGATTTAATGTTGACTTGAAGCGAAGATTAAATAATAGAAGAAGTAAAATGGCAGAAAAAGGTGTATGCAAGTCTAGAAGGGAAAAATTTAATTACCTGGATGTTATACAAGAACAAAATTATTTAATAGAAGGTTATGTAATTGTAATAAAAGATATGGCTATTAAATATGGAGTTTTTATGGAAAAAAACTAATTAATATTATTAATAAAATTAAACAATATAGGAGGAATAAGAAAATGGAAGAAAATAGCAGAATAGTAAGTGCTGTAAATGAGGATATAGTGAGTATTGGAGTTGATGGTGAGATGCATTTAACAGTTAAGGAATTGAATATGATAGATGATTTCAAGAAAGCTATGAATGGTGTTAACAATGAGATAGCTAATGACTATGCTCTTTTAGAAATGGATAGAGATATTTTAGATAAAATTGCATTAAATACAGCTTTGAACTATAAAAAAATGAATTTTGAGTATTCAGAAATGGATGAAAAACTCTTTAATGATTTTACTTTTGAGTTTATGTTAAAGTTCTTTGGTGATATAGAGGAAGATGAACTAATCAAATATCTTGTTTATATAGGAGAAGAAAGTCATGAATTGAGTGATAGAGAAAAGATATTTTATAAAATAGTAGATACTCTTGATACTATAGCTGACATTAAAATTTCAGATAAAAATAAGATAGAAAAAGAAGTAGGTATGTGCATAGGTGAAGATAATTATATAACTTATTGCATAGCTGAAGACTTAATAAAATTTTATATTAAAGATGAAGAAGAACTAGCTATAGATAAAAATAGTCCTCTGCTATATATGTTAGATACACTATTTTATGAAGTACATGAAGATTAAAAATTGCAATAATTAAATAAGTATAAGACAAGTTTATGAGTTCATATTTTATAACAAGGGGTGATGTTATGAAAATACTACAACAATTTAAACCATACAAATATGATGAAGAAAAAAACATAGAATATGATGAAAAAATTATAGCTAATCAAAACACAGAAGTTTATATAGTATATCCACGTATATCTGATGAAGAGAACAGGAGAAGATGGAAAGAGTTTGATGAAGTAGCCAAAGAAGTAGCTATTAATATAGCAATGAAGAAAGCTGAGACAGTAGAAAGTTAAGAAAGTAGAGAAGTTGCTAATACTTAGCACTTTCTCAAAGAAGAAAATTGGACAACTATTTTTAAACAACTAGGAATAAATAAGCGATAGTATGTTTGAAAGGAGGTGATGAAATTGCTTAGTTTTGATATTAACAATAAGAACATAGTAACACTTAAAAAAGATGGTAAGTCTTTAGCAGATATAGTATTTAAGGATGTTGAAACTGGTAAGAAAATATCAGTTGGAACATTAAATAAAAAAAGTGCTGGTCAAAGTAACCAACACACAAAATAAAAAAAGTTAATAAAATTATAACATAAAAAGGAGAGATTTAAAATGGTTGAAGTTAATGTAAATGTAAAAGTTAAAGTGGAAGCACCAGAATTCACAAATGCACTATTAGTAGTAGCAAATGCTTTGGGAGGACTTAATCTAGGGCAAGCAATGCAGATAAAACCTATAAATATAACAGATATAAAAGAAGAGAAGAAAGTTGAAACTAAGAAAGCTGAAAATACTAAAAAGGTAGAAGTAAAAGAAAATGTTAAAGAAGAAAAAACAGAAGTCGAAGAAGAAGTAACAGAGAATAATGAAAATACAACTAGTGAGATTAAATACACAAAAGAAGAGGTAAGAAGTAAGGCAGCACAAGTAAGTAAGGCAGGCAAGAAAGATAAGCTTAAAGAGTTATTTGGTGAATTTGGAGCTAGTAAGTTAAGTGAAGTAAAAGAAGAAGATTATACAGCTTTTATGGAGAAATTAGAAAGTTTATAGGAGGTACATAAATGGCACAACATGCAAGACTTAGTGCAAGTGGAGCACATAGATGGCTTCACTGCACTCCTAGTATAAAATTAGAAGAAAACTATCCATCATCAACTAGTATATATGCAGAAGAAGGAACACTTGCACATGAATTAGCAGAAGTTAAATTAATGCTAGAGTATGAAAAAATAAGTAAAAAGGCATATAATGCAAGAATTAAAAAGATACAGAAAAGTGAGTACTATAACTCTGAAATGGAGGACTATATACAATCTTATGTTGAGAATGTAGTTGAATTAGTAAATGATAGTAAATCTATATGTGATGATGTAATAGTAATGTTAGAAGAAAGACTCGATTTTAGTGAGTGGGTTCCAGAAGGATTTGGAACAGGAGATGTTGTTGTAATATCTGATGGAATACTTCAAGTTATAGACCTAAAGTATGGAAAAGGTTTAGAAGTTTCAGCTATAGAGAATCCTCAACTTAGACTATATGGTTTAGGGGCATATAATCAGTTTGAAATGCTATATGATATTGATTTAGTTAAAACAACAATAATTCAACCCAGACTTGACAACATATCAAGTGAAGAAATAGAAGTTACTAAATTACTTACATGGGCAGAAAATGTTAAAGAGAAGGCTCAAATGGCTTTTAATGGTGAAGGGGAGTTTGTAAGTGGTGACCATTGTGGATTTTGTAGAGCTAAAAATGATTGTAGAAAAAGAGCTGAGGATAACCTTAAACTAGCTAGAAAATATGATTTTGCTGACACATTTACTCTTAATAAATATGAGATAGCAGATATTTTAGGTTTTGCTAAGAATATTCAAGATTGGTTAAAGGATGTTCAAAGTTATGCACTAGAACAAGCTGAAAAGCATGGTGTTAAATATCCAGGATATAAGCTTGTAGAAGGTAGAAGTAATAGAAAATATGTAGATGAACAAGAGGTTGCTAATGTTTTATTAAATTCAGATTATGATGAGGAAAAGATTTATAAACCAAGAACATTAAAAGGAATTAGTGATATGGAAAAAGCTATAGGTAAAAAAGACTTTGTTAATCTACTAAGTGATTTAATTATAAAACCAGTTGGCAAAGCTACTTTAGTTCTAGAAAGTGATAAAAGACCAGAAATTAATAGTATAGATTCAGCTAAAAAAGACTTTGGAATATAAATTAGGGGGTGTGTTATATGTCATTAGATGAAGCTACAAAAGATAAATTGGAAGAAAGTATAAGTACAATTTTAGATTTAAAAGAAAGAAAAAAGAGTATTGAAGAAAATTTAGATTATGAAAAAGATAATTTATTAGACATGCTTAAGAGACTAAATATTACAGAGTATAACTCAATTGAAGAAAATGCAAAAGCTATAGTGATGGATTTTAAAAGAGAAAGTTTAATAAAGGATAAAGTGATGTCAACTTTCTTTGAAGTGAATGACAATCATCTTGATAGAGTGTATATATCAGAACATATAAAAGTTAGTCCAGTGTGCTTTGTATCAGTAAGAGCGAAGGATAATTAAAAATATTTAATTCCTAGTAGCTCTAAAAAGATTTAAAAGGGGATATAATTTTATGAGTAATCAAGAAATAATTAAACTAGTACTAAAATTCAAAAATGGAAATGAATTAGCATTTGAAACATTACTAAGAGAGTTTGATAAAGAAGTAAAGATAACAACCAATATATTGTTAAAAAACAATAAAAATAAAACGTATATAGACAAAGATGACTTAATTCAATCCGGATATATAGGATTGTATGAGGGAATAAAAAATCTGAAGACAGAAGGAGAGACTTATCCTAAAGCATACTTTAAGAAATGTATTAGATACAAAATGTATGCTTATATTAAAAGTCAGTTAAGAAAGAAACATACATTTTTAAATGAGGCAAGTTCTATAGAGCTAGAACATTATAAACTATTTTCTAACAACAATACACTAATAGAAGATGAAGTAATAAACACAGATATTTCAAAAAAAGTGATTAATTATATTAATTATTTACCAGAAAAGCAACAAAAGGTAATGAGATTATATGCAGAAGGTTTTGAGGTTATACAGATATCTAAACTATTAAAATATAAAAGAAAAAATGTAGAAAATAATGTATACACTGCAAAAAAGAATTTAAGAGAATTATGTTTAGATAATATCTATTTATAAAATATAAAAATATTAGGAGGAGAAAAATTATGAGTAATTCAGTACAATCAACAAAGGTAGTAACAGGAAAGGTTAGATTAAGTTATTGCAACATCTTTAAAAGTAGAGCAATGGTGGAAGGTGCAGAACCTAAGTATTCAGTTTGTATTTTAATACCAAAATCAGATAAGGTGACTTTAGGAAGAATAAAGAAGGCTATTGATGTAGCCAAAGAGCAAGGTAAAACTTCTAAATGGGGTGGAAAGTTACCAAGTAATTTAAAAACACCTCTTCGTGATGGAGATGCTGAAAGAGCTGATGAAGCAGAGGAATATGTAGGAATGTATTTTTTAAATGCAAATAGCACTCAAAAGCCAGGAATAGTTGATAAAGACTTAAATGAAATATTAGATAATACAGAAGTATATAGTGGTTGTTATGGAAGAGTTAGTATAAACTTTTTCCCATATAATAGTGCAGGAAATAAAGGGATAGGTTGTGGCTTACAAAATGTTCAAAAGTTAGCAGATGGAGAAGTACTTGGAGGAGCTAGAGCTAGTGCAGAAGCAGATTTCTCAGATGACTTTGAATATGAAGATGAAGAAGAGGACTTCTTAAGTTAATGAGGACCTTATCAATTGATATAGAAACATATAGTGATTTAGATATAAAAAAAGTTGGAGTCTACAGATATGTAGACTCTACTAATTTTGAGATACTGTTATTTGCCTATGCTTTTGATAATGAAGATGTAAGAGTTATTGATTTAGTAAATGCTGAAGAGTTACCAAAAGAAGTAATAGAAGCTTTGAATGATAATAAAGTTATAAAATCAGCATTTAATGCTAATTTTGAAAGAACAGCAATAAGTAAATTTTTAAATATTAATTTAAAACCAAATGAGTGGTCATGTACAATGATAAAAGCATTAACACTAGGACTTCCAGGAAGTTTAGATAGTGTGTCTAAGGCTTTAAAGTTTAATGAAGATAAACAGAAAATGAAAGAAGGTAAGGCATTAATACAATATTTCTGTAAACCTTGTAAGGCTACAAAAGTTAACAAGGGAAGAACTAGAAATTTACCAATACATGATATGGAAAAATGGAATAAATTTAAAGAATATTGTAAACAAGATGTTGTAGTTGAAAGAGAAATAAGAAACAAACTTAGTAAGTATAAGACTACCGAAAGAGAAATTAAATTATGGTATTTAGACCAGAGAATTAATGATACTGGTATTAAAGTGGATACAGAGTTAATAGAGAATGCAATAGAATGTGATAAAAGATATACTGAAAAACTTACAAAAGAAGCAATTAAAATAACTGGTCTAAATAATCCAAATAGTCCAGCTCAATTAAAAAAATGGTTAAGTGATAAAGTTGGCTTTGAGATTACAAGCCTAACAAAAGAAAGTATTCCAGAAATATTAAAACAAGTTGATGATGAAAATGTAGTTAGAATTTTAGAACTTAGGAAATTAATGTCCAAAACCTCTATAAAGAAGTATGAGGCCATGAAACTAGCTAAAGGTAATGACAATAGAGTAAGAGGTCTACTACAGTTTTATGGGGCTAATAGGACTGGTAGATGGGCAGGAAGATTAGTACAAGTACAGAATTTACCACAAAATCATATAGAAGATTTAGACCTAGCTCGAAATTTATTAAAAGAAGGTGACTTTGATTTAATAGAGCTTTTGTATGATAGTGTACCAGATGTCTTAAGTCAATTGATAAGGACAGCTTTTATACCAAGTGAAGGTCATAGATTTATAGTATCAGATTTTAGTGCAATAGAAGCTAGGGTTATAGCATGGCTTGCTGGTGAGAAGTGGAGATTAGATGTGTTTAATTCTCATGGAAAAATATATGAAGCTAGTGCCAGTCAGATGTTTAAAGTTCCAATAGAAAGCATTAAAAAAGGTTCTGAACTTAGACAAAAAGGAAAGCTAGCAGAATTATCGAATGGATATGGTGGGAGTGTAGGGGCTTTAATTTCTATGGGAGCTATTAAAATGGGGCTTAAGGAAGAAGAACTTCAACCTATTGTTACTGCATGGAGAAATGCTAATCCAAATATAACTAAGTTTTGGTGGGATGTAGATAAGGCAGCTAAAAAAGCCATAAAAGATAGGACTATAGTAAAACTCCAACATGGGATTAAATTTATTTATAATCCAGGAGTTTTATTTATAGAACTCCCAAGTGGTAGAAGATTATCCTACTTAAGACCTAAGATAGAACCTCATACTACGTTTAGTGGGGATAAGATAACATATGAAGGCATGGAACAGACAAGTAAACAATGGAAAAGAATAGATACCTATGGACCTAAATTAGTTGAAAATATTGTTCAAGCTACAGCTAGAGATTGCCTAAGAGAAGCTATGTTTAATGTAAAAGATGCAGGTTATGACATTGTAATGCATGTACATGATGAACTTGTACTTGATGTAGATAAAAAATATGGTTCTTTGGAAGAAGTTAACAGAATTATGGGAAAAGAAATCTCTTGGGCTAAAGGACTTCCACTTAAAGCAGATGGATATGAATGTGATTATTATAAGAAAGACTAGGTGATTAATTTATGGATGTAAAGGCCAGTGAAATTGAACACATAAATGTAAGACATGATGGCCAACTCATGCTGGCCATAGGAAAAAGTAAGTTAGAAACTCATTGGAAGAATAAAAGTATTTTATGGTCCGAACTTGTAAATAGATTAAGTAAAACATTAAGAACTCAAGAAACATATACAGAATATAGGAAGATGTCAAAGACTGAAAAAGATAGAGTTAAAGATGTTGGTGGATTTGTAGGTGGAAGCTTAAAAAATGGAAGACGAAAAGCAGAGAATATTGCAAATAGAAGTATTATAACTTTAGATATAGATTATGCGAATAAAGATATATGGGAGGATATAACATTATTAAATGATTATGCTTGTCTTATGTATTCTACGCACTCACATACTGAGAATAATCCCAGATATAGACTTGTAATACCTTTAGCTAGACCAGTACTACCAGAAGAATATCAAGCAATTTCCAGGATGATAGCAGACACTATAGGAATAGATATGTTTGATGATACTACATATCAACCTCATAGACTTATGTATTTTCCCAGTACTTCAATTGATGGAGACTATATATTTAAATTTCAAGATGGAGAGTTTTTAAACCCGAATGAAATACTAGATTTATATTTAGACTGGACGGATGTAAGCTATTGGCCAGAAAGTTCAAGAGAGAGACAAAAGTTTAATACACAATTAAAAAAGCAACAAGACCCTATTGAAAAGGATGGAATTATAGGTGCATTCTGCAGGTCCTATAGTATAAAAGAAGCTATAGAAACTTTCTTAAATGAAATATATATACCTGGTATTGATGAAACCAGGTATACATATGCAGAAGGTAGTACAAGTGGTGGAATAGTTATTTATGATGACAAGTTTTCCTATAGTCATCATGGTACAGACCCAGCAAGTGGAATTTTATGCAATGCTTTTGATTTAGTTAGGATACATAAATTTGGTGAACTTGATGAAGATGCTAAACCAGAAACTCCTGTAAATAGATTACCTTCATTTACTCGAATGAGCGAATTTGCAAGCAGTGACACTAAAGTACGAAAGACTATAGGTAGAGAAAATATTGATAAGGCAAAGGATGATTTTGGAGATATAGATTTTGAGGATGATGAATGGTTAACTAAGTTAGAATATGACAATAAAGGAAGCTATAAGAAAACAACAAACAATATCTTAATGTTTATAGAAAATGACCCCTATTTAAAAGGAAAAATAGCCTATAACGAATTTTCAAATAGAGCTGTTGTTTTAGGTAAGTTACCTTGGAGAAAAAATGATAAATTAAATGATTGGAATGATAGTGATGATTCTGGGCTTAGACATCATATAGAAACAATCTACAATATCTCATCACCGTCAAAAGTAAATGATGCTCTAGTAATTGCTTTTGAAAATAATACTTTCCATCCTATAAAAGATTATTTAAATTCTTTAAAATGGGATTGTATTAAGAGAGTGGATACACTTTTAATTGACTATTTGGGTGCAGAAGATAACCACTATACAAGGACTATAATAAGAAAAGTTTTAGTAGCAGCAGTAGCAAGAGTATTTAATCCAGGAATAAAGTTTGATAATATGATGGTTTTATCTGGACCTCAAGGAATAGGAAAAAGTACTTTTATTAAAAAACTTGGTGGAGACTGGTACTCTGATAGTTTAACTACTGTACAAGGGAAAGAAGCGTATGAACAATTACAAGGAGTATGGTTGCTGGAAATGGGTGAAATGATGGCTACTAAAAAAGCAGATATTGAGGCAGTTAAGCATTTTCTAAGTAAATCAGAGGATATATATAGGGTTGCATATGGGAAGAGAACATCAAGGTTTTTACGCCAATGTGTAGTTATAGGAACAACTAATGATAAAGAATTTTTAAGAGATAAAACCGGTAATAGAAGATTTTGGCCAATAGATACAGGAGTAAATAAGATTAACAAGAGTATATTTAATGGCCAACTTGATAATGAAAGAAATCAAATTTGGGCAGAAGCATTAGAATTGTATAAAGCTAATGAACAGTTATATCTATCAGATGAGGAGAAAAAAGAAGCTGAAAGACAACAAAGAACTCACTCAGAAGAAAATGCTAAATCTGGAATTATCGAAGAGTATCTAAATAAACCTATTACTAAGAATTGGTATGATTTAAGTATTTCAGAAAAGAGAGAATATATTCATGGTTCAGATTTTGGTGATTTAAAAGAAGGGACAATATTAAGAGAAAAAACGTGTGTTATGGAGATATGGGTTGAGCTATTTAATGGAGAACCTAAACAACTCACGCCTATCTTATCAAGAGAAATTAATGATATATTAAAAGGATTAGATGATTGGATATCATATAATGGAAATTTAAGGTTTGGGAAAATATACGGTAGGCAGAGAGCTTATGTACGTAAATGTTAGTGTCAACAGAATTAAAAACAGAGTAAATTTGAAAATTTTAAAAGTGTCAACAATGTCAACAAAAAAAATGGCTTTGTTGACGCTTATGTTGACACCTAAGATGCAGTAATTACAATGTTTGAGGTATTAATGTCAACAATGTCAACAAAAATTAAGTATAAAGTAGTATAAGTAATATTAGGCATATATGTATATACATATGCATGCCTAATATGTATATATACATATATATAGAAAATCTGTTGACATTGTTGACACTTAAATTTTAAGGAAGTGATATTTTGTTAGAATCAAAAATAGAAAAAAGACTTAAAAAAGAGATTGAGTTGTTAGGTGGAAAGGCTATGAAGTTTATTTCACCAGGGGAAGCAGGTGTGCCAGATAGGATTGTCTTGTTACCAGAAGGACATGTTATATTTGTAGAACTTAAAGCACCAGGTAAAAAACTAAGGAAGCTTCAACAGTATAAAATGCGAGAATTAAGAGAGTTAGGATTTAAAGTTAAGTGTGTAAGTACATTAAAAGAGATAGAGGATTTTATCAAGGAGGTTAAGGGATGGAATTTAAACCACATCCATACCAAGTATACACAATTAGAAAAACTATAGATAATAATAATATAGGTTTACTATTAGATATGGGATTAGGTAAAACAGTTTGTACTTTAACAGCTATAAATGAATTAATGTATGATTACTTTGATATATCAAAAGTTTTAGTTATAGCACCTTTAAGAGTTGCAAGAGATACCTGGAGTAGTGAAGTAAAAAAATGGGAGCATCTAAGGCATCTAAAAGTATCTAAAGTTCTTGGCAGTAAATTAGATAGAGTGAGAGCTTTAAGTACAGATTCAGATATTTATATAATAAATAGAGAAATGGTATCTTGGATAGTGGATTTTTATAAAAGAAAATGGCCATTTGATATGGTTGTGATAGATGAACTTAGTTCTTTTAAATCAAATAAAGCACAACGATTTAAAAGTTTAAAGAAAGTATTGCCTTTAACTAAAAGAGTAGTTGGGCTTACTGGTACACCAACACCAAATAGTTTAATAGACTTATGGGCACAGATGTACTTACTTGATAGAGGTGAAAGACTAGGTAAAACTATTACAGGATATAAAGAACGATACTTTGAACCAGGACAAAAAAATTATCAAACAGGAGCTATATATAGTTGGCAACCTAAAAATGGAGCAGAAAATGCAATACATAATAAAATAAAAGATATTTGTATAAGTTTAAAAGCAGAAGATTATTTGAATATGCCTAGAAAAATAGATAATAAAATTGAAATACACCTTGATAGGAAAATACTTAAATATTACAAAGAACTAGAAAAGGAGAAGATATTAGAATTAGATAAAGATATAATAACAGCTTCGTCGGCAGCTGTAGCAGCAAATAAACTTTTACAATTAGCTAATGGAGCAATTTATGATAATGATAAAAATGTAAAGGAACTCCATAGAGAAAAATTAGAAGCTTTAAAAGAAATTATAGATGTTTCAAATGGTAAGCCTATTATAGTTTTTTATAACTATAAACATGATTATAATCGTTTAATGAAAGAGTTTAAGAGTTTGAAACCAAGAACAATAGAAAACTCAAAAGATATATATGATTGGAATAATGGCAAAATACAATTATTATTTTGTCATCCAGCAAGTACAGGGCATGGGCTTAATTTACAATCAGGTGGAAGTATAATTGTTTGGTTTGGATTAACTTGGAGCTTAGAACTGTACCAACAAGCTAATGCAAGGCTTTATAGACAGGGTCAAAGGGAAACTGTTATTATCCATCATCTAATCTGTAAAGGTACAATAGATGAACAAGTAATGGAAGCTCTAGAGAATAAAGATAAAGGACAAAGTGCATTACTTAAAGCAGTAAAAGCTAAGTTAAAAGAATATGGGGGAGTGAGAATATGAAAGTAAAAAGAAAAGATGGAACTTATAAGCCCAGGTAAAATTGTAAGATGTGCTTGGTGTGGTAGAAGATTTTATAAGTTAGATAACTCTAAAGTTGAGTATTGCAGTAGAAGTTGTTCGAAGAGAGCAAGAAGGAGTGATTTAAGTGGATAAAGAAAGTATAAAAGAAATTGTAAGAGAGTTAAGAAAAGAAGAAAGAGAAGATAGGAAAAAAGGCGTTTTATATAATACTAGATTATTGATGAAGCATTATAATGATTTTAAGAGACATATAGACTCAGCGGTAAGTGAAGCTAAAGATGTAGATTATTTAGAGGATGATTTAGGTAAACTTGATAATGAAGAGTTGTATATTTTAAGTATAAAGAAAAGTAAAGCAAGAACTATTATTATGATAGCACATATAGACTCAGCAATGAAAACTTTGAAATTAAGACAAGAGCGTTTACATTCTTATGAAAAGTATAGAGCTTTAGAGCTTTACTATTGTGATGAAAAAACATATGAAGAGATAGCAGAGCTATTAAATTGTGGAGTAGTTACATCAAGACGTTGGATTAATGAAATGGTAAAAGAACTTGGAGTATATTTATTTGGTATAGATGGCTTGAAATTAACTGTTTGATAAATACATGATAAAAAGATGATATTTTAATGATATTTAACCCCTGTTATAATGGTAGTATGAAACAAGTGTATAATATATTCCCCCTTGAAAAAGGCTAAGTTACCCCAACTTAGTCTTTTTTATTTTGTAAATAAGGAGAATGATAAATGAGTAATTCATGACTTAGAGTGATTTCTAGGTCTTTTTTTATACAATTTTAATCCCTCATATTGAGGGGGCGAAAATAAGGGTGTTCAAATTGAATATTCTTTATTAATAACTAATTTAGGAGGTAGTAGTATGTTGAAACTTTTACAAGAGAAAAATGTAAGGATGATATGGTCAAAAAATGGAGAAGAAGTTTGGTTTAATGCAAATGACGTAGGAGAGGAACTAGGCATAGTAAATATTCGTGATACATTAAGAAATATAGATAGAGAATATAAAAAGAAATTTAATGAGTCTACTGTCGGAGATTCCTACACTAGAAACTTTAAAGAGAAATTGCCTAACTTTGGTACTACTTTTGTTACAGAAGAAGCTGTGTACAATATGTCATTTAGAAGTAATAAAGCAGAAGCAAAACTATTTACGAAGTGGGTTACAAAAGCACTTAAACAAATTAGAATACATGGTTACTATATTGCCACAGAAAAAGATCAAGAATGGCTGGATATAAGAACAGAAGGTAAAAAGGTCAGAAAAGATTTTACAGATGAAATACAAGAGTTTGTATATTATGCTACTGGTCAAGGAAGTAATAAACCTCAGATGTATTATAAACATTTTACTGAACTTGTAAGAAAAAAATTAGGTATACCAAAGGGTGTAAAAAGAGATGAGTTAAATCAAAGTGAATTGTTTGATATACAAGCACTTGAAAGAATTATATCTATGAAGTTACCTAAGTTAATAGATAAAGATATGAATTATAAAGAAGTATATAAAAAGATTAAGGAATTAATAGAAATGATTTAAATGACTATCTTTATAGATGGTCTTTTTTTATACAATAAATTAAAAGGAGAATTATATAATGGAGAAAAAAGAAATTGAAGAACTGAGTAAAATATGCGAACCAATACTAGAATATTTGAAGAAGAAATATACTCTTTATAATAGTATTGTTATTTCAACAGATGGAATAGAATTATTATCTACAGAAATGTATATACCAATAAAACATCAAAACGACTAATTTATCAGATTAGTCGTTTCTTGTTAATTAAAGCTTATGATAAGGATGTATCTTATCAAGTCTTGATAACTCTGAACCTAAAGATGGAGAACTTAAGAAGTTTTGATATTCTGTTTCACTTACATTTAAATAAACATAAGTTACTCCATTATGAAATTGAACATATAAAGTGTTGTTTTCCCAACCAACACTTCTAATTCTCCTTGATGAAACTGGCATCATGTTCATAGTTTAACACCTCCTTTCAGTAAAATTTTAGCATAAAAACAAGGCCTATTCTGTAATTGTCGAACGATTATTGGAGGATATTATGTTTTAATGTAGAAATTTAGAATTACATAGGAATAATATCTTTTAGGGGGAATAAGTTATGGCAAAAGTAGGGGTTTCAATTTATAGTTTAAGAGTATTGGATTGTGATGAAAAAGATAAGTCAAAAAAATTTAAAAATCTAAATAAGATTACTGAGGATAAAAGTTTTCTAGAATTAATGGTAGATTTATTTAAAGGCTCAGATAAATATAAAAACCTAAAAAAAGAAGAAAGGCTTTTTAAAATAGAAAATAACGGAATAATAAAAACTTTTTGTAAAGATGGAATAGAACTTTATAAATATGTAACAGTAAAAGTTAGTAGTGGTAAATATGGAGATGTTTCAGATTTTATTGAGATAAAAAGTAATAAAAAAAATATAGAAGAACTATTAATGATGCTGAGGTTATGAATTTTTATTTTCAAATAGCCATCCCTTTAGGGAAAGCAAGTACTAGAGGAATTATATTATTTGAAAATATAAGTGGGAAAGGTATAAAAACAATCATACAGAATGAGATAAATGAATATATTAGAAATGATTTAAATTTAAATTTAGGAATAAGTATAAAACCTTTGGCCACAAAAGAATATATTGAAAGGTTATTTGAAAAAATAAATATAAAGAAAATAACATTTATGGGATTTGCAAAAGATAATAATAATGATTCAGCTTTAGATGAAGATAGAGGTGTTAGAAGCTTTAAGTCATCAGAATATACTTTAAAATCTCCAGTAATACCCAATATAGGGGCAAAATTGAAAAAATGTGTTAATGATTCAAAGGAAATTAGTAAAATAGTAGAGTTTGATGATTTCAAATATGATAATATAAAGATAGATATCAGAAATGATAGAAATAACAGAACTATTGACCTTAGCAAGTTATCTGAGGTATTGATGTATGAGGACATTACTGAGAAAGTTTTCTTATTACAACAGATAAACGAAAGTGAGCTATTAAAAGAACTTAGTTCATTATGTTATTATTATTTAAAGGAAATGAGACTGATTAGGTAGAAGGTGTTTCCATGTATAATTTTATAGTTTCAATTGTTAGTAATTTTAAACAGAATTCTTTCATATATATACTTGTAGTATTTACAATTATAGTTATCTTGAACATATGTTTCGAAACTAATTTTTCAAATATTAAAGATATAATTAAAGGCCATTGGAACATATTTAGAAACTCTAAGGGGAAAATTCCATTAATAATATTAATT
Organism: Clostridioides sp. ES-S-0108-01; assembly: GCF_020662285.1. Classification (NCBI taxonomy): domain Bacteria; kingdom Bacillati; phylum Bacillota; class Clostridia; order Peptostreptococcales; family Peptostreptococcaceae; genus Clostridioides; species Clostridioides sp. ES-S-0108-01. Next base: position 14,151 of record NZ_JADGMN010000006.1, on the reverse strand, counting down.
AACTATATATTTTTCCCTATCTTGATATCTATAGGTGTTTCTATATTAGTTCCAGTTAATGATGATATATTGGATAAAACCCTTGTAATTTATTCGATACTTTTAACTATGTTATTTACAACACTAACTCTTTTAACCAATTTTTGTTTTCAAGTAAAAAATGAAAAAATTCCTCAAAATGAAATAGATTTAAGAGTATTAGTTAAAGAGACTTACTATACAGTAATGTATGAGATATTAAAAGCTTTGATAATAATATTGTTATGTTTTATAAATAGCTATTTCAAAAGTAATGTATATGTTTTTTATTTATATAGCTTTATATTTTATTATATTATTATTACATTTATTTTAAATTTAGGAATTGTTATGAGGAGAATATTTAAAATATTTGATAATAAATTAGAACTCTAACAAGAGTTCTTTTTTATTCCCAAAACAAACAAATAAAGAGGTGGTGATGTGCAAAATGTCAAAGAAAATGCAAAAAAGGATTATCTAGAAGGTGTGAAACAAAAGGACATATCAGCAAAATATGACATTAGTCTAAATACTTTAAAGTCATGGGTTAAGAGGTATGATTGGTCAAAGGAAAAAAAGAAGGGTGCACCTACAAACAAAAAGGGTGCACCCTTTTCTAATAAAAATTCGGTTGGCCATGGTGCGCCAAAAGAGAATAAAAACGCTGAAAAGTTTGGTTTCTTCTCAAAATACTTACCCGAAGAAACTAGGGAATTAATACAAGAAATATCTATAAAAGATAAATTTGATATTCTTTGGGAACAGATAACAATTCAATATGCAGCGATAATAAGAGCACAAAAGATAATGTATGTTAAAGGCAAGGAAGAAATGATTAAAGAATTAAAGAGATATGAAAACACAGAAAATGGTGAGAAGATAGAGTATGAATTTCAATTTGCATGGGACAGGCAAGCATCTTTTCTTAATGCACAGAGTAGGGCAATGAGTGAACTTAGAAGTTTAATTAAGCAGTATGATGAAATGATTCATAAGGATTGGAATTTGGCTACAGAGGAGCAGAAAAATAGAGTTGAAAAGTTAAAATGTGAGGTTGATAACCTGAATAAAGATGATACAGATAAAGAGATAACTGTAAGAGTTATGAAAGCGAGTGGAGAAAATGGAAAGTAAATTTATATCAAATGACCACTTTTATGATTTTATATTCAATTGGGATTACAAATTTTATTTTCTTGTTGGAGGATATGGAAGTTCAAAGAGTTATCATGTAGCAACTAAATTAATTATTAAGCTTCTTGAAGAAAAAAGGAAAGCTTTAGTGGTAAGAGAAGTATATGACACAATGAGAGATAGTTGTTTTTCTCTATTAGAAGAAGTTGCAGAAAGTATGGGTTTAGGAGATATATTATCATTTAAAACAAGCCCTATGAGAGTTATATTTCCAAATGGGAGTAAGATAATTTTTAAAGGCATGGATAATCCAGCCAAATTAAAATCAATAAATGGGGTATCTATAATATGGTTGGAAGAATGTTCAGAAGTTAAATACACTGGCTTTAAAGAACTCTTAGGACGTTTGAGACATCCTAGTCTATCTAATCATATAATTTGTTCAACTAATCCAATTGGCGAAGATAACTGGACCTATAAACATTTCTTTAGAGATGAAGAAAAAGACAGGTTTGTATTAGATGATACTGTGTTATATAAAAATAGAATAGTAATAAAGAATAATACATATTATCATCATTCAGTTGCAGATGATAATTTTTTTCTGCCAAAAAGCTATATTGAACAGCTTGATGAAATGAAAGAATATGACTACGACTTATACAGAATAGCAAGAAAAGGAAGATTTGGTATAAATGGAACTAAAGTATTACCACAGTTTGAAGTTATGGAGCATCAAGAAGTTATAAATAAAATATCTAACATACCACAAAGGTATTATAAAGTTGGATTCGACTTTGGATTTGAAAAATCATACAATGCACTTTTAAGATTAGCTATAGACCATGAAAAAAAATATTTATATGTTTACTGGGAGTACTATAAGAATCAAACTACAGATGATGTGACTGTTAAAGATATTAAAGAGTTTAAAGATACTCAAGAACTAATAAAAGCTGATGCTGCTGAACCTAAAACTATAAAATATTTTAGACAACAAGGTTTTAATATATTTGGTGCTAAGAAATATGCTGGAAGTAGACTACAAAATACTAAGAAGGTTAAGAGATTTAAAAAGATTTATTGTTCAAGTGAGTGTAAACATACAATAAAAGAGTTAAAGAACCTAACATACGCTACAGATAAAAATGGAAACTTAATATATGATGAATTTAATATAGACCCTCATACATTTAGTGCTATATGGTATGCACTTGATGGTTATGAAGTGTCAGATATTAAGGAGTTAAAATATAATAATGATATTTACAATAAAGGCTTAGGCTTGAAGAAAAATAATATACCAAATCAATATAATAAGAAGGGAGGGGCTGTATTTTAGTGAGTATAAAAAATATCTTGCTTAATTTAGATGAAAAAGAATTAAAAGATAGAAAACATGCAGAAAGAGATTTCTTGTTTTATTTAGGTGAATGTAGAAATAAAACAATGGGATTATTAGATGATGATTTTCTAGGTCAAAGTTGGATTACTTTTGATAATTTAGATTATACACCTTCTCAGATTATAGATAATAAGGTAAAACCACTTATAAATAAACAAGCTCGTTTTATGTTTGGAAAAGAACCAACTATAATACTTAAAGCATATGAAAAAGAACATAAAGAAGAATGCGAGGAATTAAGGCAATATATTGATTCGATATTAAATGCCAGTAAGTTTTGGAGCAACACACTAAAAGCTTTTAAGATAGCAACTATAACAAAAAGAGTTTTGTTAAGGTTAGAAGCTGAACCAAATCAACCTATAAGGCTATTTTATCATTCTATAGATGATTTTAAATATCAAGTTGATAGTAATGACATTACAAAATTAAAATCTGTTATATTTGTTAGATTTGATGCTTCAACTATAAAAGAAGTAACAGTGAACCAAATATGGTATAGATATACTTATTACATGAAAGAAAGTAATGTTAATAACCAAGAAAGCTGTTTTTTAAGAGTAGAAAAATTTAAAGGTGATAATTTATCTAAACCTATTGAAGTAAAAGAAAGTGATACCAAGCTTTCTAAAATACCATGTTGGGTAATTGTTAATGAACAAAGTATTACAAATATCACAGGTATTAGTGATATTGAGGATTTAAAGCCATTACAAGATACTTATAATAAAAGATTATCGGATTTTAATGACTCTTTAAAATTTCTAATGTTTGGGCAAACTGTTGTAGTAGATGCGACAGAAGAAACAGTTAATGCTTGTAAGATTGCTCCAAATGCTTTAATGGCATTAAAAACACTTGAAGAAGGTTCAGAAAAAGGAAAACAAGCACAAGCATATAGAGTTGAGAGTAGTTTTTCAAATGCAGACCCAGTCGACTCCTTTTTTAAAAGACTTGAGGATAGTATGTACGAAAAACTTGCAATCCCTAGACCAGAGCAATTACAGAATATACCTAGTGCCAAAGCTTTGAAATATTTATATACGGAACTTATTGCAAGGTGTTCGGAAAAGTGGAATGATTGGGAACCTGCAATAAGAAGTATGTTAAGACTAATCGTTGAAGCATGTAGTAAATTTAATTGTTATGATGATTGGAATCATGATTGGGATGATTTAATATTTTCTATTGTATTAAATAAAAATTATCCTATTCCAGAAGATGAAGAAGATTCAAAGAGATTGGCACTTGAAGAAGTGAACAATAATGTTAGAAGCCATAGAAATTATATAAAAGAATTTGGTGATGATGAAGATTATGAAGAAGCATTTAATGAAGTATTGGAAGATAATGAAAAGATACAATCAGTAGAGCAAGACCAGTTCAGAAAAGACGCAGAAATAGAAATTGATAATATTGATGAAGAATTAAACAATGAATCTGATAATAGTGTCAAGTAATGAGGTGTTGTTATGAAGGACAATGCTTATACAAAAAAGGTTCTAGAGGCTAGAAAAAAACTTTTATTATTAGATAAAAAAGTACAATTAGAGATATTAAATGTCTATAAAGATGCTAGTAAAACTATTTTAAATGACATTGCTAAGAATAAAGAATTAAATTTAAGTACCAAATACCTAAAAAAGCTAAATAAATCAATCGAGAGGTATATTAATGAGTTAAACCAAAGATTAGTACCTGTTGCAGAAAAAAGTGTAATAGAAGCTTCTAATATAGCTAAAGAATTACAAATGTATTACTATCAATCAATAGTTCCAAATACAGCTATGAACCTTGCATGTGATGCTATGTGCATAAAGGCAACTACTAGTGTAGTGGAAAAACTGGTTACAGGTAATTTTTATAAAGATAAAAGGTTATTAGATGGTAGAATTTGGGGTTATAGTAATAAAAATAGAAAAGATATTGATAGATTAATAAAAGCTAATGTTGCTAGAGGTGCTAATGCAAAGACCTTAGCAAAGAGTTTAGATAATTATGTTAATCCAGTCAGAAAAACAGAGGCTAAAACATTAGAAGCTGGAATGAATAAAAGTATATCTTATCAAGCCCAAAGACTTGCTAGAACCTCTATAACACATGCTTTTGTGGAAACAAGTGTTCAAAATGCAATAAATAATCCATTTTGCGTTGGTCTGCAATGGAACCTAAGTTCTCAACATTATATTAGACAAGTAAAGTGGAGGGGGGAAGATGAATGTGACGAGTATGCAGAACAAAATCGTTTTGGGTTAGGTGAGGGAGTTTTCCCACCCGAAAAGTATCCTATTCCACACCCTAATTGTTTATGTTATCCTACTCAAGTTGTAGTGCCAATAAATGAAGCTTCTAAAATGATGAACGATTGGGTAACTGGTGGAGACAATGATATTCTTGATAGTTGGTTTGATGAAATAAGACAACAAAATAACAGTGCTCCAGTCATTAAAAAACAAAGAAGTAAAAAGAATAAAATAACTGCAAATAGTAAAGATGATAGAATTAAAAAGAACATTACTAATTCAATCAAGAATAAGTCGAAGAAAGTGCCTAAACAGGTTCAAAAATATGTCAATAAGTATGTAAATCCTAATAAAATAATAATTGATAATAGCCAAAAGATACCTTTTATATATTATACTAAGAATGATTTAGTTGGTATTAACCCAAATATTAAGGAATTTAAATCATATAATAAAGAAGCTGCTTTACTTCATGAGTTTGCACATAGAATTGATATAAAAGAAATTAAGAGCTATAATAATATTAAGTTCCAACAAGCTATTGAAAGTAGCTCTATATATGTTATGAAGAATATTGAAAATTTGCAAAGTATATATATTAATTCTAATGAATTGTATAATAATGAATTTATTAGTGATATACTAGGAGCATTATCTAATAATGAATTTGAGGATTTATTAGCAACTCATAGCGAAAAATATTGGAGTAAAAACAGAAATAAAGAGAAAGAAATATTTGCTAATTTATTTACACTAAAGTATCAAAATAATAAAGAAATAAATAGTTTTATTAAAGAACATTTAAATGATTTGGATAAAATATTTAATGAATTGTTAGGAGGGATTTAGATTGCTTGAAGAAATGAGAAAAGATAAAAAATTGTTAGAGCTAAGACGATTATATAAAGAGAAGTATGGTAAAAATGCACCTGGTTTTAATTATGATGAATATAATAGTTATGCTGAATACAAAGAAAAATTAAAAGAATTAATACAGAAGTAAAGTAAGCACTTATTAATTAAAGATTAATGAGTGCTTTTATTATGTCTAATTTTAAGGAGGAAATTGAATGCTAGAGTATTTTAAAAAGTTATTTGGAGATGAAGAAGGACAAAAAGTTTATGAAAAAATATCTAAAGATAAAGAAAATAAGCTTCTTTTAGATAATATCAAAAGTCCTAAATATGTTGAAAAGACAGAACTAGAAAATGCTAATAAAGAGATTAAAGAGTATAAAAAGCAAATAGGTGATAGAGATAAGCAATTAAATGACTTACAAGGCAAAGTTAAAGATAACAAAGAGTTATCAGATGAAATTGAAAGTCTTAAAAATGCAAATAGAGAAATTAAAGAAAATGCAGAAAAAGAAATTGAGGTTTTAAAATTCAATACAGCTCTTGAAAGAGCTATTGAAAGTTATAATCCTAAAAATACAAAAGCTTTATCAGCATTAATAAATAAGGAAAATATCAACTTTGTAGATGGCAAAATCATTGGATTAGATGAACAAATAAAAGCTTATCAACAAAGTGATTCTTATTTATTTAATAATGAAAAAAATAAAGGAGATGATGAAAATGTAGGAACTGGAGGACTAGAAGGAGGAACAACATCATTACTTGATAATGATAACGAAATAAGTAGTATAGGTGAGTTGCTAGCTGACTCTAAAGTAAAAAGTGAAAATATAGAAGCTCAAAAGAAATTCTTTGGAGAAGAATAGGAGGAAAATATATGAGTATAGAAAAATCTGAGATTTACATGGGGGAAAATAAAACCATATTAAAATTTGCAGGAAATTTATTTCAAAATGTAAATATTAAAGTGAAAAAAACTGATGTAGCTGTAGTAGATGGAAAAAGAATTTTAAAAGCAGGTACATTAATATCAAAAGATGGAAAATTAGTAGATGGTACAACTGTTACAAATGATAAAGCTTTTGGTCTAGTATATAGAAATATAGATTTTACTCATTCAAATGGTAATGAAAGTATTCCAGTACTAATATTTGGATTTGTTGATGAAAAGACCTTACCATCAGTTATACCAGAAGAAGCAAAACAAGCAATGAAAATGATTATGTTTTTATAAAATAAATATTAGGAGGAATTAAAATGGATTGGAAAGACTTTATAGACTCTAAGGAGATAGCTAAATATATAAAAAAGTTACCACTAGAAATGTTAATAGGCGAATCTTTGTTTCCTAGAAAAAAACAAATAGGTATGGACCTAAAATATATTAAGGGAGCGAAGAAAAAACCAGTAGTATTAAAACAAAGTACCTTTGATGTTGCTGTAAAAATAAGAGCATTAAAAGCTCAAATAGAAGTTAAATCAAAGAGAATGCCATTTTTTAAAGAGAGTGTTCTTGTAAATGAAGAAGATAGACAACAGTTACTTTTAGCTTCTAAAGCTCAAAACAAAGAACTATTATTAATGATAATTTCACAAATATATGATAATTATTTAGCTCTTGTAGATGGGGGCGATATGCAAATGGAAAGAATGAGAATGCAAGCTCTAGCTGATGGAGTAATAAATATAGTATCAGAAGATGGAGATTTAGTATTTGACTTTGAAGTTCCAAGTAATCATAAAGAAGTGTTAACTGGAAGTGCAACATGGGATAATCCAGATGCAGATATTATAGGAGATATTCAAAGATGGATGAGAATAATGAGAGATGAAGGGAAGCCGTTACCTAAGCGAATGGTAATGACAAGTAAAACCTTTGGGTATTTTGCTAAAAACAAAGCTATTAAATTGGATATAGACAAAGATGGTAGAGTTATCTTAACTGATGAAATGATTAAAAATTATCTTAAAAATAAAGTTGGTTTATCTGTTGCCATAGTAAGTGGAACATATAAATTAGAAGATGAAAGTGAGGAATCTTATTTCCCTGACAACAAAATAACTTTTATTCCAGACGGAGATTTAGGAAAAACTTATTATGGCACAACACCAGAAGAAGCTGACAAAGTATATGGTTCTAAATTAGATTGTTCTGTTGTTAGAACTGGTATTGCTATAACAACAATGAGATTAATTGACCCAGTAACAGTTCAAACTAAGGTATCACAATTAGGTATGCCAAGCTTTGAACGTGCTGATGAATGTTTCTTTGCTACAGTAGCATAATTAAGGGGTGATAATTATGGCTAAAAAGAAAGATAATTTAATGCAAGTAAAAGCTTTAGTTTACTTAAAATATGATAATGACTGTTATAAAATAGATGATGTGTTTGAGATTAGAAAAATTGACCAAGAACTCATGGAAGAAAAGGGTTATATAGAAGTAATAGGAGAAGTTGAGGAAAAGAATAATAATGAGCTTCTTAATAAAGATGGTGAGTAAACATGTCTATTACCAATTTAGATAAACTAAAACTTAATCTACAAGAAGAAGAGTATCCATACTTTGCAGATGAACAATTACAGTTACTTCTTGAATCTAATGATAATAATATCCTAAAAGCTTCATGGAGAGGTTGTTTATTAAAAGGTGCTACAGATGATTGTATTAAAATAGGTCCTATAGAAACTAAAAGTAGTAATAGTTCATACTGGTTATCATTAGCAGATATATATAAAACTGATTATTTAGAAGAAAAATCAAAGAATGAAACAACTATTACAGGATATAAGACATCTATGATAAGAGCTGATGGTCAATGAGAAAACTAAGAGCTGATAAGATAATAAAAACTGTTAATCGAGGGATAGCTTTAAATCCTCAAACAATAACTATAGAGCAGGAAATTAAACAAATAGTGGATGGAGCTATTGAGATTACAAATGAAATAAAAGAACTAACAGTAGTTATATATCCTGAAAAAACTAATGATACAGTAATAAATAGCGAAACTATTGGTACAGCTTATAAAAATAAAAATTTTGGTATGGTTGCAGATAAAGAAGCTGATTTAAGATTGAATACAGAAAATGAGATAACTTTTAAATGTATTGAAGGTACTATGAAATTAAACTATGTAAATCCTGTTGTAGTTGAGGAACAGGTTTGTGGTTATATATGTGGTCTTGAAAAGCTAGATTAGAGGTGATTTATTATGAGTGTGTTTACTAAGGCTATAAATGAAATTGATAGGAAAAAGGCTACAATGCCACTTTTGTGTATGAATATAGCTTTTATGTTAGAAGGAGAAGCTAAAAATAGTGCAAAATGGACTGATAGGACAGGGAATGCAAGACAAGGCATAACAGGAACTAGTCTAGGTGGAGGAAATCAATACATTGTTAGATTAGGGCATGGAGTTGACTATGGAACTGTTTTAGAGGAAGGTTCAGCACCTCATGTTATAAAACCAAGAAATGCTAAAGCTTTATTTTGGAATGGAGCTTCACATCCTGTAAAACAAGTACAACATCCTGGTACTAAAGGTACACATTCTTTAGAGTCTACAGTCAGTAGGAATATATCTAAAATAGGTAAATTAGTAGAAGGACATTGGAGTAAATAATATGAGAGCAGGAATAAGAAAAGCCTTAATTGATAACATACCAAGATTAAAAGATTGCTATGAACCAACTGTAGCAAACAAAAAGACTATAAAACCATATGCTGTAATTGTCCAAGGTGAAGATGCTGACAATGAAGGAAATATTATAGGTTTTAGAAGGACTATAAATATTTGGTTATATGAGAAAAGGACTACATTTAATAAACTAGATGAACTTACAAAAGAAGTTATAGAAACATTAGATTTTAAAACTATAACAGATGATACTACTAACGAGGTATTTACATGTATTTATGAGGGTGCAGTTGGTCAAGACGTCATAGATGAAGATTGGGAGGCTATAATAAGGTGTCTGAGATTTAGTGTAATAGCTTTAGATGATAAGGAAGATATAACTAATGATAGATGGGTTGAAGCTCTATCTAAGTACACAAAAGATTTATTAGAAATTGAGAGTTACAAAGATAATTGGAAGAAAAATTTTATAGCACCATGTTGCTTGTGGCGAACTGCGAATGTCGAAAGTAAAAGGATTAACTATCATCTGATTGAGATTACTAAAACTATGAAATGTCACATGGTAAGTAAAAATAAAGATGAAATAGTTAAGCTTCTTGAAGAATTAGAGACTAAGCTAATAATAGATAAGAGAGTAAGACTTAGAGAAGATAAAAACATGTATTTAACTCTTGTAAGTGTAGTTGAAGATAGAGAGTCAGACATGTTTTCTAATGGTCAATTAACTGTAGTATTTAAAATGATAGGTAAGATAAAAAGAGAAGGACCTATTATGAATGAGATTTATAATAGCGGAAACTTAAGATAGGAGGTGCGAGAGTTGGCTGAAACAATTAATAAAAAGACTAATATAAGTAAGCAGGAAGAAAAATATTCAAAAGAAGATTTCTTAAAAAATAGTGAAGCACTTGGCTACAAAAAAGAAGTAGTGGCAGGTGCTTTATTTAATTGTAAGAAAGAAGAACTTACAAAAGTAGAGTTTGAGAAATTAATAAAAGATTTCTTAGAAAGAGAGGTGAAGTAGTATATGGCAACTGGAACATGGAATGAGAAAGAAAAAAAAGAGATACCTGGTTTTTATAACAGATTTAAGACTCAAGCAGAAAAATCTACAAACACAGGTTTAAAGGGTAGATTAGCAATGCCAGTTAAAGCTAATTGGGGAGATGCAGGTAAGGTAATAACAATAAAAAACGACTTAAAACAGCTTAAAGCTCTATTTGGTGATGATATAAGTTATTCAGCTTACAAATTAGGAAAACTAGCTTTACTAGGGAATGTAAAGGAACTATTGTTGTATAGGCTTGTAGATGGAAATCAAAAGAAGGGTACATTAATACTTAAAGATACTACAGAAAATACTACAAAAGATGTAATTAAGCTAGAAACTAAGTATCCAACTAGCAGAAATTTTAATGTAACAATAAAATCCAATTTAGTGGATTCAGATAAAAAGGATTTTATTTTCTTTGAAGGAACTAAACAACTATTTTCTAGTTCAGTCAAAGGTACTATAGATGAAATAGTACTAGAAATAAACTCAAATTTAGATAATGAGTATGTAATTGCAACTAAAGTAGCTGATAGTGATACAACATTAGCAAACTTAGCAAATGTAGCACTTGAGGGTGGTAATGATGGTTGCACATCTATTACTAATGAATCTTATTTAAAAGCATTAGAAGAATTTGAGAGATATAGTTTTGATTCTTTTGTACTTGATGGTGTGGCTGACGAAGCTTTGCAGGAAACTACAAAGGCTTGGGTGGCTAAGAATAAAGAATTAGGAAAAGATATATTATTATTTTTAGGTGGGAAAAAAGAGGATAATATAAAACAGATTAATGATAAATCAAAAAGTTTTAATGATGAAAATATAATTAACGTTGGAAGCTCAGCCTATTATGAGGGAATAAAATATACACCTAGTGAAGTAGCTGTTTATATAGGAGCATTAGCAGTAAGCAAAGGCATAACAGGAAGTGTATGTAATGCAAAAACTACATTTGAAGAAGTAGAACCAAGATTAAGTCAATCAGAAGTTAAAGAGTGTTTGAAAAGTGGTACATTGGTCTTAGATTTTGACGATGGAGATGTAATTATAGTTGATGATGTAAACACATTTAAGAAGTATACAGATGATAAGAATGAAGCAATGGGATATATCTCTAATATCATGTTTATTAACACTATAAATAAAGATACTTCTCTAAAAAGAAAAGAGTTTGTAGGGAAAATATTTAATGATTCAACAGGGCAGACAACTGTTATATGTGCATTAAAGAAATATTTTGAAGAATTAATGAGTCAAGGTATTATATCAGAGTTTAATGTTGATATAGATACAGAACTTCAAGCAACTGCCAAAGCAGATGAGTTTTATTGGAAATGGGACGCTGTCAAGATTGATGTAATGAAGAAAATTTATGGTACTGGATACCTAGGATAAAGGAGGTTATAGATTATGTACAATGATGATTATATAGAAGAAGCCAGTTTTCTGAATGGTTCTGATGTAGTTATACTTATTGATGGTGCAGAAGAGCTATACATGGAAGAAATAAAAGCTGATTTTGAGCAAGATGAGCAAAGTATTAAACTGTTAGGGTGTCAAAATGAAATATCAAGGGTTGGTACTACTAAAGGTTCATTCTCCTTGAATGGATATAAGACAGATTCAAGATTTGCAAAATTAGGATTTAGGTCTTTTGAAATAATATATAATTTATCTAATTCTGAAACATTAGGATATGAAAGTATTAGATTAAAGAATTGTAGATTAAAAAAATTGCCTCTTATAAATTCTAAAGCTGGTGAGATTGTAAAGATAGAAGTAGAGGGAAGTTTTAGAGGGTATGATTTATTAAACGAACTTTAAAACAAAATAGTGTTTCACTTAAAGCTATAAGCAATTAAGTTTGTTTGTAGCTTTTTAAAATTAAAAATATCGGAGGAATAGTATGTTAGATATTGATAAAAGAGAGTTAGAAAATGAGGAAATAGAAAAAGAAGATTATGATTTAGATGAAGAAATAGAAGAAACAAATGAAGATAGGTTGATGATGAAAGAGGATGAAATAATTGCAAAGCTATTGGAGGATTCACCAGTACCCGAAAGAACTGTGTTTTTAGAAAGATTAGGAATACCAATCACATTAAAAGCATTAACAGAAAAGGAGATTAGTAAAATAAGAAAAGATTGCACTAAAATTGTAAAGGTACAAGGGCGAAGAGAAGAAAAATTAAATGATGATGAGTTTAATCTAGCGTTGATAGAAAAAGGGACTGTGAAACCTAACTTTTCTAATCAAAAATTACTTGAAGCTATGAAAGTAACAAATGCTAGAGAATTTATAAAGAGAAAATTCCTAGCAGGAGAATTGAGTAAAATAAGTGACCAAATATTAGAATTATCCGGTTTTTATGATGAGATAAGTGACGATGATATAAAAAACTAATAAAAATGGGGGGACGACTGACTGTTTTAAATAACATTTTTGTTAAGCATCATGTTCCCCCAGATGTTTATGTTAAGAAAAATTTAATGTCTCAACGCTTAATGAAAGTATTTACTCAAAATGAAATAGAGCAAGAAAATAAAGCTATGAAAAAATAAATATTTTTAGAAAGGTAGGTGAGGGAAATAGCTAAAAAGGAAATGTACCATATTGACGTTGTCATAAGTGCAAAAGGTGATGGAGAAACAAAAAGCAAACTAAGTGCAATGGAAAAATACATGAAGCAAACTGAAAAAAGGATGCAAACACTTAATAGAATAAAAGTTAATCCTGCTATAAAAGCTACAGATAAAGCTTCAAGTGTTGTAAATAGAGTTAATAATAACATGAATAAAGCAAAAAAAACTGTTACAGCAAGGATAAAAGCTACAGATAACGCTAGTCCAGTAGCCAATAGAGCTAGTAACAATGTTAATAAAGCTAGAAAAACTGTTACAGCAAGGATAAAAGCTACAGATAATGCGAGTTCTACTGTTAACAAAGTTAATAACAAGATAAAAGAAGTTGCTAAGCCTATACCTCCTGTGATAATCAGAGGTCAAGATGAGTCTAGTTCTATAATAGATAAAGTAAAAGCTAAGATTCAGAATCTAAAAGCTGATACTATTATAAAGATAAAATCTCAAGCTGATGAAGCTATAAATACTATTTCTCGAACTAAAAATAAATTACAAGAATTTGTGAGTAAGAGATATGAAGCAGCAGTCAAAATTCGAGATGAAGCTAGTTCAGCGCTTGGAGGGTTAACAGGAAAAATAGATTCTTTTGTAAGCGGAGCTATTAGTAAATTTGCTCAATTGACAGCTGCCGCAGGAGCTTTAATTGGAGGAATTGGTGTTGGGAGTGCTGTAAAAGGATTTGCAACTTTTGAGCAAAGTATGAAGAATACACAAGCTGTAAGTGGAGCAACAGGAAAGGAAATGGAAGCTTTAACTGCAAAAGCTAGACAACTTGGGAGAGAAACTAGTTTTACAGCTAAAGATGCAGGGGATGCAATGTATTATATGGGTATATAACATGCTCGGCTATAAAGAAATTTATAGTAAAAAATAGTGGGTTAAAATAGGAAAGCTAAGTATAAATTTATATATGCTAATCAATTACCAATTTTATTAGGGATAATAAAAAGGTTTAGAGACTAGATAAAGTAAGCTAGAACAGTTGAAATATCCACGAAATCCACTACCCTAACGTACCAGGCGAGGGTAAAGAGATAGTCCAACTCTATAGGAAACTATAGTTCTAAGATAAAGAGCTTAGACAATGAATAAAGATGGCAGGATGGAAGTCCGAACAAATGATAAAAGCAATTCCTGACGTTCTTAACT
>NZ_JADGMN010000005.1:0-225541 GCF_020662285.1 Clostridioides sp. ES-S-0108-01 | reverse complement strand
AATTTAAAAGAAAAAATCATTAGATGGAAAACTATTTCGATGGAAAGCGGTATGCGGTGAAAGTCGCACGTACCGTTTGGGTCGGGGGAAAAGTTGGAGATAGCATCAAAGATTTACCTATCGACATAGAAGATTTTGATTCTGAAGATCAGAAACAAATAGCTCTAGGAAGAAATAAAACAACACTATCAATTCCTGATTTGGAGTATGATTCTTTTTTCTTTTCAAACATAAGAAAACCTGATTTTCAACGAGAGACAAATGAATGGGATGGAGATAAAATAGCAGAACTTGTAAAAAGTTTTATAGAAGGAGAACTTATACCAGCAATAATACTATGGAAAAGTTCGGGGAATTATATTTTCGTAATTGATGGATCGCATCGTTTAAGTGCACTATCAAGTTGGATAAATGATGATTATGGAGATGGAGAAATTTCATTAAGTTATTATGGAGGAGAAATTCCAGAGGAACAGAAAGAAATAGCTCAAAATACGAGAGAAATAGTTAATTCTAAAATAGGTAAGTTTAAAGATTATAAAATTGCAAATAGAAATCCTGAAAAAGTATCTAAGTATGTATCAGAGAAAGCAAAAGATTTAGGCGCATTAGCACTTCAAGTTCAATGGGTAGAGGGAAATTCTAAAAAAGCAGAAGAATCATTCTTCAAAATAAATCAGAAAGCTACACCAATACATCCAACTGAACTAATGCTTATAAAATCTAGAAGAAAAGCAAATGGAGTAGCAGCGAGGGCTGTTATAAGAAGTGGGACTGGGCATAAGTATTGGTCTAATTTTGGAGAGGACAAGCAAGAAAAGATACAGAGTTTATCAGAAGAAATAAATAGATTATTATTTAAACCTACATATGATACACCAATAAAAACATTAGATTTGCCAATAGGTGGTAAAATATTTTCTAATGATGGATTGACATTAGTATATCAAACTATAAATATTATAAATGGTATAACTGATAAAAATATAGATAAAATTAATGAAGATTTAAATGGTGATCAGACTATTAAGTATTTAAAAAATACAAGAAAAGTATTGCAAAAAATTAATAGTATACACTCTGGATCACTAGGTCTTCATCCTGTTGTATATTTTTATTCACTAAGAGGTAGACATAAGATCGCATCTTATTATGCAGTCTTGAATTTTATCATGTATCTTAATGAAAATAATAGATTTAATGACTTTATTAAAATTAGATCTAAGATGGAAGATATTTTAATAAATTATGAGTTTTTAGTTCAGCAAATAGTCAGAAAACACAGGCAATCTAAGAATGGATATACACATATAAAAGACTATTATATAGCTATTATGGAGAGTTTACTAGATGATAAAACGGTAGAAGATACAGTGGAAAATATTACTAAAAGTAAAGAATTTTCTTATTTAAAGAGTGCAATGAAAGATGAAGAAGAAATAAAAAGTAAAAAGTTCTCAAAAGAAAGAAAATCTTCTGCATTTATAGTAGAAAGCCTTAAAAATGTGAATAGGTGTGCAATATGTGGTGGAATGCTACATAAAGATTCTATCACTATAGATCATAAAGTACGAAAAAGTGATGGAGGATTAGGTACAATGGATAATGCTCAATTGGCTCATCCATACTGTAACTCAACATATAAAAATTAGAAGATTATTAAGTTTAATTATAATTACAAGACTTTAGATATGTAAATCTAAATATGTAAAATGATAGCTTGAGTGTAAATTTAGATGGCATGGGGGTATACAAATTATGTTTTACATAATACCGAAAGATACTTATAAGGATAAAACTGTTGAAGAAATAAATAATATAGTGAAAGAATATTGTATTAAATATCTACATTGTAGAAATTTAGATTTAAGTTTAGTATCTTCAAATGAAAATGGTATTCTATATGAATTGAGTGATAAAGACTTTACCGATTATGATAATCTAGTTTATATAATGTATGAATTTTATAATAGACTATTAACAAGTAAATTCAATATATATATTGCTTTGTATTTAGATGATATTGATTTATTTGAAAAAGGTATACCTGAAAATTACGTTGTTTTGCAAGAAGAGTTACTTATTTAAAAATATGACTATTGAAGAGAAGAAAATGAAGTTGAATGATTACATATAAAGAAGAGATACAGAAGATAAAGATATGGTAATAATAGATCCATATCTAATTCCTAGAAATTATAATGATGAATTCAAAGAATTATTTAAGTATATATTAAGTATTTCAAAATTTTCGAGCCCAAGTCTTATTGTTGACAGGTCAGCATTTAATAGCGATTTATGCGACGAATTAATAGATGGATTTCATGATAAAGTAAAAATATATTATTCAAGTGATTATCATGATAGATTTTGGATATCGAGTTCTCATAAAGGTTTTAAAATAGGAACATCTGCTAACGGAGTTGGTAAAAAAATATCTTCTATTAATCGTATTGATGATTATGAGATTAATCAATTGGTGACACTTCTAAAAACTAAATTTGATGATATAAACATCTAATAACTAATAGTAGGTATGATTTCTACGAATCGTCTCCATCAATTTTGAAAAAATGATGAAATACTTGGAAATACTAGTCTTTATTGACTAGTATTTTTTATTTTGGTGATGAAATCTACTAACTGTACTCCAACCACAGAAAAAGAGGTTTTTTTGAGGGTATATTGGGGTGCATTTAGGGTGTATAAAAAGCCTTTATTTATTATGATATTAGGTAACATAGAATTTTAATATCTACTTTATGATATAATATTTTTATAAATGTAAAACGGTTTAAGTTGTTAATTAATAAAAATATATATTATATAAGTTTGATAGGAGTTGAGGTTTGTAATGGATGAAAGAAAACTAGAATTTTCTATTTTTTGCATTGAAGCTTTAGCAGAAAAGTTGAATATAGATTCAGAAGGAGTTTATAAACTTCTTAAACATGATACTGATATTTTAGATAACTATATAATACCTTGCTATGAAGCACTACATTCTCAAAGTAAAAGTTATATAGTGGAAGATTTAATACAAGTGCTTAAAGAAAAGGGCGTGATGTAATGATTGTATATCATGGTTCATACTGTGTGGTGAAAACGCCTAATATTATCTTCTCAAGAGATTCTTTAGATTTTGGAAAAGGATTCTATTTAACTATTATAAAAACACAGGCAATTAACTGGACAGAACGTTTTAAGAAAAGGGGTAAAAAAGCATATTTAAATAGCTATTCTTTAGATCTTGATGAATTAAAAAAAAGCTGTAATGTAAAAATATTTGATAGTTATAATTATAACCAATCAAAATGTAATAGATAAATATTTAAAGTTTAGATGTGAAGAGGAGGTATAGTGCTTATGGAAGCAAATAAAACATTATTACAAATACTATATAAAAAAATCATATTAGAATTTTCTAAACATACAGGAAAAAGCTTGGAAGAAAGTATGGATTATTTATATACTTCTGAAACATATAAACTTATAAGTGAGGGCATATCAGATATGCATTGTAAGGGTCATATATACTTAGCTCAAGAGTTAATGCTAGAAAATAGATTAATGTATCATAAAGGCTATCCAAGATAAACGGTAATGTAAAATAATTTGTGATTCAAGGTTAATAAAAATCTTCTTTATGGCAATGATTTAAATATAATCAAATGTCATAAAGGAGATTTTTTATGAATACTTTAAGAAAATAATTAGTCAAAGAAATTATATCAGACGGAGAATTTACAAAATCTGGAGATATAAGTAGCTATCTAATTTTTACCTCCGAAAGTTTAATATGGATATTATTCCAAGCTTACCAATTTTATATTCAAAAAAACTGTAGGTAAGTTTTTATTTACACAAACCTATTCACAGTTTTTTTGAAATTAATTTAGCATGAACTATAGTACGAGCATCTTTAAATTCATAGTTACAAGTATATAAAGTTATAATTTTATCTGAAATATCTACCTTTATATCAGATTTGTGTACTGATCTTTCGGTTATATAATTCAAATAATCTTTAAACTCATCATTACTATTAAAATGTATATTTAAATAATCTCTGTTAATTAAGTCAGCAGTATATACTGAAAAAATTTCATAAGTATAAGTTTGTCCTTTATATTCTATTTCTACTAAGTTATTTTCTTTGAAAAATGCTTCATCAGTATAGTTTTCTAGCTGACCAAACATAGTTTTATTTTTCATATAATGACCATAGACTATTAAACTCTTATCATTTTCAAAATTATTTCTATAATCCATGAAAATACTACCTGAAGGAAGAGAATTTTTATAAAAATCATGAGTTAGGTAGAAATCATTATTATATCCTTGTACTACAGGATAGTCTATATTTGTATTGTTTATTTTAAGCCAGAATCTATAATCACTATTTTTATCATAAAGTTCTTGATGTTTACTATTATTATTGCTAGTGTTTTCTCTGAGTTCAGTATATATTTCATCAGCCTTTTTATACTCAGATAATTTTATGTAAATCGAAAGGATGGAGAAAATTAGTGTAATAATGCAAATAATGTTTATTAATATTTTTATTAGTTTTTTCAATTAATCACCCCCTGTATTATTATATAAAAGATTAAATAAATTTTGTAGAGTTAAAATTTTTATTGTAGCTATTTAGCAAATAATAAATACTTATAATAGATAAATGTGAAAAAGACAGAATCTTCATTGACAAATATAAGTTGTAAGTGTATATTAAAACTTATTAGAGTGTATATTAAAATTTATTAGAGGGGGGGAATTTATGCAACGAAAAGGTAAAAAGAAAGCACTATCAATGATTTTAAGTATCTCGATAGGACTTGGCTCAGTTGCACCATTTAATGTATCAAATGCTTTCGCAGAGACTATAGAAGAAAGTACTAATGCAGGAAGTGCAGGAGAAGATGCTAATGCAGGAAGTGCAGAAGAAGATGCTAATGCAGGAAGTACAGGAGAAGATGCTAATGCAGGAAGTGCAGAAGAAGATGCTAATGCAGGAAGTGCAGAAGAAGATGCTAATGCAGGAAGTAAAGAAGAAGATGCTAATGCAGGAAGTGCAGGAGAAGATGCTAATGCAGGAAATGCAGAAGAAGATGCTAATGCAGGAAGTGCAGGAGAAGATGCTAATGCAGGAAATGCAGAAGAAGATGCTAATGCAGAAGAAGATGTTAACGCAGAGGAAGATGTTAACGCACAAGAGGATAATTCTACAGGAGACTTTAAAATTAGTGGTGGAGAAATAAATGTTGATTTTAAATTTGAAAGCGGTGTTTTAACTATTCTTAGTGGAGAACAAATGGTAATTCAAAATAATAATCCAAATATTTCAACAGACCATAGGATTGTTATACCTAAAGATGTAAAAGCAGAACTAATATTTAATGGAGTAAATATTATAACAAAATCTAATAGTCCATTTACTTTAACACCAGAAAAAGGTGGTGGTGCATATGCACATATTATATTACAAGATGGTAGCAAAAACATACTAAAGTCAGGTGATCAACTTTATCCAGGTATAAGAGCAGGAAAAAGTACCACTCTAATTATTGATGATTCTATTGTAAATAGAGATATTGAAGGAGAGTTTATAGTTCCTGAAAATGGGAGAATTCCTAGAGATGTAACTCTAGAAAATGGGGATAAGCTAAAAAAAGGAGATCGCCTTACACTACTAGATAGTAAAAATAGTGGGCGTTTAACAGCTGTCGGAAATTATTATGCTGCAGCTATTGGTGGTGGAGATACTGAAAATGGAGGAAATATTATCATTAATGGTGGTATTATAAATGCTACAGCTATGGAAGGAAGTAATTCTGGATATGGAGCTGGAATAGGGGGAGGTGGTATCGGTGATGGTGGAGATATCACAATCAATGGTGGTACTATAACTGCTAGAGGCGCATACCATGGAGCTGGAATTGGTGGCTCGTACTATATGTCAGGAGGTAATATATTAAGTCCATCAGTAGTAGATCGTGACAAAGGTGGTGGTTATAGTGGAAATATTACAATTAATGGTGGACTTTCCTATTCATATGGAGGGGCACATGGTAGTGCATTCGGAGATGGATGCGTTAATCCAGGAACAAATAGAGGATATCGTGTAATTGTAACTGGAGGAACGGTTTTACCTTATACGACAGGAGTAGGATATTGGATTTTTGACCTAAGTGCTACAACAGGAGATGTTATAGTAACAGGTGGTTCATTAAAAGCAACAACATTCAAAAGTAATGGTAAAACAGTTGCATACGGTGACTTAGAAAAGAAAACAAAAGTTTTTATGAGCAAAGTATCTTTAAAGTATTTAGGGCTAGATAAAGTTAATACTAAACTAGTCGATGATTTTACAATGCAAATTAATGGAAAAGATTATCCTTATGGAGCGCCTAGTTATACAGATGATCAAGGGATTCTTTACTTATGGTTCTCTGATAAATTTACTGGATCTGAAGTATCTGTTAAGTTAGTTATTATAGATAAAGATACTGGAGATACTATAAAATCAGATACTTTTTATATTAAAAATATAGGTCCAAGTACTCCATTTTTAAAGCAGTATGAAAAATTTATTATTGATGAGATAAATATTCCACCAGGTTCGATTAATAAAAGATACGATGGATTACCATTTGAAAAAGACCAAGAAAAAGCATTTTTAGATTGGATATTAAAAGATGGTATTCCAGTAACTAATCCTAAAGGTGGAAAACTCACAGATGGAACATATATGATTATTAGTTCTCAACGTTTAAATGAGGAAACGATGGAACCAGATACAAATTTAGGAAGTGCTGACCTTACAGAACAAGCTGATGTTGGAAAATATCAATTAATCATTACATCGACACAGTATGCTAGTATAGCTCCTTTTAATGAGGCTTATTGGGGGCATAGATCACATTATAATTATGCAGAAATTACTCCTGCTGATACAGAAACTTCATTAGTTGTAGAAACGCCTAAAGTCAAAACTGATATTTTTAAACCAGTAGATACGTTTACATTAAATGCTACTGTTTCACCTGATAAGAAAGAAGGGCCAGATTGTGCCTCTCCAAAAGGTTATGTGCAATTCTATATTAATGGAAAGGAATATAAAGATCCAGTAGAATTAAAAACTCATGATAAGGTTAGTGAGAGTCATAATTATAGTACTGCATCTATTGAATGGAGACCTTTAGATAGTAATCATCATATTCTTAATACTGAACAAACTATTACTGTAAAATATATTGGAGATGATATAAATTACACTAAAGATAGTAAAGATGAAAAGAAGTTAAAGTTAGATATTACAAATGTAGATATAGATGGAGATGGTATTCCGGATATCAACATAGATACTGATGGGAATGGAAAGCCAGATATCAATATAGATACAAATGGTGATTGGAAGCCAGATATTAACATAGATACTGATAATACAGGTGAATGGAAACCTAGTACAGAAGGTGGAAATGGAGATGGTATTTGGAAACCTGATACAAATATAGATACTGATGGAGATGGAAAACCTGATACAGATTATAATCGTCCAGCAATAGATGCAGATAATGATGGAGTAGATGATTATTGGAAGCCTGATAAAAATGTAGATACTGGTTCAGGAGGTTATGATACAGGTAATCCAGATCCAGATAACCCGAATCCAGATAATGGTGGAAATAGCAAACCGGATCCAGATAATGGTGGAAATAGCAAACCGGATTCAGGTAATGGTGGAAATAGCAAACCGGATCCAGATAATGGTGGAAATAGCAAACCAGATTCAGGTAATGGTGGAAATAGCAAACCGGATCCAGATAATGGTGGAAATAGCAAACCGGATTCAGGTAATGGCGGAAATGGCAAACCGGATCCAGATAATGGTGGAAATAGCAAACCAGACATAGATATAGATACAGATGGAGATGGAAAACCAGACATAGATATAGATACAGATGGGGATGGAAAACCGGATATAAATATAGATACAGATGGAGATGGAAAACCAGATATAAATATAGATATAGATGGAGATGGAAAGCCGGATATAAATATAGATACAGATGGAGATGGAAAACCAGATATAAATATAGATATAGATGGAGATGGAAAACCGGATATAGATATAGATGGAGATGGAAAACCGGATATAGATATAGATGGAGATGGAAAACCGGATATAGATATAGATACAGATGGAGATGGAAAACCGGATATAGATATAGATGGAGATGGAAAACCGGATGTAAATATAGATACATATGAAAGTTTAGATAGTAATGTAGGTCAAAATGTACAAACAGGAGATCAAAGCAATATGATGCTATATTTAGCATTAATGTTCATTAGCTTATTTTATTTGATTAAAGATCCAATAAATAAATACTTAAGACGTAAATAACATTTATTGTGTATATATTTATTTTATTGGATAAACTATAGTGGCTATAGATAGATTTGTGTAAATAAAAATCTATTTATAGTCATTTTTGTATTCAACTTTAAAGTTTTGAAATAATTTTCATATAGAAAAGAGAGTTTTTTGTAAAAAGAGATTAATGGAATTGATATCATTAATTCAATTCTAGTAACTATATTTAGAAGATGATTTTAAGATATGTATAGTTGTTTTTATTAGAATGATAATTTGTAAATACAAGTGCAATACTCAATATTATGTTGAGTCTGGAAATATGATTTTGTATTCTTCAGATAAAAATTTGAATTTAAAATGATAATTGGTACTAATTTATGGAGGTTGTGTTAAAAAATCATAGCCTTTATTAGGTAATTTTTTCAGTTTTATAAAAAACAATACCCATCTGATATAAAAAATAGATTTTTTTAAATTCATATCCTTTATACTATTAAACCATTAAAGATGATAATCTTCCTCATAATATATTTATGGAAGAAAGAAGATTTAAACTTATTGTAATAATATCCAAAGGAGGTAGCTGAAAAAGTGAATAATATTGTCAGTGTTCTTGATGAAAACTATAGATATAACAGAAAATTAACAGATTATAGTGGATATGTGTGTATAGTTGAGTTGAAGGTAAGGAAGAAGTACAGTTTTTTAAAGAGTATTTTAAATCAGATAGATTAAAAAGATTATTAGAAGAATTTAGTAGGGAATGTATAAAGGTGAAGTAAATATCTACAGTTCAACACTATACTTGTTATCTAGTGAATGTAGTATAACTGAATATCTAGAAATAAAGAAACTGAACATTTACTTAAATAATCATATACAATATATCAATGTATATGATTATTTTCAATTCAGAAAGATGTAGGAAAAAGGTGAATTAATAATAAGAAAACATCTTTTAAAAGAGGAGATATAGTTTTTTAAAATTAACAAAAAAAGTAGTACTTTATATGAAACTAGAAAAAAAGTAATTCTTATGATACTTATAGATTAGTAAGGAGCTTTTTAGTAGATAGTGATAGAGAAAAGTTTGTAGTAGTATGTTTAGGGACAAAGAGTTAACCAGTTAGTATAGAAGTTGGAAGTATAGGGAATATAAACTCAGTGCTAATATATCCAAGAGATGTATTAACTAATGTTTCTAAAGTAATATACTTCCACGACTATCTGTCGGGTAACATTAATTTTAGCAAGAAGATGGAGTTATAACTAACAAGCCACAAAAATGTAAATAAATACTAGGTATTTAATTAGTATATTATATTGTTGTTGAGGATGATAATAAATATTTTAGTTTTAAAGAAAAATTTAAAATATAAGCATTTTAGCTTAAATAAATTAGGCTAAGACTTTTTCTATGTTCTAAACAAATTAAAACAAAGAAGTTTTAATTTGAGACCGAAAGGTTTTTAAAAACTAATATATATCTTAAACTAAATATTATTTGTAAAATCTTTGAAAAAGAAAATTGATATATGACAAGAAGTGTAGCTGAAAATATATCAGCTAGATATACTACTATGGAATCTAATAGATAACTTAACTATAAAAAAAGACTATCTATAAATACTTGAAATAGACCTTAGTAGAAATTATTATCAGTTTACTAATATTTTTTTGTAAAAAATTAATCAAAAAGTTATATAATAACTTTATATAACAAATAGAAAGAGGTGAAACTACATGGCTAAAATTGACAATATGATGTCTATACTGTGGATGAACAGATAGCTGAAAAATTAGAAATAAATATAAGAACAGTATATCGATATATTGATGTACTTTCTGCGAGTGGAGTACCTATAATTTCAGATACAGGTCATAATGGTGGGTATAGCCTTTTAAATAATTTTACTAAAGCACCTCTTTTTTTTGATATAGAAGAACAAAAAGCTCTACTTCATGCAGTTCTACTTGCTAAAAAAGAAGGATACTTCTTAGATGAAGTATTAGATAAAGCGACATTAAAGTTAAAAATGTATTCAAATCAAAAACAAGAAGATATTTTAACAAACCATTTAATAGCTCTTGAAGTAATAAAACCAATTGGGAAAGTATCTATAGAATCAGTACTTAAAAAATTGGAGAATAGTATATTAAAGGAGCTATCTGTAGAAATCAACTATCATACAGCTCGTAAAACAAAATCAAAATATAGAATTATAAATCCATATGGAATTGTTCATTGGAATAATAATTGGTACGTAGTTGCCTTTTGTAATATGAGAAATGAGATTCGTAGTTTCAGAGTGGATAGGATTAGTGAAATCATAGAAACATCAAATACATTTAACAGACCAACAGAATTTTCATCAAGTGAATTTTTTATAAAAGGGATTATGCCTGAAATAAAAGATGAACAAAGTATAATTCAATTAGTTGTAGAAGGAAGTATAGATTCTTTAGATAGTTTAAGCCAACATTGGTTTTTAGGACACTACTTGAAAGAAAGAACACCTAATAAAATAATATTTATGCTTGAAGAGGAAGTAATATGCAAGTACATACCAAATATACTTTTACCTTATAGAAAGACAATACAAGTAATTGAACCACTAAGCCTTAAGAAGAAAATAATTGAAGATTTACTAGAATTAATTGATTATTATCAAATTTAATAACTTAACTGACTGAATATGTCAGTTAAGTTATTTTACAATTAGATATATAAATTAATTACATGAGGAGTAAAAAAGATGAAAAATAGAAAAGTATATATGTATGTATTTGATACCATGTCAGATTGGGAAGTGGCATATTTAACTGCTGAATTAAATACAGGAAGATATTTTAAAAAAGGATTAAAACCACTAAAAGTAATTACTGTAGGAATTGATAAAAATCCTATTATAACAATGGGTGGGTTAAAAGTTTTATCTGAAATTACAGTTGATGAGCTTAATATGGAAAGTAAAGATTTATTAATTTTACCAGGGGGAAATACTTGGTTATCTATGAATCATGAGATAATATTAGAAAAAGCTAAAGAAGCTTTAATACAAGATTCTATAGTTGCAGCCATATGTGGAGCTACGTTAGGTCTAGCTAAAAAAGGGCTATTAGATTTTAGAAATCATACAAGTAATGACTTAGAGTTTCTTAAAATGGTAATACCAAATTACTCTGGAGAAAAATATTATAAAACGGAATCTGTAGTTAGTGATGGAAATTTAGTTACAGCTTCAGGAATTGCTCCGTTGGAATTTACATTTCAAGTATTGAAAATTTTAGAGGGTTTTGAATCAGAAGCATTAAATTCATGGTTAAATCTTTACAAAACTCACGACTCAAAATATTTTTTTGAACTAATGAATTGTAACAAATAAATTTAAAATTTATTTTTCAATTTAATGTAGTATAGCATTGTGATATAAAGGACAAAAAACTACAATCTGGTGGAATAGAGTAGTGGTTTCTAATATAGATTTCTTTTTAGTGAACTTAAATTTTATTTGAATTTAAATTCTAAACTACTTTCTCTATAGCCAATAGATAAGTATTAAAAAATTATCGTATATATAATTAGTACTTACAGCAACACAAATAGAGCTAATAACTCCTATAATAAAATTTATCATTAGTTACATATAGAATAAACCTCCTTTCTGATTACTATAGGAACTAGGATTGTATGAAGTTACCACTCATAGATTGCAGTTTTTCTGTTGTATCATAGCATAGAATAATAAATTCATTTAAAATTTTATTTTAAATTTAGAATTTGCATATAGATAAATTGTGGGTATTATTCTGACGATTCGTCTTCAATAATTTTAAAAAAAGAATGATAAAATACTTGAAAAGACTAGTCTTTATTGACTAGTCTTTTTTATTTCAGTGATAAAATCTATCAACTATACTTCAATTACAGAAAATGAGGTTTTGAGGGTATATTGGGATGTATTTAAGTTGTATAATTATAAATTTCAATGTTATATGCTCATTAGAATAATAGTTAGTAAATGATATAATTGAGATAATAGATGCAATAAACTAATTTAGTACTGTATTGTAATGTTTATTATAAAATCTTTTATAAACTACATTTATAAAGATGTTATTGAATATTTTCAATATTCTATCGCAATTTATTTGGAAAAGTTATATATTTATAACATAAGGTGTTATAAATATATAACTTTTAAGGAGTGATTTTATATGTGTAAATCAGAAACTGGTGTAAGAGCAAAGCTTATCCTGGAGTTGCTTGTAATAACTTATTTTTTTATAGCTGTATTAGCCACTAAGTATATTTTTAAAGGTTCAAGCACTGCTTCTCTTCCAGGGCTGAGTTGGCTAATAATTTTCGGATGTTATTCAATTTATAATAAAAAATACAATGATTTAGTTGACGAATCATCTGAATTTATACTATCAAAGGTTAATAAAATTGCAATAAAAATAATGATATATTCTATAGTAATAATATCTATTTTCTTTGCAACACCTTATACAAGTAATATAAATATATCAAACGTGGATACAGGTATAATCCCCATTGCAGTTTTATTTATACAGTCTTTATCTAAATTAGTGTTGTATATATACTTTGATAAAAGGGGGATATGTAACTAAGTGGCAATATTGATGAAAACAAAAATTAAAGAATACAGAGAAAAACTCCTTATGACGCAAAATGAACTTGCTAAATTAGTTGGGGTAAGACGTGAGACTATTGTACACTTAGAAAATGGAAAATATAATCCTTCTTTGAAGTTAGCTATGGATATCGCTAAAGTATTCAATACTACAGTAGAAAATTTGTTTGAATTTATTGAAGAAGAATAGTGGAAAGTTTATACATATAAACTTATAAGTGAGGTTGTATCAGATATGTATTGTAAGGGTAATTCCTTCAGGTTCATCAACTATCATAACTTTACAGAGGGGATAAGATATGCATTGTAAGGAGAATATATGCTTGGTTCGAGAATTAATGTTATAAAATGGATTAGTATACCAAAAGGGCTATTAAAGATACACAGTTAAAAAGCTATATAATAAGTTAGGTAAGGTTAATAATCCAAACAATGATTTGATGATTAAACTGTTTAGAGCTTTAGATACAACAGTAAAAGATAAAATAAAATCAAAACTTAGGCAGTTATTGTAGTTACAAAAATAAAGGATTTCCTTATATATGGATAAATAGTCGAGTATATATAATAAAAAATATATGAGCTTAAATTTGTTATGAAATAACTTCAAAACTTATTTTAGCATGTTTAGATTATATAAATTATATGAAAAAAGGGTAGAATGAGTGAATATTTAGAAGAATAAGCTAGTAAAGATATACATGAAATTATATATTGACTAAGTACAACTATTAATTTATAATGATGATAAAGGTATCATACAGATAAATAAACGGATCGTTACTGAGATAGATGTAATCAGGCGTGACCTAAAAATTCTAGTAAATGCTTAAAGTGTTATTAGTCTTTTTTAGGTCTATTTTTGTTTACAATGGAGGTAGTTTATGATTATAAAGAAAGTATTTAATAATAATGTTGTATTTGCTAGAGATAATTCAGGACAAGAAGTAATATTAATGGGAAAAGGAATTGGATTTAACAAATTTACTAAAGATTTAGTTGAAATAGATAAAATTGAAAAGAAATTTATATTCAATAATGAGGAATCATTAAGTGAATTACATTCACTGCTAGATAGGATACCTCTAAAAGATGTTGAGCTTGTAAGTGAAATTATTCAAATGGGAAGAGAAGAATTGGGCGATAATCTTAATGATAGCATATTAATTACATTATCGGAACATATAAGTTATATGTTAAAAAGAATGGATGAAGGATTAGTATTTCAAAGCCCACTTCAATGGGAAATAAGACAAATATATCCTAATGAATATGACTTTAGTAAGAAGGCTGTAGAATATTTAAGGAAAAAATTAGATAAAGATATTCCTGATTCTGAAATAGCATTTATTGCGATACATTTTGCAAATGCTTATTTAGAGACGAAAGATATGCAAGAAACTTTATTATTAACTAAGATAATTGATAACGTATTAGATATCATAAAGTATCACTATGGAATAGAAATAAATGAATATTCATTTGACTACACAAGGTTTATAAGTCATTTAAGATGTTTTATAAAAAAGCAATTAAGTGGTGAGAATACAAATGTAGACACATCATTATTAGATATAATAAAAATGAAATATAAAAGTGATTACAATTGTGCAAAAAAAGTAAAAAACTTCCTTGAAAAGACGTATAAATGGAAAATTAGCGAAAATGAATTGTTGTACTTAACATTGCATTTAAATAGATTATCAAATATAAAATAAATAGTGTAGGATTGTTACTGTTTGGCAGGCATGACCTAAGTTAGTATAATTAGTTTTTAATATCTAATTGTATTGATTTAGGTCTATTTTTATACATAAAATTATGAAAATGGAGGATAGATTGTATGAAATTTGAAAGAGAGTCTGAAGAGATTATAAAATATGTAGGAGGAAAAGAAAATATTATTAGTTTAGTTCATTGTGCAACTAGGCTACGTTTTAAGTTGAAAGATATTTCAAAAACTAACAAAGAAGAGTTGTTAAAAATGAAGGATGTACTATCTGTAGTAAATAGTGGAGGACAATACCAAGTAGTAATTGGAAATAAAGTAACTGATTACTTTGAAACTATTACAAAAAAAGCAGTTTTACAAGGACAAAATACTGAAGAAAAGGGAGAAAAAGTTTCAATAGTTGCTAGAATATTTGAATCAATTTCAGGTGCATTTTCTCCATTAATACCTGCACTAGCTGGAGCCGGCATGATTAAGGCATTACTTACAATACTAACTACTATGAAATGGATGTCTGATGCAAGTAGCACTTATGCTATATTATCAGCAGCTGGAAATGCTGTATTTTACTTCTTACCAATATTCTTAGGTATTACTTTAGCTATAAAGCTTGGTGCAAATCCATATGTTGGTGGAGTAATAGGAGCAGCTTTGTTAGATCCGAATTTTACAGCTTTAATTGGAGTAAAAGGTGGAGCTAACTTTTTTGGAATGCCAGTAACACCAATTGATTATTCTTTTGGTGTGTTTCCTATATTTGTTGCTATATTTATTTATTACTATGTTGATAAGCTTTTAAAGAAGATTATATTAAAAGATTTACAATTGTTCTTAGTACCGATGATATCATTATTAGTCATGGTTCCTTTAACTGTGATTTTATTTGGACCAATAGCAACTACTGTTGGTGATGTAATATCAAATATTTTTATGGGATTATTTAAATTTAACAGAGTAATTGCAGGAGTTGCAATAGGTATAGCTATGCCATTCTTAGTAGTATTAGGATTACACTGGGGATTTACACCAATTACTTTACAAAACTTGGCTACAATGGGTGGAGACCCAATAGAAGGTGCAGCTGTTGCAGCAGTATTTGCTCAAATAGGTATTGCAATAGGTTTATTTATGAAAGTTAGAAAATCTAGAAAAAATTCAGAATTAAAAGTATTAGCAGGTTCAACAGCAGTTACAGGAATTTTATCAGGAGTAACAGAACCTATAATTTATGGAATTATATTAAGATACAGAAGAATGATTCCAGTATTAGCTATTGCAGGAGGTATTGGTGGTGGTATATGTGGTGCATTTGGTGTTACTTGTAATGCATATGTATTTCATAATATATTCTCAATGCCAGTTTATACACCATTCCTAGGATATGTATTGGGAATAGGAACAGCATTAGTACTAGGAGCAGTACTATCATATTTCTTTGGATTAAGTAAAGAAGAATATGAAGAAGGTAATGAAGAAATTGTTTCTAATGAAGATGATGGTATAGAGGAAATATTATCTCCAATAGAAGGCTTGCAAATAGAGTTATCTGAAGTAGAAGATGAAGTATTTGCATCAGGAACTATAGGTAATGGTATGGCAATAATACCTTCAAAGGGAGAAGTCGCATCTCCTGTAAATGGAACAATAACAACTATTTTTCCTACAAAACATGCAATAGGAATTACCTCTGATAAAGGTGCAGAAATATTAATACATGTAGGTCTTAATACTACTATGTTAGATGGGAAGTATTATACTACTCACATGAGTGTAGGAGATAAAGTTAAAAAAGGAGATAAGATTGTTTCTTTCGATAAGGATAAAATAGAAGGCGAAGGGTATAGTGTTGTTACACCAATAATACTAACTAACACAAGTGATTTAGCAGATGTAATAGTTGAAGAAAATAAACATATTAAAATTGGAACACCTGTAATAAAAGTTGTTTATTAATTATGCTGGAGGAGATATTTCTATGAAATCTAATCAAGAATTTTTATGGGGAGGGGCAGTTGCTGCCCATCAAGTTGAAGGTGGATATAATAAAGATGGAAAAGGAATAAGTATTGCAGATGTAATGACTGCAGGTACCCATACTGTTCCAAGAAAGATAACAGATGGAGTAATTGAGGGCTTAAATTATCCTAATCATGAAGCTATTAATTTTTATGAAAATTATAAAGAAGATATTAGATTATTTGCCGAAATGGGATATAAGTGTTTTAGGACAAGTATTGCTTGGACTAGAATTTTTCCAAAGGGAGATGAATCAACTCCAAATGAAGATGGACTGAAATTTTATGATGATTTATTTGATGAATTATTAAAATATAATATAGAGCCAGTAATAACTTTAAGTCATTTTGAAATGCCTTATCATTTAGTGAAAAACTATGGTGGCTGGAGAAATAGAAAGTTAATAGACTTCTTCGTAAACTTCTGTGAAGTGGTAATGAATAGATACAAGGATAAAGTTAAGTAC
Organism: Clostridioides sp. ES-S-0108-01; assembly: GCF_020662285.1. Classification (NCBI taxonomy): domain Bacteria; kingdom Bacillati; phylum Bacillota; class Clostridia; order Peptostreptococcales; family Peptostreptococcaceae; genus Clostridioides; species Clostridioides sp. ES-S-0108-01. The sequence continues at coordinate 208,286 of NZ_JADGMN010000005.1, read as the reverse complement.
TGGATGACTTTCAATGAAATAAATAATCAAAGTATAACTACAAATCCTATTTATGCATTTACTAACTCCGGAATAATCTATGAAGAGCAGGAAGACAAAGAAGAAGTTATGTATCAAGCAGTTCATTATGAGTTTGTAGCAAGTGCAAAGGTTGTGAAGATAGGTCATGAAATAAACCCTGAGTTTAAAATTGGATGTATGGTGGCAGCTATGCCAAGTTACCCTTATTCTTGCAATCCAGAGGATATGATTAAATTTGTAGAATCTAATAGAGAACAACTTATGTTTACTGATGTACATGTAAGAGGTCATTATCCAAGACATACACTAAAATTATGGGAAAGAAAAAATTATAATCTAGATATTACAGAGGAAGATAAAAAAATCCTAAAAGAAGGAACAGTTGACTTTATTGGATGTAGTTATTATTTAACTACTGTAGTAACAGCTGATAAAACTATGAAAACAACAGGTAATGACTCAGCAGGAAAAGCTGATGTAGTTGAAAATCCATACTTAAAAACTTCTGACTGGGGATGGAATATAGACCCTGTAGGTCTACGATTTTACCTTAACCAACTATATGATAAGTATGAGCTTCCTATATTTATTGTTGAAAATGGATTTGGAGCAGAGGATGTATTAAAATCAGATAATACTGTGGATGATGATTATAGAATAGAGTATTTGGCTAATCATATAAAGGAAATGAAAAATGCCATTGAAATTGATGGTGTTGATGTTATAGGATATACTGTTTGGGGATGTATAGATCCAGTGTCATTTACAACAGGAGAAATGAAAAAAAGATATGGATTTATATATGTAGATAAAAATAATGATGGAAGTGGGACTCTTAAAAGATATAAAAAGAAATCTTTTGACTGGTATAAAAATGTAATAAAATTTAATGGAGAAATTTTATAGTTAGATAAATTTTAATATTTATAAGACTATGTTAAAGAAACCATTAAAAATTAAATTAGAATCGTGGGTATAATTTTCGAGGAGAGTTTCCAACATTTAAATCCATTAAAAGATATTGGCTAAATAGTCAATATCTTTTTTATTAAAAAATGAATATAAATATAAAGAGGTAAAGTTAAAATTTAGGATATATATGATTTATATAGTATAATTTAATGTATAGCATATTATACAAATTTATTTGATTTTTTAGGGAGAATTGATATATAAACCAGCTTAAAATTATAATTTTTCAAGCTGATTGCGGAGATAGTTTTTAGTAACTATTAATGGTGAAGAATGATACTACTAATATTTAAAATATGTTTTGAAGAAATAAAATACTAATATTGAAAATAGATTAATGTCAATATAAAAATTATATGTATAAAAATAAGTATAATTATAGAAAAATACAATAATAAAATAAGTAATTATAGAAAAATACAATTATATAGATTATTGTCGAATCCTTGACTATAAGAATAATAACATTTAAAATGAACATGGAGAAGATGGGGGAGGTATTGATATGAAGAGAAAAATAGCAACTATTTTATTAACTGTAGTGATGTCATTATCACTGGTAGCTTGTAGCAACGATAACACATCAAAAAGTGACAAATTAGAGGATACATTAGTAGTATATACTACACATAGTGAGGATATGTTAGGAGCAATTTCTGAAGAATTTACAAAGGAAACAGGAGTTAATGTTGAATTCATAAATTTAAAGGGTGAACTAGCAGATCGTGTTAGAAGTGAAAAAGATAATCCACAAGCAGATATAATGTTTGGTGGAGATACGTCTACATATATGCAATTAAAAGAAGAAGGATTGTATGAAAAGACTGAACCAAGCTGGAATAATGAATTAGACAAGTCTTATAAAGATTCAGAAGGATATTGGTATGGAACTATAAAAACACCGGTAATGATGTTTTATAACACCAAACTACTATCAGCTGATAAAGCACCAAAAGATTGGAGCGATTTAACAAAAGAAGAATATAAAGATTCAATAGTTACTAGAGACTCATTATCATCGTCTATGCGTTCTACTGTTAGTAACTTAATTAATTACTATTCAACTACTAAGAGTGAAGCTGAAGCTTGGAAGTATCTTGAAGATTTAAATAAAAATATAAAGAACTACTACAATAGTGGAAGTGTTATGTATTCAGCAATAGGTAAAGGTGAAGCTGCTATATCTGTTGCAGTGTTAAGTGATATAATAGAAAACAAAGAAAAAAATAATATGCCATTAGAAGTTGTAGATGCAGAGAGTGGTTCTGTAGTAATCACAGACTGTGTAGCAGCTCTAAAAAATGCACCACATCCAAAAACAGCAGCTAAATTCGTAGATTTTGTTGGAAGTGCTAAGGTTCAAGCTATGGTTGCAAATGATTTTAACCGTATTCCGACATTAGATTCTGCACTTAAAGATTCACCAAAGTGGATGTCAAAAGAATATAAAGCTATGAATGTAGATTGGTCTGTAATTGGAAAAAATCAATCTAACTGGATTGAAAAGTGGGAAACCGATATAATAGATAACAATAAAACTATAAAATAGTCTAGTTAGATAATTTAATATTATATACAAAAATAGTGAGGATTTTCCTCGCTATTTTACGTATAAGGGAACTATGGCATATCATGATTTTTGTATAACTCGTGTAACCAAATGATACTAATACACCAATATTAAATAAAGTATATTTTGAGTGATTAATGAAGTAACCAATGATATGAAGTGATTCATAAATATAGTTGCTTAAGCGAAATGAAATTTTTATTATGCAGAACTTTTAATTATAGTAAAAATACAATTCATGTGGATGTGGCAGGTATAAGAGTTTTGATAAAGATTAAATGATGAAAAGAGCTTATATTAAAGTATAGATTATATATAGCAAAATTAGAGAAATAAAAAAGATGATGAAATGGCAATAGAGTTTCTTAGATTTAAAACTAGATTTAAAATCTATGATGATTCATCATGTGTATATTTAAAAATATTAGATAATTTGTGAGGACGATATGAAGAATATAGAATTAAAAGAAATTAATCACTATTATGGAAAAGAAAAAGTATTACATGATGTTAATATATCCATTAAAGAAGGAGAGTTTTTCACTTTATTAGGGCCTTCTGGATGTGGTAAAACAACTATTTTAAGAATAATTGGTGGATTTATAAAACCTTCTTCTGGAAGTATTTATGTTGGTGATAAGAATATTACCAACCTAGAAGCAGAAAATAGAAATATGGGAACTGTTTTTCAAAACTATGCACTGTTTCCAAATATGACTGTAGAAGAAAATGTATCTTATGGATTGAAAATAAAAAAGTTATCTAAAAAAATTATAATGGAAAAATGTGATACTTATTTAAAATTGTCAGGAATGAAAGATTTTAGGAAAAAAAAGATTGATGAACTATCTGGTGGACAGCAACAAAGAGTGGCAGTAGCAAGAGCATTAGCTACTGAACCTACTATGCTTTTATTAGATGAACCAATGTCTAATCTAGATGTAGCCTTAAGAGTCAAGATGAGAGAAGAAATAAGAGAGATACAACAAAAGATAGGTATTACTACTTTATTTATTACTCATGATCAACAAGAAGCCTTAGCTATTTCTGATAGAATAGCTGTAATGGATAAGGGCAAAGTTCTTCAAATTGGTATGCCAATGGAAGTTTACAAAAGCCCATTGAATGATTTCGTAGCAAACTTTGTAGGTACTTCAAACTGTATTGAAAAAGAGGATTATGTTAATTTTAATATTGAAAAAGAGACAAGGTCTTATATTTATAAAAGACCTGAAGAAATGGTATTATTGCAAAATACCGACCAAAGTGGTTTTGTAAAAGTAAAAATAGAATCTAAGAATTTCTTAGGACCAATTTTAGAATATACAGTATCAAATAATGGGAAAAAATATCAAGTGACTGAACTTAATAGGCTGAATAATAGCAATAAATTAAACGTAGGGGATAGGGCATATTTAGGTGTGCTACAAGGTGAATAATATGATTAAAAAAAGAAACCATAGTAAATTCACATCTAAAAATGTTGTTTCTATTATTTTATACAGTATATTATTTTGGATTCTGATTGGGTATATTATCGTTCCAATAGCTAACACCTTTGCACAAGCATTCCAAGGTGAAGGTGGATATTCTTTTGAAGTTTTCAAAGAATATTTTTCAAATGCTAATAATTTAAGGGTAGTAAATAATACTATAATTTTGGGATTGGGTTCTGTACTAGTATGTGGAATTATGGGTATATCGCTTGCCCTGTATATGACATTTGTTTGTGATAAACACAAAAAAATTATACATATTCTTTTACTAAGTCCAATGATGATTCCTGGAGTAATTATGGTAATTGCATGTATTCAGCTTTATGGAGAAACTGGTATAGTTACAAAATCTATAGAAATTTTACTCTCCTTTATCGACAAACCTTATGATTTTAGTGGATTAAAAGGAATTTTATTTGTGGTTGCCTATACTCAGTATGTGTATTTTTATTTAAATGTATATGTTGCCTTAAAATATGTGGATTACTCAACAGTTGAAGCTGCAAAAGGAATGGGAGCATCAAAGCTAAGAGTATTTTTTGATGTAATATGGCCTGTTATTACACCTGCTGTTATAACCTCTACTATTATAACTTTTGCATCTGGGATTAGTTCTTTTTCAGCCCCAAATCTTATAGGTGGTGGTTTTAAAGTTTTAAGCACTCAGATTGTTAGGTCTAAGGCTAATAACCACATGGATATAGCCTCAGTTCAAGTAATTACTTTATTACTAATGGGGATTTCATTTATGATTTTATTGCAGTATTATGGCAAAAAATATGGAGTAGTATCATCCTTAAAATCCCAAAGTTATAAAGTTGATAATAGAAAAAAAGATTTATTTACATTTGTATGCAAGATTATTATTGAAATACAAATTATTATGATTATGCTTCCTATAATTACTATTGTATATTTATCTTTTGTAAGTACACATTCAGTTATGACATCTATATTTCCTAGAGACTTTACACTGGAAAACTACCAGATGATTTTCCAAAAATTACGTGTATTACAGCCTATGTTAAACAGTTTGAAAATGTCTTTGATGGCAGTGGCATTAGGATTGATAATTACTGTACCAGTATCATATTTAGTAATTAAAAAGGATAATACATATAATCGACTAGCAAAATTTATTATAATGTTACCTTGGAGTATGCCTGCAAGTGCCATTGCAGTTAACCTAATTAATACATTTAATCAAAAAAGTATATTTGCTTTTAATGAGTCATTAATAGGTGGTTTTTATATTTTACCTATAGCATATACAATTTATGCCTTGCCATTATTATTTTCATCCAATGAGGTTGCTATGAAGTCAATAAATTTAGGGCTAGAAGAGTCATCAAGGAGTTTAGGGGCTGGAAGGATACAAACCTTTTATAATGTAATAATCCCAAATATGATGCCAGGAATAATTTCAGGAGCTATATTAGTATTCATTCGTACAATTGGAGAATATACAATGTCGGCCTTGCTTTATGGTGTTTACAATAGACCTATTTCAATTTCTATTGTAACTAATATGCAAGAATTTAAGATAGGAGTATCTATGGCTTATGGTGTATTAGTAATTGGTATATGTTATATGGCATTAGGAATAATTTTTAAATTAGATAGAAAAAGATTTGTATAAAATAATAAAGGATAATTCTTATAAATCATATCTACCATTGAAATCTACGAAAAGATATTGGCTAAATGGCTAATATCTTTTTAATTTTTTGACACAAATATAGTACTAACTATGGTACAAATATCTTTAAATTTATAGCTATAGGTATATTAAATATACTATCATTAACCATTAATTTTCTAGTAAATGAAAGTAGGATATTTGATATGTTTATATCTTTTGATAAATTATTTAGTTTTGACCGATAACTCCAGAGTCAGTTCTTCGTCTTCAAAGTCTAAGTATTGTTTTATTTAGCACCTTCTTGGGTTTTTATACAGATAATAAATAAGCTTAAGATGTTAAATGATTTTAAAAAATTTTATAATTTGCTATACCTTTGCTTTATGAATTATTATTGTGGATTATAATTTGTTAGGATGCAATAATTTAAAGGTCTAGAAGTATTACAGTTGTATTTATATAATTGTTTATTATAAAGAATTATGAAAGATAAGGTATGTTAAAACAGTTAAGAAGAGAAGCTGTCCCTAAGAAGTATAGTTAACTATGATGCAGACTTCTAAAAATTATTTATTGAAAAGGAACTTAGAGTGTATAATAAAAGTTCCTTTTTTAAAAGGAAAACTATTGTCATTTTCGAACATTTATTATCTTGATATTATTTAAATATAACAACAATGAGGTAAATAACAAACAAATCAAAACTAAAATTAAAAATATCAGGAGGCACAATATGTTAATAAATATGAAGGAAATGTTAAAAGTTGCACAAGAAAATCAATTTGCAGTACCAGCATTTAATATAGGGAGTGGGCAAATACTTAAGGCAGTAGTACAGAGTGCCAATGAAAAAAAAGCACCAGTAATACTTGCGATACATCCAAATGAGTTAAGTTTCCTAGGAGATAGTTTTGTAGCTAGTTGTATAGAAGAAGCAAATAAGAGTAAGGTACCTATGGTAATACACCTAGATCATGGAGCAAATAAAGAGCAAGTATTAAGAGCTATAAGATGTGGATTTACATCAGTAATGATTGATGGGTCACATTTACCATATGAAGAAAATGTAGCTATATCTAGAGAAGTAGTAGAAATAGCAAAAGGATTAAATGTATCTGTAGAAGGAGAACTTGGCACAATAGGGACAACTGGAACATCAGGAGAAGGTGGTTCTGATGAAATAATATATACAAATCCACAATTAGCTAGGGATTTTGTTGAAAAAACAGGAGTAGACACACTAGCTATTGCAATTGGTACAGCACATGGTATCTATCCAAAAGGGTTTAAACCAGAACTTAGATTAAATTTATTAAAAGAAATAAAAGAAGTAGTAGATATACCTTTAGTCCTTCATGGAGGCTCATCAAATCCAGATGAAGAAATAGCACAAGCAGTTAAACTAGGAGTTTGTAAAGTAAATATTTCAAGTGATGTTAAATCAGCATATTATAAGAAGTGCAGAGAAGTATTAGAACAAAATCCAAGTTTATATGAACCAGATGCTATATATCCACAATGTATAGAAGCTGCAAGGGAAGTTATAGAGTTTAAAATGAATTTATTCAATGACATAGATAAATTAAAATGCTTTTTAGAAAAAGAAGAATTAGTGATTGGATAATAAATTACGAGGAGGTGAGAATTTATGGTAGACCAAATATTACGTAGTGATTGTATTGTATTAGATAAACAAATGCAAACTAAGAAAGATGTAATTGATTACATGGTAAATCATTTGTATCGTGGAAATTATATAAATGATAAAGAAAAGTTTATAATTGATATTAATAAACGTGAAAAAGAATCACCAACTAACATGGGGAATTTAATAGCTATCCCTCATGCTAAGTCAAGTGCAGTAAAGCAACCTGTGATGATGTATTTAAGAACAGATAAGGATATTACGGATAATGATGGTCAAAAACTTAGGTCATTTTTTATGATAGCAATTCCAGAGTCAGGTTTAGACGAGCACCTTAAGATTATATCTAAACTAGCTACATATTTAATGGATGAAAATCTTATTAAGAACTTACTAAGTGCAGAAACTCCATATGAAATATTAGATATATTTAATTGTAAAGTTGTAGAATCAGGAGATTCAAGTAATAATCAAAATAAAGGTCTTATAGTTGGAATAACAGGATGTCCAACAGGCATAGCTCATACTTTTATGGCAAAAAAAGCGTTAGAGGAAGCAGGACAAGAACTTGGATATGAAGTTAAAATAGAAACACATGGAGCTATAGGTGTAGAAAATAAGTTAACTAAAGAGGATATAAAAAGAGCGGAGTACGTAATAATAGCTTGTGATAGGGAAATTCAAACAAGTAGATTTATAGGAAAGAAAGTATTACAAAAGAAAGTAGCAGATGCTAAGAATGTCTCATTAGCCAAAAATTTAATTGTAAATGCTGAAAATGGGATGGCTAAAGAAATTAAGCTAGGTGGAAAAACTTTAGAAGATTCAAAAGAAATACTTCAAGGAGCAGAGAAAAAAGGTATTTATAAGCACTTAATGAATGGTGTATCTGAAATGATTCCATTTGTAGTAATAGGTGGGATTGGTATAGCCATAGCATTTATGTTTGGTATATTTGCATCAGACCCAGCTCATGAAACATACAACCCTATAGCTGGATTCTTTGGACAACTTGGAGGCGACTCAGCATTTAAGTTATTCATACCAATACTTGCTGGTTTTATAGCTAAATCAATTGCTGGAAGACAAGGTTTTGCTCCTGCTATGATAGCTGGTTTCATGGCAGTTATTGGAGGTTCAGGATTTCTAGGGGGTATGGTAGCAGGATTTGCAACAGGATATATAGCTTTAGGAGTAATGAAGATAACAGAAAACTTACCGGGTGTATTAAAGGGAGTAAATGCCGTGCTGATATGTCCACTGTTGATTGCATTCACAAGTGGAGCTATAATGTTCTTCATAGTTAATACGCCAGCATCATGGTTAAATGAAGCTTTACAGTCTTGGTTACAAAGTATGTCTGGAACTAATAAAATATTATTAGGTGCAATATTAGCAGGAATGATGGCATCAGATATGGGAGGTCCTATTAATAAAACAGCTTCAGCATTTGGATTAGCCATGTTCTCTAGTAATGTATTTGAACCATCAGCAGCATTAATGGTAGGTGGAATGGTACCTCCATTAGCAATAGCATTAGCTATGTTAATATTCAAAAATAAGTTTACTAAAGAAGAAAGAAAGTCAGCACTGCCAACTGCTATAATGGGTGCATCTTTCATAACAGAAGGAGCAATACCATTTGCAGCTGCAGACCCGTTAAGAATGATTCCAGCAAATATAATTGGTTCTTGTATAGGTGGAGCAATATGTATGAGTTTAGATATAACCTTGATGGCACCACATGGAGGAATATTTGTAATACCATTTGCATGTAGTTCACCAATTGCGTATATAGCTTGCATATTAGTTGGAACAGTAATAACAACATTAATTATAGGGATAACAAAGCCTACTATAAAGGGTGAAAGTAGTGAATTTGAAGTACTTAGTGCTTAAATTATAAATAAGAGTAAAAATAAGGATATTGAGAAGTAGTTAGCTACCCCTCAATATCCTTATTTTTTGCTTTGAAATTATATGCTATATTATATTAATTCTGTAAAGTGTATCATAAATTCTTTTATGATACAGAAGTATCTTAGTATTCTTACATAGGTATGAAATATGCTAAAATAGTACTTAATAGAAGTATCAAAAAATAGGTAGGGGGCATAAGTATGCTTGTATCAAGACAAATTGAATTTCTTAAATTGATATTAAATGAAAATGAATATAAACCTATAAAATACTTTAAAGATAAATTAAATGTATCAGATAAAACATTACAAAAAGATTTGAAGATGATTGAGATATATTTAAAAACTTTTAATATAAAAATTGATATAAAAAGAGGTTGTGGAATATTAATAGAAGCTTCAGCAAAGAACAATATAGACCTAATTAATAGTTTAAATATACAACCAAAGGGAAATAAATCTTTATCAGTAGAGCAAAGAAGGATGGAAATTTTAAAATATCTACTATTAAATTCAAGTAATGTAACTTCAATAAATCAGTTATCGGATAAGTATTATGTAAGTAAAACTTCTATAGTAAATGATTTTAAATATATAGAGGAATGGATAAAAGAATATAATTTAAAACTTAATAAAACATTAGAGGGAACTAAAATTATAGGTAAAGAAGTAGATATAAGGAAATCGATTGCTAAGATGGTGGATGATTTATTAGATGAAAATTATGAACAACATGATATATCTGAGTTAACAAGATTGGATTCTGCTACATTTAGTGCATTGATAAATTTATTTGATATTGATTCCATCATATTTGTAGAAACTATAATTACAGAATTGGAAAACAATTTAGGATATGTTATAAGTCAGCCCTACTATATAAATTTAATTACGCATATACTTATATGCTTAAAGAGAGTTGAAGAAGGTAATCAAATAGAGTTTCAGGAAGAAAAGGAAGTTTCCATATGTAATTTGGATGAGTTAGTATATCAAAAAGTTACTACACTTATAGATAAAATAGAAAATAGATATGGAGTAAAAATAACTAAAGATGAAATTAAATATATATATATTTATTTAGTATCATCTGGATTTAGTAGCGAAAGTAATAGGAGTTGCAATGATGAATCAGATATATTAAGTGACAGTGAAAAAGTATCATCTATAATGATAGAGAATATGTCACAGTTTTTAAATATAAGTCTTAGAGATGATGAACTACTACAAAAAAGTCTAGTATCTCATGTAAGGCACATGTTGAACAGATTAAGATATGATATCCAAATAAAAAACCCATTATTAGAAGAGATACAAGAGAGATTTTCAGAGGTATTGGGATTATGCATGATGACTATAAACATTATGGCAGAGCATTATAATCTGAAGAATATTAGCATAGATGAAGTTTCGTATATTGCTACATATTTTCAAGCGGCTATAGAAAGAAATATGAGTAGTAAGAGAGTAATAGTAGTTTGCAATACAGGATATGGAACATCTCAGCTTCTTGCAGCTAGATTAAAAAGAGAATTTCCTGAGTGGACTATAGTTGATATAATTCCTATGCATCAGTTGAATAAGCGAAATTTAGATGATGTAGATTTTGTAATATCTACTGTAAATTTAGACTTGAGAGACAAATTACATATAGTTGTATCAGTACTATTAATGGAAAGTGATATCAATAATATAAAAAATACTTTACTTAATAAACCTAGGAAGAGTATGCACTTAGATACAAATTTATTAGGAGTGTATTTAAAAGATAATATATATTTTAATCTTGATGTAAGCCAGATGGGAAGTTTAATAGGTATGAACTTAAGCAGTAAATATGACTCTATTTCATTAGGAAAAGATTTAAATATATATATATGCAATCAAAGTAAAGTAAATAAGGTAATAATGAATGTCGATAATATTAATAGAGTGATTAATCTTTATTTAGAAACTAGTAATCATAGTTTTTTAAAGCATATTCTGATTGAAGTATCAAATCTATATAGGCAAAAGAACTATATAAATTATATAATAGATTGCGAAAGAGAAGAGGATATTAAAATATTATTTGATAATAATGTACTGGAGAAAATAAATGGAAATTAGAGAAATATTGAACGAAGAAAGTGTTATTTTAGACTTAAAATCAACTACAAAAGAAGGTATAATACAAGAATTAGTAGATAAATTATACGATAAAGGAAGTATAACTTCAAAAAATAAGTTCATAAAGGCATTAAAGCATAGAGAGAAGATAGGTTCTACAAGTATAGGTTATCAGATGGCCATGCCACATGGAAAGACAAAGTATGTAAGGAAAGCATCTGTAGTAATAGGTAAATCTAGAGAAGGTGTAGATTGGCCAAGTATAGATGGTTTGCCAGTAAAAGTAATAATTATGTTTGCTATGCCACAATCTGAAGATAATGAAGATATAATATTAATGTCTAAAATATCTTATATTTTAGGTGGTAAAGATATAAGTGAAAGGCTTTTAAGTGCATCTACCAAAAAAGAAATAGTAGGTGCGTTTTGTGAAATATAGATACTGTATAAACTATAAATTCGAATTTATTTTGGAATATTGAATTAATCTAAAAGAATCTGATAAAATCTACAGGAATTATAACTTTTATAAAAGATAAAATTATTTAAAATGTACATCTAATTAGGGGTGTGCTTTTTTTTATAACAATAAACAAAAATAATAATATGAAGATTTTTGAACTTAGACTATAAAGATGGCAAATATTTTAAAATGGGTTGATTTTTTATTATATGAAAACTATACTGTTTTAAAATCTATGAAAAGTTTATGTAATAGAGATATTAAAGATTTAATGGTAATCAAATTCTTTACCAATGAATATAAAAAACATCTTCGTGTTATAATAGTTTAAACTAATAAACGAAAGGTATGTGGATGAATATGAACCACCAATAGAACTTACAAATAAGCAAAAATTAGACCCAGATGAATTATTAATGGCAATTAAATCTAGAAGAAGTATCCGTAAGTTCAAAGGTAAAGAAGTTTCTCCAGAAATAATAAAGCAAATTATAGAGGCAGGTAGATATACACCTAGTGCTAAAAACTCACAAGATGTATCATATATTGTTTTAGATAATAAAAAAGCAATATATGAAAAGGAAGCAGTGAGATTTTTTAGAAAAATAAAACCTATTGCAAACATTGTTGTTAAGTATTCAAAGGAAGTTGAGATTGATGATAACTTTTTTTCAAGAATGCTCCTAATTCAATAATGATAGTTACAAAAGATAAGATTAGTGGTTCACTTGCAGCATCAAATATGGCACTAATGGCAGAATCTTATGGTCTAGGAGTCTTATTTAGTGGATATTTTTCAGATGTAGCAAATAATTCACCAAAGTTAAAAAAACTTCTAGGTTTAAAACACAAAGAGCATGTACTGATGACACTAGTGATTGGATATCCAGATGTTAAATATAGACGTACTGCACAAAAAGAGACAGCAAGTGTTAGATACTTCACTTTTAATTTTACCTCCTAAGCCACTAGGGGTAATAGTTTCAAACTCATTCTCATTACGTATATCAGAAATAATTTTAGATATTTGTTTATCTGCTTCTTTAATCATTTGCTTTGATGTTTCTTTATCTGTTGTGGAAAATAAAGCTATATAATTTTCTGGCATTTTAATTTCTGCCATACCTTTTAATTGCCACTCTTTATATTTACATAGCCTTTGGATATAGTTTATGGCTTTTGCTGTATCACCTCCACAAGTCATTATGAAGTAAACTTTGTTGTTTCCTAAAAATTTTATTTTTTTTATAAAATCTGTAACTACTATAGGCAATCTCCATGCATAAGTAGGGCATACAAATATGAATGGCTTATCTGTTGATATTAAGTCATCTGTTTTTTCTTCTTTTATAAGTTGATTTAATGATATTAGTTCATCATTTAATTCTTGTGCAATTTTGCGAGCTACATATCGGCTATTACCAGTACCGCTAAAATATAAAATCATGATTATATCTCCCTAACTATTTTTTATTTTAATCCTTAATACTTTTGTTTTAATAAAGTAGTTTATGGATATATTGCATTATAATAAATATAAAATTTACTAGTTAAAGAAATTATAGCACATTAATCTTTTTTATATTTATTGGTAAAGAATTTGATTACCATTAAATATTAAGTTTAAATTTATAATGATTTAAATTATGTACTTAAAATATAGGCTTCATTAATTTAATAGATACTTTGTATTAACTAAGGTGTAAAATAGATTATATAATGGGATATTTTTCAAATTTATACCTATATATTAGTACAAGAAACTCAAAAAATAGCATTAACTATTAATTGAAGTGAGGTTTACATAAAATTTTTAAACTTAATCGAAGAAAGCTGAAAGAGTTATTATTAAAAAACGACTGTATTTATACGTGAGAAAGTAGATAGTTAGTATATATAATATAAAATCACTTGATAATTCTAATATATAATGGTTTAATCTAAACTATAAAAAAATATTTCATGACATAATATACATTAATTTTTAGACATAAGAAAGGAGAGGATATCTATGGCAATATATTTAGAAATGCCTAAATTAATACACGAGTTTCCTTTTCGTAGTCTATCAAATGAAGGAGAAGTATTAACAACACCACACTGGCATAAGGAAATAGAGATATTACTTATAACAGAAGGTATAGTAAATTTATTTATAAATGATAAGCCTATGCAACTAAAAAAAGGCGAGATAGTGATAATAAACGGAGGTGATATTCATTATATATTACCATCACCAGTAAGTGAAAGATTAGTATTTCAATTTGACATATCTTTTTTTAATGATTTAATTTTATTAAATGAGGAAAAAGAAAGCTTAATTAATTTATTCAGTAGTATAAAAAAATGTAGTAGAGATTGGACATCAAAAATAAGAAAGTCAGTTTTCGATATATTGATAGACATCTATAATGAAGACATGTATAAAATAGAAGGATATAGCTATGCAATAAAAGGTAAAATGTATAACTTAATTTCTATATTATACAGAGAGATTCCTAGAGAAATTGAAGAAAATACAGCAGAATATGAAGTGAACTCTAAAGAGATACTAGAGCGATTAAGCGATATATTCAAGTATGTAGAAAAAAATTATAAACAACCTATAAAATTAGAGGATGTATCTTATGAAGCAGGGTTTAGTGTATATTATTTTACTAAATTTTTCAAGAAAAACACGGGAAAAACATTTATAACCTTTTTAAATGAATATAGATTAGAAAAGGCAAAGTGGATATTGCTTAATAATAATATATCTATTATAGATTTAGTTGAAGAAGTTGGTTTTGGAAGTACAAAAACTTTTTATAGAATATTTAAAGAAAAAATCGGAGTCTCTCCATTGGAATTTAAAAAAAGATATAATAGCTTGAAGAAAAAATAAGATTCTTATATAGGAATCTTATTTTTTTATATATAAATATACAGCAATATATGAGAATAAGATAACAATAATGAGGATATAAAAATATATTTGCTATGTATATAATTATATATAAATAGATATCTAATATTAATATGTACTATGAAAATATTGAAAATAGGTAATATCAATTATAATGAGTTAAAAAATATAATTGAATTATTTGAAAGATATAGTTATAGAAAAAAATCTTATAACTAAATATGAGATAGATATTATAAAACTTTATATTGTGAAAGAGGTAGATGTATGAAATTAGATAAAGATTTTTTATGGGGAGGAGCAATTTCAGCCAATCAAAGTGAAGGATTTTATTTAGGCTGGGGAAAAGGTTTGTCGCAATTTGATAAACTTCCGTTAAATGATAAGAGATTAAAAGATGTATTTTTAGATGAGGATAATATTTTAAATGAAAATAATCAATATTATCCAAGTCATATAGGGATTAAATTTTGTGAAAATTATAAAGAAGATATAGCAATGTTAGCAGAATTAGGTTTTAGATGTTTTAGATTTTCTATCTCTTGGTCAAGAATATTTCCAACAGGAGAGGAAAGTGAGCCAAATGAAAGGGGATTACAACTTTATGATAATATAATAAAAGAATTGAAAAAATATAATATAGAACCATTGATAACTATAAGTCACTTTGATATACCTTATTCTCTTGTTGAAAAATATTCAGGGTGGGCAGATAGAAAGGTAGTTAACTTATATGTTAAATATGCTGAAATTTTAATGAAAAGATATAAAGATGATGTCAGATACTGGATTCCTTTTAATGAAATGAATATGATAATGCATATTCCATATATAGGAGCTGGATTAACTTTTATAAATAATGAAAATCAACTTCAAAAGAAGTATCAAGCAGTACATCATCAATTATTAGCTAATGCAAAAACTATAGAAATAGGAAAACGTATCAACAGAAAGTTTAAGTTTGGATGTATGTTAGCTGCTGGAAAAACGTATCCATATACATGTAAACCAGAGGATGTATTTGCAGCGTTAGAGCATGAAAAGCATAATTTATTTTTTTCTGATGTTCAAGTTAGAGGCGTATATCCGAGCTTTATGAATCATTATTTAAAATCAAATAAAATAAAATTAATAATAAAAGAGGAAGATTTACAAACGCTTAAGGATAATACTGTAGATTTTGTATCTTTTAGCTATTATTCTAGTGCTTGTAGTTCAGCTAGAGCTGAAGGCTTAGAAAAGTCAAAGTCAAATGGACCAGAAACCATAAAAAATCCATATCTTCCAAAGTCAAATAGTGTATGGCAAAATGACCCTGTAGGATTAAGAATAACTATGAATCAATTATATGAAAGGTATCAGCTTCCTTTATTCATAGTAGAAAATGGGCTGGGTACTCAAGATATTGTAAATGAAGATGGAAAAATAATTGATGATTATCGTATAGATTATATGAAAGAACATATAAAAAATATGATTCTTGGAGTAATTGAAGATGGAATAGAGCTTATAGGATATCTTATGTGGGGATGCATAGATGTAACTAGTGTAAGTGAAGGAAAGATGACAAAACGATATGGTATAATTCATGTTGATTCTGATGACTATGGAAGAGGTTCATTTAAAAGAACTAAAAAACAAAGTGCTTTTTGGTATAAAAAAGTAATAGAAACAAATGGAGAAATTTTATTTAATGATATGGAAACTCATGTATAATTCATTTAAGAAAGGAGTGCTATTATGAGTTTAATACTTAATACTAAGAATCAACTTATAGAGCAAGGGCTTAGTAAAGATATAATAAAATCCAATGAAACATTGTTTACACTAGCTAATGGGCATTTAGGAATTAGAGGGAATATTGAAGAGTCTGATTTTAATAATGAGTATATAGATAATATAGGTACATATGTAAATGGATTTTATGAATCATCTCCAATTACATATGGAGAAACTGCTTATGGTTATGCAAAACAAAATGAGACTATCTGTAAATTACCTAATGCTCATATAGTAAACTTCTCTATTGAAGGAGATTACTTTGATTTATCAAAAGGTATTACAAGTGAACATACTAGGATACTAGATTTAAATGAAGGGACTCTTACACGTTCATTTATATGGGAAAATTCTCATGGGAAAAAAGTTAAAGTATCTATAGAAAGATTAGTGTCTCAAGACATAGAAGAATTAATGATGATTTCATACACAATAACACCATTAAATTTTAATGGAAAAATAAACTTTAAAAATAAAATGGAAAATAATGTGGAGAAATTTAATTGTGAAAAAGTAGATGACCCAAGGGTGGCGTCTATAAATAAGAATCAATTTAAAATTGATATAAAAAAATATAATGATAAGTATTTTATGAATTTAATTACAAAAACAAGTAAATTAGGGTTATGGTGTGGATTTGATTCATATATTACTTGTGGAAATATTATAAATGAGACCTATAATGTTTCAGATGAATGTATAGAGCGAGAAATAGAAGTTTATGCTAAAGAAGGTGAAAAGTTAAATTTAGAGATTGTTGTAGGATATGGTAGAGTATATTCTGATTTGAATCTAAATGAAGAACGTTTAAAATCAGAAGAATATCTAGAATCATTAGAATATTTACAATCAGGAGAGCGTTTAAAATCATTAGAATTGGTTTTAAGAGAGGCACGTAATATTGGATTTGATAAAGTTAAAAATATTCAGAGAGAGAAAATGAATGAATTTTGGACAACTTCTAATGTAGAGATTGAAGGCGATAAAAGACTTCAATTAGGAATAAAAACTAATTTATTTCATATTTATCAATCAGCAGGAAGAGATGGAAAGACTAATATATCAGCTAAAGGTCTTACAGGTGATGGCTATGAGGGTCACTATTTCTGGGATACAGAGATGTACATATTACCATTTTTTATATATACTCAACCATCTATTGCTAGAGCTTTATTAGATTATAGATATTCAATTTTAGATGCATCAAGAAAAAGAGCTAGAGAGCTTGGAATAAATAAAGGTTGCTTATATTCATGGAGAACTATAAGTGGGAATGAATGTAGTGCATATTATCCAGCAGGAACAGCACAATTTCATATAAATGCAGACATAGCTTATGGGATTAGAACGTATTTTGAAGTAACTAATGATGAAGAATTCATGATGCAAAATGGCTTAGAAATTCTTATAGAAACAGCAAGATTTTGGTTCGAATTTGGAGATTATATAGAAACAAAAAATAATAAATTCTGTATAAATGGAGTAACAGGTCCAGATGAATATACAGCAATAGTAAATAATAATTACTATACTAATTTAATGGCTAAATATAATTTAACATATGCGGCACAGATGGTAGATAAATTTAAGCATAATTTATATTCAAACGAAGTGTTTAGAAAAATTAAATTGCAAGAATATGAAGTAAAAAGCTGGATAAAGGCAGCTGAAAATATGTATCTACCATATGATGAAAAGAAGAAAATAAGCAAACAGGATGATTCATTTTTAGAAAAATCAGTGTGGGATTTAAAAAATACACCAAAAGAAAAATATCCATTACTTCTTCATTATCATCCATTAACAATATATAGATATCAAGTAAATAAACAAGCGGATACTGTACTTGCAGCATTACTTTTCCCTGAGGAGTTTAGTTTAGAACAAAAAAAGATAGATTTTGAATACTATGAAAAAATAACTACTCATGATTCATCTTTGTCAAGGTCAATATTTGGAATGATGGCAAGTGAAATTGGAAATCATGAAAAAGCTTATAACTACTTTATGGATACGGCATTAATGGATATTAATAACATACAAAAAAATACAAGTGATGGAATACATGCTGCTAATATGGGTGGAACATGGATGAGTTTAGTATATGGATTTGCAGGAATGAAAATAAAAAATAATAAATTAAGTTTTGAACCAAGGATTCCTAAACATTGGAAAAGCATTAAATTTAATATATTATTTAGAGATAGTCTAGTTTCTGTAAATATAGAAGAGAATAAATCTTGTTATAAGGTAATAAAGGGTAGAAATATAACCATATTACATGATAATAAAGAAATAAAATTATCAAAGAATGTAATAGAAGTTACTAGTAGTTTTAAAAGGAGCAATTAATATGAAAGCAGTTTTATTTGATCTTGATGGAGTTATAACAGATACTGCTAAGTATCATTTTGAAGCTTGGCGTGATATAGCAAAATCGTTAGATATAGAAATAGATGAAACTTTTAATGAAAAATTAAAAGGCATAAGCAGAGAAGAATCATTAGATAGAATATTAATATGTGCTAATAAAGTAGATAGTTATACTAAAGAAGAAAAGTTAAGGATGTGTGAAGAAAAAAATAAAACGTATATAAAGTTAATAGGTTCATTAACATCTAAGGATATATTACCAGGAATAAGTAAACTTATAAAAGAACTTAGAGAAAATAATATAAAATTAGGAATAGCATCTGCCAGTAAGAATGCACCTAAAATATTGGAATCTTTGGGGAGAAAAGATGAGTTTGACTGTATAGTAAACCCATCTCTATTAGAAAGAGGAAAACCATATCCTGATATTTTTATTGAAGGGAGTAAGATGCTAAATTTAGAACAACATGATTGTATAGGAATAGAAGATTCTTATTCAGGTATTAAAGCTATAAATGATGCCAATATGACATCAATTGGTGTAGGAAAAAAAGAAGTACTAGGAAAATGTGACTATATTGTAGAAGATACTGGTTTATTGAGTTACAATACACTATTACAAGTTTGGAGTAAAAAGGTCGGTTTAGCTTAAGATTATATTAAAAATTATTTTAAAAGAGGGGATAAAGCATGAAAAATAAATATGCAAATGTAGCTTTATTGATAATCGATGGACTTGGAGGAAAAGATAATATAATTGACTTGACTCATTGTATGACACGATTAAGGTTTATATTAAAAGATAAAAAGAAAGTGAATGCAGATGAATTAAAATCTATAGATAAAGTAGTTGGAGTAAACTCAACCTCAACTCAATACCAGGTCATAATAGGCAATGAGGTAGGGATTGTATTTAATGCACTAGTAAATGAGGGGATAAATCCTAATAGAGATATTAAAACTGATATAAAAAATGAAAATAATAAAAATAGTATTTTAAATAATATATTAGATACAATAACTGGTTGTATGACACCTATGATACCAGCTCTTACAGCGTCAGGTATGATAAAGGTTATATTATCTCTTTGTACTACTTTTAATTGGTTATCATCAAATTCAAGTACATACAGAATATTAGATATAATAGGAGATGTAGCATTTTACTTTATGCCTATAATACTTGCAATAAACGCAGCTAAAAAATTTAATGTTAATACGTCAATAGCAGTTATAGTAGTAGGTGTATTTTTACATCCAAATTTCTCAGCATGGGTATCAAGTGGGGACCCTATATCATTTATAGGAGTACCAATTCAGGGTGTTATATATGCAGCATCTGTTATTCCAGCACTTTTAACAGTATGGATGATGTCATATATAGAAAAATTTATTGATAAATTAATACCTAGTATGTTAAAAACGATTTTAAATCCAACTTTAGTATTATTAATAAGTGCGCCAATAGCATTAATCGTAATTGGACCAATAGGAAATTTTTTAGGAGAAGGATTAGCTAGCATAATAAGTTTACTACAAGGAAGGTTAGGATTTGTAATGGTTTGTTTATTAGCAGCTTTAATGCCATTTATCGTTATGACAGGAATGCATCATGCATTGACTCCTATATTTATATCAGCATTTGCAACTACAGGGCAAGAATCACTTATATTAATAGCACAAGTTTGTGCTAATTTAGCGCAAGGTGGAGCGACACTAGCTGTAGCACTAAAAAGTAAAGATAGTAAGATAAAACAGTTAGCATCAGCTGCATGGATATCAGCTGTTATGGGTATAACTGAACCAGCTCTTTATGGAGTTACATTAAAACTCAAAAAACCTGCTATGTTAGCATCTATAGGAGCAGGAATTGCAGGATTATTTGCAGGAATTAATCATGTAACCTTATATGTTCCACAAAATAGTATAATGGCAGTACTTGGATTATCAGGGGAAAAGGGGACTTCAAATATAGTAAATGGACTTATAGTTATATTTATAGCATTGGTTGCTCCATTTATTATGACATATATATTTGGGGGAGAAAAAATATCAAAGCAGGTATAGATAAATAATGAACTTGGTTAAACAGTATAAATAATAAAACTGCTTAACTTATAAAAATTTAGTAAATAATAGTTTTATAATAGTATTTGTAATTATTAGACGTTTATTATGAAATATTTTATAAGTTATATTTATAAAATATTATTGAATATTCGCAATGTTCTGTTGACAATTATTCAAAAAAGTTACATATTTATAATATGAAGTATTATAAATATGTAACTTTTAAGGCGTGATTTTGTATGTCTAAGTCAAAACTTGGTGTTAAATCAAATCTTGTTTCAAAATTACTGATAATATCATATTTTTTTAGATATATCATTCTTAAAAAAGCTTATTAGCAGAAAATTTTTTAGTATCTTTGAGTATTATATGCTCTCTTTTAAGTAATAATCAATCTTAAAAGTTTTATATGAAAGGAAATTATAGTATGAAAAAAACAATAATTGAGGTCTCAAGTTTATCTAAAGTTATAAACTTATTAAATACAGAAATTAACATACTAAAGAATATAGATTTACACATAGAAGAGGGAGAGTTTATTTCTATAATGGGAGCTAGTGGTAGCGGAAAAAGTTCCCTAATAAGTATTTTAAGTGGTCTTGACAAAAAATATACTGGGGATGTGAATATTTGTGGTGAAAAATTATCGGGATTAACTGACAATTAACTTGCTGAATATAGAAATAGAAAGATAGGGATTGTATTTCAATCATTTAATTTAATTCCATCAATGTCTGTTGAAGAAAATATAAAATTACCATTGATTTTTTCTGATGATAAAGAGTTTAAGGTAGTAGATAAGATAATTCAAAAGGTTGGTCTAATATCAAAAACAAAAAACAATATTAAACAATTATCAGGTGGTGAGAAGCAAAGAGTCGCTATTGCAAGAGCTCTAGTTTGTATCCCAGATATACTATTTGCTGATGAACCCACTGGGTCATTAGATAGTGCTAATAGTCATGCTATAATGCAGTTGTTTAAGAGTATAAACAATGAATATGGTACTACAATAGTAATGGTTACTCATGATATTCAAATGGCAAAATATAGTGATAGAATTATAAGCATCAAAGATGGAACTATTATAAAATAGGTGGTGATACATTGATATTTCATGAAATTTATAAAATATATAGTAAAAATAGTTTGAAAAATAATAAATTATTAAAACTTTCTTGTATAATATCTATTGTATTTGCCACAGCAATATTACTCTTTACAAGAGTGTTAACTGATACATATTCAAGTGAAGTTAAAAGAAATATGGCTATAACAAATGGTGGAGATATAAAAATACAAAATATAGAATATAATAAATACTATTTTACGAGTGAACAAATAGATAAATTAGAAGAATTAAAAGATAAAAAACACATTGACTTTCAGTTAGGAAGTAGTATGAACACAAATATATTATCAAATGGTATGATTGAAAGTACTGAATTGACTGTAGTAAACAATATAAAAATGCAAAATACATATTTAAAATTAAGAAATGAAAATGATATAGTTTTGTCACAAAAAACAGCTAATAAATTAAATGTAAACATAGGGGATAAAGTGTTTTTAAAACTACATTCTTCAGTTTATGATGATACATACTTCAAGGTTACGGATATAATACCAAAAAGATTTTCATTAAGTACAGCCCAAAAAGAAGCAGAGGTTGGTCAAGAGGTAGTCGGAGAAAGTTATGTATATTTGCCTAATGAAACTAAATATAATGTGGCTTATATAAATATAATAGACAAAGAAAATACGAAAAATATTAAAAATGAAATAAAAGATGTATTTAAAAGCCATTTTGAAGTTAGAACAATTGATGAATTAGAACAGTCAATAATGAATAGAATATCTATGCAATTAGACTCAATAAATTTAATTGGAGCTATTTCATTATTAATTACTGGAATTTGTCTATGTTCTACATTTATTGTATTTATTTTAAATCGAATAAATGATTTTTCAACTTTTAAGGCTTTGGGAATTAAAAAAAGAAGTTTATCTCTTCTAGTATTTACTGAACTTATGTCACTTACTATAAAGGGGATTATAATTGGTATTATTTTTGGGCTTCCTATGACTATATTCTACATTAACTTACAGCATATTAATTTATTGGATATTTCTATTTTGAGTATTGCCAAAAATATTCTCATTTCAATAGTTATTATAATAATTGAAACATCAATATTCTCATTAATTCCTATAAGTTTTGTCAAAAATATACCTTATGAAGGAATAAATAGGGATGATAGTATGTTATTTACATATAAATTCAGCTTTATTCCAGACATAATTCTTGTAATATTTTTAACAAGTATTTTTTTTACAATATATGTGAAATCTTTTCTAGGTATTTTCTTTATTTTAGTGTTAGTATTACTAGACTTATTGGTATACAGTTTGATATATGCATCATTAAAAATAGTATGTATAATTAAAAAATTTATTAAAGGTAAATACTCAATTACTTTTATATATCTTGATAATGATTGTAAAACTAATGCTTTTAGCTCTAGTCTATTAACAATAACAATAATATTTGTTTTGTTGCTATTTATGATATCTGAAATAACCTTTGCTATGTTTAGCAATTATGAAGTTGACAATAGTATAAAAAATTCAATTGTATATCAAACAACTTTAGAGGGAAAATTAATTACTGATAAAAAACTTATCGAAAATGATATAGATTATTTTCAATATTATCCAATTAAAATAGATAGTATAGAATCGGTAAATAATACTTCTATTAATGATTATATTGACAAAATTCCATATGAGAATAGAAAAGATGTGATGAATGATTTAAATGACTTAAGTGTTGATTTATTTGACACTAAAGAAACAACATTAAAGAGTGATTTAGAGTATGGAAACTGGTTTAAAGAAAATGGTAACGAAAATAGTATAATTATAAATAATTATCTGCATAGATACTTAATAGATTATAAACTAGGGGATACTGTAAGATTAAAAATTAATGGAAAAGATATAGACTTTAAAGTAATAGGTTTTTTGAGTCCAAAATCATTGAACAAAGGTGTAGATTTAGGATATATAAATATAAATGAAACTATTTCACCTAAGACCCTTGATTTACCTAAAAATCAGCCAGTTATATATTTTTTTAGAGAAAAGTTAGATAACAATTTACTTAGTAAATTATTATATGTTGATAAAGATGCTAATTTAGAGGACTATAACGATTTTGCTTACTCTATGAAAACATATGTTGATGATCAAAAGTCATTACTTTTGAATATTATATTTGCTGTGTCATTATCAAGCATACTTCTAATATTAACATCTCAAATAATTATTTTTATAAAGAGAATACTAGATTACCAAGTTATGTATAGAGTAGGTATGAGCAAACAAAAATTAATAAAAATAGGTTTATTAGAAAGGATAATTATATCAGTTATCCAAAGTATTCTTATATCAGTTTTTTATGAATCTTTCAGATTTTTATTAATTTCATTGTTGCAGAGAGAGTATAATATTAACTATTTATTAATTTTAATAGAGTTCTTGGTAGTGCTAAGTATAAATTGCTTTATTTTTATAGTGACTCAAAAACATATTAAATTAGACTCATAAATTTTTTTATTATTTAGATAGATTCTAAGTTAGATGAAGAAGTTGTAATTGAGTTTGTAAATCAGAAAATGACCCTGTATGATAAATAAAATTACCATAGAGAGTTGTATTTACATTTATAAATTCAAGTATAATAAATATGTTTAATGCGATTACAGAATGTTAAAAAATGATTAAGAATAAATAAGTCAATATAACAACTTTTTTAACAGGAATAAATTATTATGAGAGTAACAAAAAAAATTATAGTCTCTATATATAAATATAAAATAAATTTAAAGAAAACGTTGACAAAATATGTCTAATGTTTTATCATAATAATTGGAATTAGGTAGTAATTGTTTAAGTACAAGCTAAGCTTATTCATTAATAATAGCAGTATCCTAGGAAGGAGTACGCCCATTATTATGGATAAGCTTTTTTTATGCTTAAAAGGAGGATAATCATGATAATTAATAAGATATTAAATAATAATGTTGTAATCACATTAGATGACAATGATGAAGAAATTATTGTCATGGGTAAAGGCATTGGTTATCAAAAATCAAAAGGAGATTTGATAGATAAAACTAAAGTAAATAAAGTATTTAGAATATCAAATAAAGAAATATCGAATAAGTTACAAGAATTACTTAATAATATTCCTATAGAACACATGAAATTATCTAGTAAAATTATAGAGTATGCCCAAAAAAAACTAAATAAGAAGTTAAATGAAAGTATTTATATATCATTAAGTGACCATACATATTCTGCGATTCAAAGAATGAAAGAAGGAATAAACGTAAAGAATGCAATACTTTGGGAAATTAAAAGATTTTATAAAGAAGAGTTTGAAATTGGAATGAAAGCACTAGGTATTATTGAAAGCAAAACACATGTAAAATTACCAGAAGATGAAGCTGGATTTATAGCCTTTCATATAGTAAATGCTCAGTTAAGTGAAGGCCATACCTTAGCATCTGATATCACAAAGTTAATACAAGAAGTACTTAGTATAGTTAGATATCATTTTAGGATAGAGTTTCATGAGGAATCAGTATTTTATTATAGATTTATAATGCATCTTAAATTTTTTGCACAGAGATTACTTTTAGATAGTGAACATGAAGGTGAGACAGACAAAGAATTATTAAACATTATTAAATCTAAATATAATAAAGAGTTTGAATGTGTAGCTAAGATTAAAAATTTTATTAAAAAACAATATAACTACATATTAACAGATGACGAGCTTATATATTTAACTATACATTTAGCTAAAGTAGTTAAAGATTCAAATGTGTAAGCTGAATAATTTTTAGTAGTAATATAGTAATAGCTATTGAAAGGAGTGATACTAAAAAAACTATACCTATGGTTGGATGGTAACATTGAGTTGGCCAAACCTTCAAATTTCAAAAAATTAATTTAAAGAAATATGGAGGAAAAAATGGGAAAATACAAACAATTAGCACAAGAAATAGTAAAAAATGTTGGTGGAAAAGAAAATATTAGTGGATTAGTACACTGTATTACGAGATTACGTTTTACATTAAAAGATGAAAGTATAGCAAATGATAATATATTAAAAAACATGGAAGGTATTGTTACAATAATGAAAAGTGGAGGACAGTATCAAGTAGTCATAGGAAATCATGTTGAAGCTGTCTATAAAGACGTAATTGAAATAATTGATTTAGATGACTCAAGTGCAAATTCAGAAACTAAAAAATCAGGTAGCATGTTAGATAAATGTATCGATATAATATCAGGAATTTTCCAGCCAGTACTAGGAATAATGGCAGCCTGTGGTATGTTAAAAGGTTTTAATGCTTTATTTGTAGCAATGGGGCTATATAGTGATGTATCTGGTGGATATATGGTAATAAATGCAGCGGGAGATGCATTGTTTACATTCCTTCCTTTATTTTTAGGATATACTTCAGCTAAGAAATTTGGATTAAAACCAATGTTGGGATTAGCACTAGGGGCTGCAATGTGTTATCCTGCTATACAAGGTAGCAGTATATCAGCAGGTACAGATGTTATGTACACTTTATTTAAAGGAACAATGTTTGCATCTCCAGTATACATTGACTTCTTTGGACTACCAATGATATCAATGGATTACACTGGAACGGTCGTACCAATTATATTTATAGTGTACTTTGCATCTAAGTGTGAAAAATTATTTAACAAGTTTATTCCAGATTTAGTTAAGTTTTTCTTTGTACCAATGCTTACATTATTAGTAACATTACCTGTTGCACTTATAGTTATAGGTCCTATAGCAACATTTGGTTCTACACTTATTTCACAAGTTGTAATTTCGATAAGAGATTTTAGTCCATTATTAGCAGGTGCTATAGTAGGATTTACTTGGCAAATTCTTGTTATTTTTGGTATGCACTGGGGATTTATTCCTGTATATATAAATAATGTTATGACTTTAGGATACGATAATGTTATGATGCCATTCTTTGCTTGTACATTTGCAAGTTCGGCAGTTGTATTAGCTATATTTTTTAAGACTAAAGATAAGAAGTTAAGAGAGATGGCAATACCAAACTTTATATCTGGTATATTTGGAGTTACCGAGCCAGCAATTTATGGAATATTATTGCCTTTGAAGAAACCATTTATAATAAGTTGTATTGCTAGTGGTATTGGGGGGGCTTTCTATGGATTCTTTAATCTTAGAAAGTTTATAACTGGAGGAATGGGCATATTCGAACTTCCAGCAATGATTGAACCAGATGGAGGAATGGGTAACTTAATAGTAGCTCTTTCTGGTATAGCTATATCAATGATTGTAGCCTTTGTATTAACTATGGTTTTATATAAAGATGAGCAAGTAGGAGAAGCCAAAGAAGTAAAAAATAAAGTAAAAGAAGAAACAAAAGAAGTTAAGTCTACTAAATTAGAAAGAGAAGTAGTAGCAAGCCCTATAAAAGGTGAGGTATTAAATTTAAGCGATATAGAAGATGCGGCATTTGCATCTGGTGTACTAGGTCAAGGTATAGCTATAGTACCTAGTGATGGAAAAGTAGTTGCACCAGTAGATGGATTGGTTACAACTTTATTCCCCAGTCTACATGCTATAGGAATTCTTTCAGATGAAGGTGTTGAAGTGCTTATTCATATTGGATTAAATACTATTCAGTTAGAAGGAAGAGGTTTTGAGGCATGTATAAAGCAAGGTGATAGAATTACAAAAGGTCAAACTATATTAAACTTTGATATTGATATAATAAAGAAATCGGGATATAGTGTTGTAACTCCAATTGTTATTACAAATTCATCACAATTTTTAGATGTGGTAGAAACAGAAAGTAAAAATGTCGAATTAGAAGATAATCTGATTACAGTTATATTTTAGTAAGAGATTAAAGTATTAATAAAAGACTAAAGCATTAGCGTAAGTTAATGCTTTAGTTGTAATTTTAGGAGGCTTAACTATGAGTTTTAAAAAAGATTTTTTATGGGGAGGAGCTACTGCAGCTAATCAATGTGAAGGTGGATATAATGAAGGCGGAAGAGGGTTAGCAAATGTAGACGTATGTCCAACAGGAAAAGACAGAACAGCAGTTATTACAGGAAAATTAAAAATGTTTGATTTTGATGATAAGCATTATTATCCAGCTCAAACTGGCATTGATATGTACCATAATTATAAAGAAGATATAAAGCTATTTGCTGAAATGGGATTTAAAGTATATAGAATGAGTATTGCATGGAGTAGAATATTCCCAAAAGGTGACGAAGATGTGCCAAATGAAAGGGGTCTTCAATTTTATGAAAATATATTTAAAGAATGTAAAAAATATAAAATAGAGCCATTAGTTACTATTACACATTTTGATTGTCCAATGCATTTAATTAAAAAGTATGGTGCATGGCGTAATCGTAAGATGATAGGTTTCTATGAGAGACTGTGTAATGTTATTTTTAGAAGATATAAGGGGTTAGTTAAATATTGGTTAACTTTTAACGAAATAAATATGATTCTACATGCTCCATTTATGGGTGCTGGTATTTGTTTTGAAGAAGGTGAAGATGTTGAAAAGATAAAATATCAGGCTGCTCATCATGAACTTGTAGCTAGTGCAATTGCAACTAAAATAGCACATGAAGTTGATGCAAATAACTTAGTTGGATGTATGTTTGCAGCTGGAAGTGTATACCCTTATAGTTGCAATCCTAATGATGTATGGGAAGCTACGAAGTTAGATAGAGAAAATTATTTTTTTATAGATGTACAATCTAGAGGAAAATATCCTAATTATGCATTAAAGTATATGGAAAAAAAAGGTATTACACCAAAAATGAAACCTGGCGATATTGAATTATTGAATAAACATACTGTAGATTTTATTGCATTCTCATATTATAACAGTCGCTGTGTTAGAACTGATGAAAATGCAGATGATGTAGCTGAAGGAAATATATTTACATCTGCTAAAAATCCATACCTTTCATATAGTCAATGGGGATGGCCAATTGATCCATTAGGTTTAAGAATTACATTAAATCATGTATATGATAGATATGAAAAACCACTATTTATTGTAGAAAATGGATTGGGTGCTAAAGATATAGCTGATGAAAATGGTTATGTAGAAGATGATTATAGAATTAATTATTTAAGGGAGCATATAAAAGCTATGCATGATGCAGTTTCTATAGATGGTGTAGATTTATTAGGATATACTATGTGGGGTCCTATTGACTTAGTAAGTGCTAGCACAGGTGAAATGGAAAAGCGTTATGGATTTATATATGTAGATAGAGATAATATTGGTAATGGAAGTTTGAGAAGAACGAAAAAGAAAAGTTTTGAATGGTATAAGAAAGTAATTGCTTCAAATGGTGAAGATTTATATTAAATAAAAAACTATAAAGATAGCTTTAAATTTAAAATGTACCCTATAGAGTAGATACCTAAAAATCACCCTATAGGGTATTTTTGTATATAATCAAGGAGATAATGGAGAGGTTAATACTTAATAGAAAGTGTAATTATGAATATAGCAATTGATATAATAATAAAACTTATATAGATGAGTACATATATTACTACAATAATTAAGGGAATCTATGGGAATAAAAAAGATGATTTCTATTAAAAACAGAAATCATCTACTTAATGTTGCATAGCTTTAAATATTTTATAGATTTTAAAAAAATATTTATTTTTTGCTTTGCTTTAAACAAATATCTATACAGTTATTTAGCCATTTAATTTGACCTTCTTCTCTTATAATAGCTCCATCTAATACAAGATAATCACCAAAATAATCATCATAAAAAGCGGGAATTTCAGTATAAGCATCTTTTTGACTTATTAAGAATTCAAGTCGTTTACTGTGCTGAATGCGTTGATGTTTAAGTAAAGCAATCCTACTTTCTAAATCTAAATTATTATAAAAATATACTCTCAATCTAAATTTATTTTTAGGAGTAGGTTCCATTGGCATGTCTTTAGATAACCAAGTTAAAAACTCATCTTTTCCTTTTTCGGTTATGTAGTAAACTTTTTTTTCTAACACATCACCACTAATTTCAACTTCATGAACTATTAAATCTTCATTAGTTAATTTTTTTAACTCTGGATAAATTTGGCTATGTTTTGCACTCCAAAATTCATTTAATTGAAAATTAAACTCTTTACTTAAATCGTATCCTGTCATAGGCTTTCTATTTAATAGTCCCAATATTGCATATTTAAGGGTTCCCATATTTCACCTCTTTAGTTTTATTATCTATCAATAAGTCTATTATATCATTATTTATAAAAAAATAGGTTAAATAAAAAACTAAATACAAACATGTAAATAGTTACATGTTTATATTTACATGAAAATATTATTATGATAATATTAACATAAATAAAATGAATAGATTGAATTATTTGGAGGGGAGAAAGTAATGAACTATACTAAAAAAAGATGGATTATATTAATCGCAAGTTGTTTTATCAATTTGTGCATTGGGTCAATTTATGCATGGAGTGTATTTGCTACACCTATGGCAGAATACTTAAGTGGAATTAATGGAACAGTATTTACTGCAGGAACTTTAGCAATAGTATTCACAGTTACTAATTCTGTTGGACCTATAACTATGATTACTGGAGGAAGAATAAATGATAAGTTTGGTCCCAAGAAAGTTATTTTTGTAGGAGGTCTTATATTTGGTATTGGAATGATTTTATCTGGATTTTCAAAAAGCTTGCCAATGTTAATATTAACATATGGAATCATACTAGGGCTTGGGGTTGGTATGGTATATGGATGTACAATAAGTAACTCTGTTAAATTTTTCCCAGATAAACGTGGGTTAGTAGGGGGAGTAACAACTGCTGCTTATGGATTTAGTTCTGTAATTATACCACCAATAGCAAATAGTATAACTACTAGCTTTGGTATTACAACAGCATTTAAATCAATAGGAATTGTATTTCTTATAATTGTGTGTGGAGCATCATTTTTTATTGAAAAATGTCCAGATGATTTTGTACCAGAAGGATGGACACCACCAGTTATGAAAGGCAAACAATTAAAAAATAAAGATTGGAAAGAGATGCTTTCTTCATCTATATTCTATGTGATGATTATTTTATTAACATGTGGAGCATTTTACGGATTGATGTGTACATCAATGGCATCTGCTTTAGCACAAAATATGATAGGAATGACATCAGCAACAGCTGCAATTGCAGTTTCTGTTTTAGCTTTATTCAATACAGCAGGTCGTATTGTAGCAGGTTATATATCAGATAAGATAGGTAGAATAAATACTTTATCAATGGCATTTATAATTTCAATTGTAGGTTTATTGTGTTTATCAACTTCAGTACAAGGAGATATAGTGAAGTTTTACATAGGAATTTCTATTATAGGAGTATGTTTTGGGTCATTTATGGGTGTATTCCCAGGTTTTACAGTAGACCAGTTTGGTCCTAAAAATAATAGTGTTAATTATGGAATCATGTTTATAGGATTTGCATTTGCAGGGTATATTGGACCTACAGTAATGAAAAATGTTTATGCAGTAGATGGTAATTATACAAGAGCCTTCACAATAGGAATTGTTATGGCAATAATAGGCTTAGGATTAACATTTGTTTATAGATTTGTAAATAATAAAGAAATATCCAAATGCCAAAGTAAAAAAATAAGTTAATATGAAAAATAAGTTAATATGGGGGGAAATAATATTATGAAAAGAAAATATCCAAATTTATGTAAGCCAATTCAAATAGGAAATGTAATATTCAGAAATAGAATGTTTTCTGCACCAATGGGTGGAACAGATATAACAGCTGATTGTACAATAGGACCAAAGTCAACAGCATTTTATGAATTAAGAGCAAAGGGTGGAGCTGGGGCTGTAACTATAAGTGAATGTATGGTTCATCCAGAAACTGATGGTTCACATGCGTATCATTTAGATTTAAAAATAGTTGATTCTTTAGCTAGTTTTACATATACAGCAGATGCTATAAGACGTCATGGTGCAATACCAAGTGTGGAACTATCACATTCTGGTCAATATGCGGGGACTTACTTAGTTGATAAAAACAAGAAGCAAGGTTTGTCACAATATGGAGTAAGTCCAAGTATAAGGGCTGATGGTTTAGAAATAAAGGAATTAACCCAAGAATTAATAGATGATATAGTAAAATCTTATGGTGAAGTTGCAGGTCTTGCTAAAAGAGCTGGATTTGAAATGATAATGATTCATGGAGGGCATGGATGGTTAATCAATCAATTCTTATCACCATACTTTAATAAAAGAACTGATAAATATGGAGGGACTTTAGAAAATAGAGTACGTTTTGCACAAGAAGTATTAGACAGTGTTCGTAAAGCTGTAGGTCCAGGATTCCCAATAGAGTTTAGATTAAGTGGTTCTGAATTATTTGAAGGTGGATATGATTTAGCTGAGGGTGTTGAAATATCTAAGCTATTAGAGTCAAGAATTGACTTACTTCATGTTTCAGCAGGAACATATCAAAGAGGATTTGGAATAACACATCCATCTATGTTTGTACCTCATGGATGTAATGTTTATCTTGCAGCAGAAATCAAAAAACATGTAAATGTACCAGTTGCAACTCTTGGTGGATTAAATGACCCAGCTCAAATGGAAGAGATAATAGCAAGTGGAAAAGCTGATGTAGTTGAAATGGCAAGAGCATTATTGGCAGACCATGAACTTCCAAGAAAGGTAATGACAAATAGAGATGAAGATATAGTTAAGTGTTTAAGATGTTTCACTTGTATGGCTGAAAGAGCTGCAACTTCCACTAGAAGATGCACAGTAAATCCACTTATAGGTCGTGAAATAGAAGGTATGGAAATAACTCCAGTATTAAAACCTAAAAAAGTTTTAGTAGCAGGTGGAGGTCCAGGGGGATTAAAAGCAGCAATAACAGCAGCACAACGTGGTCATAAAGTAATACTTTGCGAAAAATCAGATGCATTAGGTGGAATATTAAAAGGGGAAAAAGCTATACCTTTTAAATATGAAATGTATGAACTTGGAAATACTCTTAGTAAATTAGCAAAAGATGAAGGTGTAGAAATACGCTTAAATACAGAAGTTACTAAAGAGTATGTAGAAAAAGAAAAAGTGGATGCCTTAATAATAGCAGTAGGTTCATCTCCACTAGTTCCACCAATTTCAGGGCTTGATGGTGATAATGTAGTAGTTGTAAACAATTATTATCTAGAAAAAAATAAGGTAGAAGATGCAAAAGAAATAGTAGTACTTGGTGGAGGTCTTGCTGGATGTGAAACAGCAATACATTTAGCTAAAGAAGGTAAGAAAGTTCATTTAGTAGAAATGAGAGGTGAACTTGCTCCAGATGCAAATATAAGACATCGTCCAATACTTTTAAGTGAAATAGAAAAACAAGGTGTTGAAGTACATACAGAGTTTAAAGGATTAAAAGTGTCAGAGGAGGGTGTTCTTTGTGCTGATAAAAATGGTAATGAAATTTTAGTTCCAGGAACACATGCTATATGTGCGCTTGGTCAAAGGGCTAATCGAAATACAGTAGATGAGTTAACAGATTGTGCTCCATATGTGGCACAAATAGGTGATTGTGTACGTCCATCTACTATAACAACTGCAGTATACCAAGGATATCATGCAGCACTTGATATATAATATATGTGAAGTTTATAAAATAAGAATAAAGTTTGAATAGTGAGTAATAGGTAGATTTTTGCAAAAACAAATCTATCTATTCTCTTTTTTTAACAAATTAATAATTGTAGATATGATTTTCTATGAAAAAAGTAAAATTTGCATTGAAAATAATACTAATTTTTTCTATGATTAGGAATTCTAGATATAATTTTAAAACAAGAGAGGCGAAGGATTTACAGAGTGACTATAATATAGCATTTAATAGTATCAATTTAGTATGTAAACCTTATAAGGAGATTGTTTGACAAGCTTATACTTATCAAGTTTAAAAAATATCTAGGAAATCGTTGACAGATTTACGTAGATAGTATAATATATAGAATATAAAATTAAACGAAAAAGAATTCTAATTATGGCGACGTAGTCATAATTTTGAGTATGTTACTGATTAGCAGGCAGAACTCAAGTATATATGTAAAAAATAGAGGAATACTCTATACATATATGCTTGAGTTCTTTTTATTGAAGGGAGGAAGATATGAAAATAATTCAGATTTTAAATAATAATGTAGCTTTAGTAAAAAAAGGTAAAAACGAAATTATTATATTTGTTAAGGGAATTGGATTTAAAAAAAGAGTGGGACAAGTAATAAGTGAAAGTGAAATAGAGAGAACTTATATACTAGATTCATACGATATGCTAGAACACTTTAGCTATCTACTACAGAACTCAGATTCTAACAACATAGTTCTTATTAATGAAATAATTGAATATGGTGAAAAAGTTTTAAATATAAAGTCAAGTGATTATCTAAGTTTAACATTACTAGACCATTTAGAATTTTTGCTTAAAAGATGTGAAAAGAATCAATTTATAAAAAGCCCCTTAGTATGGAATGTTAAAAGGTTTTATCCAAAGCACTTTGAAATTGGCATGCATGCACTAAAATTAATTGGTGATAATAAGGGAATTAATCTTCCTGATGATGAAGCAGTATCAATAGCACTTCATTTTGTAAATATGGAAGTAGATAAAGAGTCTCAAGATTACACAGTTATGGAATTAAGAACTTTAGGAGATATAGTTTCGATAATAAAATATCATTTTAATGTAGAGTTAGATGAAACTTCAACAAATTATATGAGATTTACTACTCATCTACAGTACTTTATTCAAAGAACTATGTCAGATGAAGCTTCAATAGATGAAGATAATTCTATAGATTTATATAAACAAGTAAGTCAACTTTATCCAAAGTCATTTGGAAGTGTTCAAAAGATAAGAAAATATATAAAATCACAATTTAATGTCGATATATCTATAAGTGAAGAAACTTATTTAATGTTGCATATAAATAGGGTGACTCAAAGACTGGAGGTAAAATCAGATGAAGTATAAAGATTTAAATGAGAATATAATAAAACTTATAGGCGGAAAAGAAAATATAAAATCGGTAGCACATTGTGTTACTCGTTTAAGACTTACGCTAAATGATAGAAGTATAGCTAAAACAGAAGAAATTAAAAAATTAAATGGAGTGATTGATGTAGTTTCTAATGATGTCGCTTACCAAATTATAATAGGAACTCATGCTGTAGATGTATATAACGAGTTTATGTCTATGATAGGTTTAAGTTCAAGTGAATCAAGTGCAAAGAGTGAAAGAAAAAAAGGAGTTGGAGGTATCAAAGGTATATTTAATTCTATATTTGTGGTAGTTTCAGAGACTATGACTTCAGTAATTGAGGTACTACTTGCAGCCGGTATACTTGCAAGTATATTAGCACTTTTAAATATGTCAGGTGTACTTCAGAGTGATAGTCCTACATATCAAATATTGGACACATTAAGAAGTGCTACATTTCATTTCTTACCAGTATTAATTGCAATAGCATCAGCAAAAAGACTTAATGTAAATCCATATATAGCAGTAGTGTTAGCAGTTACATTACTATCTTCATCAATAGATGGTGTAGAAGGATTAAGTATATTTGGTATAAACTTACAGGCAACAACTTATGCAAATAGCTTTATTCCAATACTTTTAGGAGTATGGGCAATGGGAATTATAATTGGAGGTTTGAAAAAAATCTTACCTAAAGCACTACACTATTTTTTAGTTCCAGTATTATCTTTAATAATAACTTTATCAGTTACATTAACTATATTTGGACCTATCGGTATGTGGATTGGTGATGGATTAAACTATGCATGTATGTTTTTAATTGATACATTGGGTAATTGGAGCGTTGTTGCACTATATGCAGCTTTGCAACCACTCTTAATAGTTTTTGGTGCAGCAAATTTTACTATGCCTATAGCTTTAAATTCCGTGACAACATTAGGATATGACCCAATTTTTATGGGGGCTGCAACAATATCTGATATTGCAGTTTGTGGTGCAATGTTTGGATATTTCTTAAAAACTAGAAATAAAGAGCAAAAGCAGTTATTTGGTACAGTAAGCTTTAGTGCACTTATGGGGATTACAGAGCCTTCAGTGTTTGGTGTGTTTATGAAATATAGAAGACCATTTGTAGCAGTAATGATAGGTGGAGGTCTAGGTGGTTTAATAGCAGGTTTAGCACAAGTTAAAACCTATGGAATGGTTTGGGGATTAGCAGCATTACCAACATATCTTGTTGGAGGAGAGGTATCTAACTTTACATTTATGATAATAGGTGTAGTAGTATCATTTGTGGCAGCAACAGTAGCTTCTTACTTATTAGGAATACCTTCAAATGAAAAAGAAGAAGTTAAGGATGATAATGAAAAAGAATTAGAACTAGTAATCAACGAAAATAATTCAAGAACTATTAGTATTGGAAATGTTGCAAAAGGTCAGGTAATTGCACTTGAGGAAGTTAATGATAAGGCATTTTCCTCTGGAGCATTAGGTAAAGGGATTGGAATTATACCTAGTGAATCAAAATCAACTGTTATGTCTCCTGTGGATGGAACTATAACTATAGTATTTCCAACTAAACATGCCTATGGTATAGTGACTGACGAAGGATTAGAAATATTAATTCATATTGGGATAGATACTGTAAACTTAGATGGAAAGTTCTTTGAAAGTCTTGTAACACAAAATCAAAGAGTTAAAAAAGGAGATACTTTAGCAGTATTTGAATCTGATAAAATTATAGAGGAAGGATTTGATTCGACTATAATAACTGTAGTTACAAATACTAGTGATTATTTAGATGTAATTTCATCAAATGATGAATCAGACGAACTATTAACTGTAATAGTATAAATTTTAGGAGGAGAAATTCATGAATTTTAAAGATACATTTTTCTGGGGAGGAAGTATTGCAGCTCATCAATGTGAAGGTTCATGGGATGTTGATAACAAAGGACCTGCAATTATGGATTTTGTAACTAAAGGCTCTTATGAAACACCGAGAGTAATTACTGATAAAATAGACGAAAAATTAGATTATCCATCTCATAATGGAATAGATTTTTATAATAGATATAAAGAAGATATAGCCCTATTTAAAGAAATGGGATTTAGTGCATTAAGAATATCTATAGATTGGTCAAGAATTTTTCCAAATGGGGATGATGAAAATCCTAATGAATTAGGGATTAAATACTATGAAGGCTTAATAGACACTTTAATAGAAAATAATATAGAACCTATTGTAACACTATATCATTTTGAATTACCTATGAAGCTAGTACATAAATATGGCTCATGGAATAATAGAAAGCTTATAGATTTGTATTTAAAGTACAGTGAGACTGTAATGAGAAGGTTTGATGGCAAGGTAAAGTACTGGGTTACATTTAATGAGATGAACCATATTGACCCTCAAACAGAGCACTCGGATATTTTTACTTATATGATAGCAGGTATTAAGTATAGTGAGATAGAAAATAAGGCTCAAACATTGGCAAATATAGGGTACAATATGACTTTGGCAGGTGTAAAGGTTGCAAAGTTGGCTAGAGAAATCAATGCAAATAATAAAGTTGGATGTGTGTTTGGACTAAATCCAATTTATCCATATAATTGTAATCCTAGTAATGTGTTAAATGCATTTTTAGATAATGACCGTGACTATTATCAAATTGATGCAATGTGTAATGGAAAGTTTCCTCAATATAAATTAAGAGAATATGAAAAAAATAATATAAATATTGAAGTGACTGATGAAGATAAAAAAGCATTTGAAGAAGGTAGATTAGATTTTATAGGGCTTAATTATTATTTTTCAAGTGTGTCTACTCCAAAAGAAAATTTATCAGGTGATAAATCTTTATTTGGGGGAATTCAAAATCCATATTTGGAACAAAGTAAGTGGGGATGGGCAATAGACCCTATAGGTTTAAGATTTACTTTAAACTATATTTATAGAAAGTATCAGTTGCCTATCTTAATTACAGAAAATGGGTTAGGGGCGTATGATAAAGTTGAAGAAGATGGAACTATAAATGATGATTATAGAATTGAGTATTTAAGTAAGCATCTGTCTCAAATGAAGTCTGCAATTGAAGATGATAATGTTGAATGTTTTGGATATTTAATGTGGGGACCAATTGACTTAGTTAGTGCAACTACAGGTCAGATGAGTAAAAGATATGGATTTGTATATGTTGACTTAGATGATGAAGGTAAAGGTAGTTTTAAGAGATATAAGAAAAAGTCATTTAATTGGTACAAAGAAGTGATAAAGTCTAATGGAGATAATTTAAATTCATTAGATATATAAAATAAAATGTGTACTCTCCTAAAAATGGTGGTAATAAAGAAGTTAAGTCTAATTACTACTATTGGAGGTACACATTTTTTATGTATAGTAAAAGTGTCTAATTCTATAATTATTTAAACTATAAT
This sequence comes from Clostridioides sp. ES-S-0108-01, assembly GCF_020662285.1. Lineage (NCBI taxonomy): Bacteria > Bacillati > Bacillota > Clostridia > Peptostreptococcales > Peptostreptococcaceae > Clostridioides > Clostridioides sp. ES-S-0108-01. Next base: position 169,725 of record NZ_JADGMN010000005.1, on the reverse strand, counting down.
AAATGGTGATAATTAGAATTTTAAATATTGCTATACAAATGATAAGGAACATTTTTTATATTTAGAAAAAGAAGTATTAAAAAATATATTGAAGTAGATGTTTAAAAATGATTTTATCTACAAATATAAACAAAGTATAATATAAACTATCATTTTAAGATTTATTTAAAGGTGGTGGTTTATAAATGGGAGTACTACTAAATAGGTTGCTAAATATTTTAAATAATGGAAAAACTGAATCTACATACTATCATATAGCAAATATTTTAATATGTAATTATGACAAAATTAAAGATATGACAATATCAGAAGTAGCAGAATTATGTTTTGTTTCAAAGTCAACAATATCAAAATTTACAAGATATGTTGGATTTGAAGATTTTTCCGATTTAAAATCGGCAGCTGGATATAAAAGTAATAAAAATCAAAATGTATTAAATTATAATGATAATATACTAGGGTATCTTGATGGTCATAGTGTTGAAGATTATATAAATACAATAATGAAAGATTTAGAAGATTTAAAGTTAAATATTCAATATAATAAAATAGATGAACTAGCTAAAGATTTAATCAAGTATGAAAGCATTGCAGCATTTGGTGTGCTTTATTCTCAGTCTGCAGCTATAGATTTTCAAACTAAATTAGCTTATAACAATAAATATATTTTTTCTAGATTGGATGATATAAAACAACATGAATTTATCAGAAATGCAAAAGAGGATACTCTAATAATTATATTCACAAATTCTGGTGATTATATAAAGAAATATCAGTTGATAGGAGGGAATATAAATAAGGGAGTTTTTAAACAAACAAAAGCTAAAATTGTTGCAATTACATCAAATAAAGAACTAGAAAAAAGCCCATATGTTGATTTATGTATCTGTTTTGGGCATAAGTCAAGTGTTCAAACACATCCTATAATATATCAGGTAATTACAGATATTATTGTATCTAGATACAAAGAACTAATAAATAGCAAAAAAACGTGGTGACCTAAATATTATACCACGTTTTTTTATTTATAATCATAAAGTTTCCAAAAATCGAAAATTATAAGGTAAAAAAAGTATGATGATATAATTCAATTACAAGAATGAAAACGATGTCTAGAAAGGGTTGTGAAAGGGGAGAATCATATGGCTAAAAAAGACTACCGAGATTTAGCAAAAAAAATTGTTAAAGAAGTTGGGGGAGTTGAAAATGTAAACTCATTATTTCATTGTGTTACAAGGTTAAGATTCAAACTTAAAGATGAATCTCTGGCAAATAAAGAGGTTATTAAAAAAATAAGTGATGTATTAACAGTTGTAGAGGGAAATGGACAATTTCAAGTTGTTGTAGGGAATAATGTATCAGATATATTTAATACTATATTGAATATATATCCTGAAATAAAGAGTGAAAAAGAAAACAACAATGATAAAGGTGAAGAAAATACAGGAAATGTACTTACACGTATGTTTAATGTAATGTCATTAATATTTAATCCAATAATTATAGCACTTGCAGGTGCAGGTATGATTAAAGCACTGCTTGTAATATTGACGACATATAACTTCATGAGTACAGAGTCAAGTACTTATAGTATTTTAAGCGCTGCAGGAAATAGTGTATTTTACTATTTACCATTATTTTTAGCATATAGTTCAGCAAAAACATTTAATTGTAATGCATTTATATCTGTTGCTATAGTTGGAGCTTTACTGGAGCCAAATTTTACAGGGCTTATGCAAAACACAGGAGATGTAGTTAGTTTCTTTGGGATACCAGTTGTACTTATGGGATACTCAGGAACAGTTATACCAGCAATCCTTACCATTTACATTTATAGTTATATAGAAAAATTATTAAAGAGATTTATACCAAATAGTATAGAGATATTCACTTTATCTATGGTTGCTTTATTAATAATGGTACCATTATCATCTATGGTGATAGGTCCAGTTGGGGTTATATTAGGAAATAGAATGGGAGATATAATAAATTTCTTAAGTGATAAGAGTGGTCTTTTAGCAGGTGCTATTGTAGGAGCAGGGTGGACATTTTTAGTAATGATGGGAATTCATTGGGGAGTAGTTCCTATAATGATAAATAATATAGCAAATTTAGGATATGATGTTATAAGACCTATGATAGCAGCAGCAACTTTTGCTAGTGCAGGTATAGCACTAGGAATATTTTTTCGTTCTAGAAATAAAGAAACAAAAACATTTGCAGTATCAACTATGATACCAGCATTATTAGGTGGTATAACAGAGCCTATAGTATATGGGCTAAGTGTAAAATACAAAAAACCATTAATAGCACAAGTAATAGCTGGAGGTGTAGCAGGAGCATTTATGGGATTATTTAAAACAAAGGCAATAGTATATGTATTCCCAGCACTTACTACTCTACCTGCCTTCTTTGGAGATACATTTGTTATATACATAATAGGTATAGCAATGTCATTCTTTTTATCTGCAATTTTAACTTATATATTGGGTTTTGAGGAAGAAGTAGTAGAAAAAGAAAATAAAGTACAATTAAGTAATGATATAGAATTACCAGTTTGTATTGAAGGTACATTAGTAAACCTTGAAGAAGTAAATGATTCTGTATTTGCAAGTAAATCTATGGGAGATGGTATAGCAGTAATACCTTCAAAAGGGATAATAAAAGCTCCAGAAGATGGAACTATAGAAGTTGCTTTTCCAACTGGTCATGCAATAGGAATGAGATTTGATGATGATACTGAAATATTAGTTCATGTAGGTATAAATACTGTTGAAATGAATGGTGAAGGATTTGAACTTTTGGTAAGACAGGGCGATAGAGTGAAAAAAGGTCAAGAGTTAATTAAATTTGATATAGAAAAGATAAAAAGAAAAGGCTATGACACAACTACCATGATAATAGTAACAAGTGGTCAGTATGAAGTTGTAAGTAATATATCAAAAGAGGTCTTAGAGGAGGTATAAAATGGGTTTTCAAAAGAATTTTTTATGGGGAGGAGCAATATCTGCAAATCAAGCAGAAGGAGCTTGGAATGTTGATGGAAAAGGAATGTCAGTAGCTGATGTAGCTAAGTACAAGCCTAACATAGATATAAAAGACTATAAAAGTCAATGGCATGTGGGAATCAAGGATTTGGAAGAAGCTATGAATACAGAAGAAGATACTTATTATCCTAAAAGAAGAGGTATAGATTTTTATAATAGATATAGAGAAGATATAGCACTATTTAAAGAAATGGGATTTAAAACATTAAGAGTTTCAATAGCTTGGACTAGGATATTCCCAAAGGGTATAGAAGAAAAACCAAATGAAAAAGGGCTACAATTTTACGAAGATTTATTTAAAGAGTTAAGAGCAAATGATATAGAGCCATTAGTTACACTATCACACTATGAAATGCCAATATATTTAGTAAATAATTATAATGGGTGGGTATCCAGAGAAGTTGTAGATATGTTTGTAAAATATTCAAAAGTATGTTTTAAAAGATACAAAGGCTTAGTAAAATACTGGTTAACTTTCAATGAAATAGATAGTGTATTTCGTCATGCATTTACTACAGTAGGGGTGTTAGAAGAAAAATATAAAAGTAAAAGAGAAACAGAAGAAGCAATATACCAAGCACTGCATCACCAATTTATAGCAGCTTCATTAGCTACAAAATATTGTCATGAGATAATAGAAGATTCCAAAGTTGGATGTATGGTTACTAAAACTTTAACTTATGCAGAAACATGTAATCCAGATGATGTAATATTAGCTCAAAGAGACAATAGAAATAATTCTATGTATAGTGATGTACAAGTATTTGGAGAGTATCCTATTCATATTAAAAGATATTGGGAGAAAAATAATATAAAGGTGAAAATGCTTGAAGGGGATGAAGATATATTAAAACAATATACAGCAGATTTTGTAGCCTTTAGTTATTATATGTCAATGGTTCAAAGCATAAATGCTGAAGAAAGAGAGAAAGTTGGAGGTAATTTAGTAACAGGGGTTAAGAATCCATATTTACCAACCAGTGAATGGGGATGGCAGATAGATTCTAAGGGGTTAAGAATAGCACTTATTGATTTATATGATCGTTATAAAAAACCACTATGGATAGTTGAAAATGGTGTAGGGTCATATGATACTGTAGAAGATGATGGGTCGATAAATGATGATTATAGAATAGAATATTTTAAAAATCATTTTGAACAAATAGCTATAGCAATAGATGAAGGTGTTGAATGTATGGGTTATACGTCTTGGGGGTGTATAGATATTATTAGTGCATCGACATCTCAAATGAGTAAACGTTATGGATTCATATATGTAGATCAGGATGATATGGGAAATGGTACTAAGAACAGAGTTAAGAAAAAATCATTCTATTGGTATAAAAATGTAATAGCTACGAATGGAGAAGTTTTAGATTTCTCCACGGATATGGTAGTAGGGCAGAAATAAGATAAATAAAAGTTAGGTACTAATGCTAATTAGTATTTAGCAAAGTATTTAAAATAAAGTGTAGGGTTTTTAAAATAAAGTGTGTATTCTTCCTATAAAGTAATGACAATTAAAATTATTATGCAAAGGAGAATACACATTTTTTATGTCTATACTTAAGTAAATGTTTAGACACATTCATAGTATGATTTATTCATTACATAAAAATAGTATGATTTACTCACTATATAAATTTATAAAATTTCTGGAAAAATGTCAGAATATATTGACAAAGAAAAGGTTTGAAATTATAATCTATATTAAGAATAGTTTGACAATATAAAAACTAGTGATTTTATAAGTAGCAAAATTATTTTTATTGTTAATTTAAGAATAATTTAGGACTACTATAAAGATATAGACGTTATTATATGATAAATTATACTTATCTAGAAAGAGTTTTAAAGTATAGTTTATCATTGATTTAATATAATAAATGATTTTTGTTTCTGGGAATAGTTTCTGGGAATAAGATATCTAAATTCACTTAGAAATAATCTAATTTACAAAGGAGGGGAGGCACTAGTAGATAAAGTTTGTACATAGAGAAGACTTAAAATTAAGTGTATTCTGATAATATTAATTTAATGGGTGCATTATTATTTTATTTTAAGTATTTTGAGAATAATTTAAGACGTTTATAAAATATACATTCTATATTTAATATTTAAATAAATATAAGTCTTCCAACATGTATATTAAAATTTAATATAGTTGTAATATAATCCTGTATTTATAAAATAATGTAGAAAGTAAAAATTAAAAAGAAATCTAGTAAATTAATAATTATGGTTAGTATTTAAAGCGTTAACTCTAGTTATATTTATTTAGCTATTTTAGGAATAATTTGAGACTATAAAATGTCATCAAAAAAATCAAGTTATACCACATGTAGTTAAGAATAACTACAGAATATACATTTTATAATTATTGTTTTATTGATAAAAAATTATTATATTTAGGAGGAAACAACAATGGAAAATTTTTGGAATCCACTTACTTGCTTTACTATATGTGTAATGATTTATGCTTTTAGTGAGTTTTTATCTAAGAAAACAAAAGGTGCAATTTCAACATTGCTATTTGTATGTATTATATTTTTACTAGGATTTTGGACAAATATTCTACCAAAAGACATTACAGGAGCATCAGGTATATTAGCTGCAATGAGTAACTTTGGTATAGCTTTATTAATAACTAATTTAGGAACACTTATAAATCTTGAAGACTTATGTCATGAATGGAAAACGGTTGTAATTGCATTAGTAGGTATTGTAGGAATAGGGGTTGGTTGTTTAACAGTGGGTAGTATGTTGTTTGGTAGAGAGTATGCTTTAATAGCAGCTCCCCCAATAGCAGGTTCTACTGTTGCTGGTATTATTGTAACAACTGTTGCAGAATCAGCAAATAGACCTGAACTTGCAGCATTTGTAATTCTAGTATTATCATTTCAAAAATTTTTTGGAATTCCAATAACTACATATTGTATAAATAAAGAATTAAAATTTAAAAGAGATAGTGGAGATTTTTTGAAAGATGAATCAAAAAGTAATTTTAAGCTTCCAAGTATGAGAATTTTTAAAGAAGATTCAGGTAAAAAATCATCTACTCTAGTATATCTTGCAAAACTTTCATTTGTTGCTATGATTGGTAATTTTGTAGGATTAGCTACTTTAATACCAGGATTTACCCCTGCAAACTATTATTTAAATCCCAATATAGCATGTTTGTTAGTAGGGTTGATTTTTACACGAATAGGTTTTTTAGAAAAAGGAATTTTAGATAAATCTCAATCTAATGGGATTATAATGTTTGGTTGTATGTTAATGTTACCTGGAGGACTTGCTAAGGTAACTCCAACAGCATTGTTTGGAATGATTGTTCCAACTATAGGAATACTTGTTGTAGGTTCTGTATTTATAATATTATTTACTGCGATTGTAGGAAAACTATTGGGATACTCTCCAAGAATGTCAGCTGCAATTGGTGTAACTTGTATGCTTGCTTATCCAGCAACACAGATAATTTCTAATGAAGGTATTGATGCTATGGAAGGAACGGAAGAAGAAAAACAAAGAGCAACAGATTATTTGTTACCAAAGATGATTATAGGAGGATTTGTTACTGTAACTATTGCATCAGTGGCATTTGCTAGTATAATAGGTCCAATTATATTTGGTTGATAGGAAATAGACTTATAGGAGGTAGAGGTAATGATAGGAAATATATCTATAAATGAGATAGATAAAAAAAGATTTAAACTTGATGATTTGAGTAAGAAAATATGGAAAAATCCTGAAAAATCATTTAAAGAATTTAAAGCGTGTGAAAATACAGCAAATTTTCTAAGAAGTGAAGGATTTGATGTGGAAGTAGGTGTAGGAGGTTTAGCCACAGCTATTAAGGCTAGTTTTGGCTCAGGCAAACCAGTTATAGGTTTTATGGGAGAATTTGACGCATTACCTGGTTTAAATCAAAAAGTTTCAACAAAGCAAGAAGCATTTGAATTAGGAGCTTATGGTCATGGATGTGGACATAATTTATTATGTACAGCACATGTAGGAGCGGTAGTAGGACTTAAAAGAGAAATGATAGAAAACAATTTAAGTGGGACTATAGTATTTTATGCATGTCCAGGAGAAGAGCAATTAACAGGTAAAGGATTTATGGCTAGAGGTGGAGCGTTTGAGGGTTTAGACTTGGCTATAAATTTTCATCCAAATAAAATTAGTGAGGCTACAATTGGTATTTCAACAGCTGTTAACTCTGTAAAATTTCATTTTAAGGGAAAAACTGCACATGCAGGCTCAGACCCTCAAAATGGAAGAAGTGCACTAGATGCCGTAGAACTTACTAATGTAGGAGCTAATTATTTGAGAGAGCATGTTACTTCTGATGTAAGAATTCATTACACAATTACAGATGGAGGAGTAGCACCCAACATAGTTCCTGATAAAGCATCAGTATGGTATTACACAAGAGCTTTAAGTAGAGAAGCTGTAGAAAATACATATGAAAGACTTATAAAGGTAGCAAAAGGAGCTGCAATGATGACTGAAACTGATGTTGAAGTAGAGTTTTTAGGAGGATGCTATAATACTTTAAACAATCATGTTTTAGCAAATCTTGTATCAGAATGTATGGATGAGATTAAACAAGAGCCTTGGACTCAAGAGGAATTGGATTTTGCAGCTAAGTTAGATAGACAAAGCCCACAACAATATAAGGCTATGATAAGTAAATATAATTTACCAGAAGGAACTCATCTATATTATGGTGGAGGAAATGTTACAAACTTTAATAGTTATGGCTCTACTGATATTGGAGATGTAATGCATATAGTCCCTACAGCATACTTTTTTACAGGATGCACAAATCTAGGTGCACCAGGTCATAGTTGGCAGTTTACATCTTGTGCAGGAAGTTCCATAGGAGAAAAAGGTATGATATATGCAGCGAAAATTATGGCTATGTTTGGAGCTAAAATATTAAACAATCCAGAGATAGCTAAAAAAGCAAAAGAAGAATTTGAGAAATCTATGAATGGGAAAACATACAAATGCCCTATTCCAGAGGATATTCCGACTCCTTAAAAGAGATTTAAAGTTCAAAATATAGAATTATAATTTTTATACCAGTTTATCTCTTTATAAAAAGAACGTGAAATTTTGTTGGTTGTTTGATTATAAATACTACAAAAGGTATATCTTATATTTGTGTTTTAAGATATACCTTTTAAAAAATTATATATAATTTTATTTATCATTCAAAGATAAAATATTTTTATGCATTCTATATTTTAATACTCATTTTTTGATATAAATAATTTGTATACCCTTTCAGGTCTACCTTTTGTTGAGTTTTGTTTTTCATATAATATAGTAGCATTTCCAGACTTTAAGAGACTACTTAGAAATCTATTGGCAGTTCTTACTGTTACATTTAAACATGAAGATAATTCCTTAGGAGTAACTTCATCTCTTTGTAGAATTTCAGTAACGGATATAATCTTTTGAATAGTAAGAGTAGACAATTTAGAATTTTTAGCGATTGTATTTATGTGTGGAGTTACTTTATTTGAAACAGTAAGTAACTTATCACATAATAAAGGGCCTATTGTCTCATAATTTTCATTAACTAAGAAACTGTAATTTAAAGGGTTTATTTTAGATTCCTTATTAGCACTTATGGCACTAGACATAGCTTGTTTTATATCATTACCAATTCCATATCCAACACATACCTTAATATTTATACTATTTTCAATAGATTCTTTTATATAACACGTAGTAAAATTTTTAGTTAATGATTTAATAGTTTCACATTTAGTGAAGATTTTAAAAGAGCTACTATTTTTTTCAATTATAAAATCGGTTAATTTATCTTTTTTTATGCTATTTAATATTTTATAAACTTGGTCTAAAGTATAATCGTTGTAATTTGTATCTTTAACTGTTATATATATTACACTTGGTTGATTTCCCTTCATTCTATGTAAATGAATATCTTTTATTAAGTTGTTAAAAGTACTTTTTAATAAACCTATGTCAGGGTATATGAAATGAAAATTTACTCCTGCATCTTGTAATATAGGAACAATACTACTGAAACGAGTAGTAGAAAAATCAATTTTACCTTCATTCCATAAATTAATATGTTTTTTTGCAATATTTTTTTCGAGTTCTGCTATATCAGATAAACTCATTTTAGATGCATTTTCATCAATACTATCCATTAAGTCTCCAAATGTGCCATTTGATAAATAATATGATATATCTTTTGGATTATCTGACCAGTCCATTAGGTCAAAGTATGCTCTAGAAAAATCTAATGTACTGTATTTAAAGATAAGTTTTAGAAACATATCGTAGTAACTTTGTAAATCAGTACCAAAATCAACTAAAGGTTTTTTAATAGTCCCAACCTTTTTTGTAATAGCTTTTTTGGGGATAGGACCACTAACTGCAAATCCATCAAACCTATCTTCTATTTCTAAATATAAATCTCCAACATGAGAAAAATCTTTATAGATATATATTTCAATTTCTGCATTAATATTTAACTTTTTTATAGAATTATCTACAAACTCTTTTAAAAATTCGGTTGTTATGACTGCTATTTTCATCATAGATTACTTCCTTTTCAATTATTATAGTTATTTTATATTAAATATTACATTAATCTATTGTGCTAGTTAAAATCATATTCAATTAAAATAAAGAGTTCTTTATAAAAAAACAATTATTTAGATAGAGTAGTATTTATTAACTTTAATTTGATTTAAGTTATTATAATCTTACTAATTTTATAATTGTAGATTTAACTACTTTATGTTCTTTTATTGTTTGTGTCGTTGATTTAGAATTTATTTTAACTATTTATTTTAATTGAAGTTATTTGGTTTTTAAATCCTTTGCTTAATCTTTATTTTTCTAGTCATGATAAAAGTATTTTCATTTGTATCACTATATATAATAATATCATGACAAAATATTTATTGTCTAACTAATTATAATCTATCCAAAATGAAAATGGGTATGAGACATTATTACGGCAAATCGTATTAGTATTAAAGTCTATTAAGTGACTGTCATATAACAATTTATAATTTTATTTAACAGCCACTTAAGTACTTAAGAGTAATGGAATTGAGTATATATCAAATTATAATAATTTCCTAGTAAAGCGTTGAAAAATAAGGTAGTCCATTTTTATACTTGATATCTGGGTTACCTTGAATAAGTGGATATAGGTAATCTAGAGCTTCGTCAGTCACATAATTACATTCTTTATTTATCCACTTTCTAGGAAAATACTTTGTCTTATTAGCTATTTTAGAAATATCAGTATGACTAACTTCATACTTATAAGGAGTATTGCCTATTCTGTTGATGGTAGCCATAGCTCCTGTATATCCTTTTTTAGAAAGTTCTAGTCCATATGCACCAACTTCAGCTGCTTGTTTTAAATCAGTCTCTGAAGCTAGATGTATAGCACATCTTTGTATTACACCGAGCTCTAAAGTCTTTACTCTTGTTGTGATTGATGAGGATACTATAAGGTTCTTTAAATAGTTACTTACTCCTCCTAATTGAGAATGACCAAACTTATCATGAGCAGATGTTTTTTGCTCACATATAAAGTTGCCGTCTTTATCTCTTATACCTTCTGATGCAACTATATAAGCCTTATTTTTTTCTTTAAATATTTTTCTAACATCTTCTATAAACTTATCTTCATAGAAATCAATTTCTGGAAGGTATATTAAATCAACTAGTGGAGTATCGTTGAGTCTAGCTAGTGAAGAAGAAGCTGCTAACCATCCAGTATCTCTACCCATAGTTTCTACTATAAATATTCCGTTATTTTTATATATAGAAAAATCTAAGTACGTTTCCATTATTAGTGTAGAAATAAGCTTTGCAGCAGAACCAAATCCAGGGCAGTTGTCAGTTCCCAATAAATCATTATCTATTGTTTTAGGAATTCCTATAAATTTTATTTTACAAGTAGTGTTTTTGCAGTATTGAGAAAATTTCATGACTGTGTCCATAGAGTCATTTCCACCTATGTAAAATAATGTATCTATTTCATATTCATATAGTATATTTATAACTCTATCATAATCATAAGAATTTATCTTATAATCAGCAAGCTTATATCTACATGAACCAAGACCGGAAGAAGGGGTTTGTTTTAAATTTAGTACGTCTTCCTTATTTAAGCATTCTGAATCTACTATATTTTTATTTAATATACCTTCAATCCCATTGATACCAAAATACACTTTGTCAAAGTATTTAGTTTCTAAATTTTTTTCATAAATACCAATTGCAGAAGCATTGATAACAGCTGTAGGACCTCCAGATTGGGCAATAATACAGTTTCTCATTTTACATCTCCCTTTCATTAATATTGTTATGAATGGTACTTTTTATTGAGTAAATTTATATTTATAGTCTGATTATATATTAAGTGAACTAGCTATATCAATTGAGCTAGTATAGATAATAAATACCATAAGAATGTGGTAAAAAACTAACTTTTTATACATAATTAATGTCTATAATTTACCACAATATAAAGGTACTTTTAAGGAGTAGTAAAAGTGTTGTGAAAAAAAATATATCAGTGTAATATTAATTTACAAAGCAAAATAAGTTCACAGTTCATAAAAGCAGAATAAGTTCATATAAGAAATACGTACAACAATAAAAGTAGTACTAGATTAAGAAATATCAAAAACTAATATTTAATGCTAATTAAAGAAAAATATGGAGGTACATAAATATGAAACACATAAAAATAGCAGCAGGATTGGCACATGTAAATTACGGTCACATATCAGCCGTAGTTAAGGAAGCGATGGATGCAGGTGTAGACTACGTGCATTCAGATGCAGCAGATATGCATGATTTGAAAAATATGCAACTTATGGGTGGTCATCAAATAATAGAAGCAATAAGACCAGTAACAGATAAACCAATAGAATGTCATATATACACAAGAGATTGCGATAGATTATTTATAGAAAAAATAGCAGCAGCAGGATGCAACATGTTGATAATACCAGCTGAACATTTCTTAGGAGCTCCTCTTGCATACATAATAAATTACTGTAGAGAATTTGGTATGAAAATAGGATTAACAGTTGGATGTTACACGCCACTATGCTTTGTTGATGAAGCTATATATGATATAGATAGATTGCAAATAGTCGTTCATGGTGTTGATGAAACTGATGGAAAAGATAACTGGGGATGGAGAAGGAGTGCAGTTGATTTAGTTAAAAGAGCCAGAAAAATGATAGACGAAAAAAATCCTAAGTGTGAATTGGCAATAGATGGCGGACTAAGAGCAGACAATATGGAGCCATTAATAGAATGTAATCCAGATGTTGTAATATTATCTTCAGCAATATTCAAGGATAAAGATGGCATAACAGCAGGTGTTAAGAAGTGTAGAAAAGCTATAGATGAAGCAGCTACAAAGTTTGGTTTAGAATAAGATAATAAACTATAATAAAAGAGATGCTTTCTTAATGTTTTAAGGAAGCATTAATTTTATGAAAAATTATAGGAAGTTAGACTAATTTAATTGATTTTTTATACTGAAATAATACACGAGATATAGTAGGGAGGTTATTAAATGAAAAAAGAAATGATAAAAGACTATTTATTGATAACAATATCAGCATTTTTAATGGCATTAGCAGTTAATTTTTTCTTCGCAGAACATACACTAGCTCCAGGAGGAATAACAGGATTATCAGTTGTACTTAGTACATTTTTATCAATACCTGTTGAGAATATATCTTTAGGAATATCTATGCCACTTTTAGTAATGGGAGTATTATTTTTAGGTAAGGGATTTGGAATAAAAACATTATATATAACTCTTATAGGTCCATTGTTCTTAAAAGTAATACCACAAATTCATATAACTAACAACTTATTAGTAGCAGGAGTGATAGGTGGATTATTGGTGGGAACTGCTATAGGTATAGCCATAATAAGAGGTTGTAGTACTGGTGGAACTGATTTAGTTGCAATGCTTATTAATAAGGTAATTAAATTTCTGAAGTTGCCAGTTATATTATTTATGCTAGATGGATTTATAATAGTCGCGTCTGGAATAATAAGTAAGAATTTTATGATATCTATATATTCATTAATAACTTTATTACTCATAATAAAGACAATAGGATTTGTAACTACAAAGTTTGATAAAAATACTGAAGAAACTAATAATATAAATAGTACTTGTACTCAATAAAAATAATAAAACTTACTTTAAATATAAAAGTTTAAATATAAAGTTTAAATATAAAAAAAGGAGGTGTCTCAAAATGAATTTTTTAGTTCATGAGGCACTTTTTTATATGAAATCAAATATGTTTTTATCATTTCAACAATGAAAAAGAGGCTTATCTCTATGTTGAGACAAACCCATTTTTTGCTTATTTATAAGATAATATTTTATTTTTTTCAGAATATAGTTTTTTTATAATTGTACTAAGCCTAGAAATATCATTTTTACTTAAAAGAGCATTTATATTTATCAGCTCAGCATGATGTTCAAAGTCTACAGGAGCAGTAGTTAGTATTAAATCCACATCATCAAAGTTTGTAAATGAAATAGAAGATAGAGGTATAGATTTAACTATATTAATTTGATTAAACTCAAAACTTAATTTTTGTACTAGTAAGTTAGATACACCATCACTGCAATGACATATTAAAATAGTATTTAGGGGAGACTTGCTTCTATCTATTGCTGATATTAAATATAAAGCAAGATGCCCTATTTCATCCTCATTAACTTCATAATTCATCAACTGTTTAATAACAGTATTAGACTCTTTAGCAGCCTTGTACGTATAAGGGAATGTTCTCTTTATATCATTTAATATGGGATTTGTAATAGTAAATCCATAGTTTATTCGGTGTAGAACTGACTTAAGGTGATTAGCAAGAGATTTTATTAATATTAAATCGTCTTTTAAGTTTAAATTTAGTAGATCTCCCCAATGAGTAGCTATTGCTTCAGATAGATTATACTCTGTAATCTCTTCATTTCTAAGAGGTTCAAGAGTAGTAGTTTTCTTTATGGATTTAAGTAATCCTTCTATATGAAGAAGGATATAACAGACTTCCTCATCAATAAATTCTACATCAAAAGCTTCACTTAGATTGGAGCATAAAGTTTTTGATTTTTCAAAGCATTCATGTTCTAATAATTCTCTAAAGAAACTTTCAGATAAGTTAATATATCTATTAATTGAAATTCTCTTAATACATATAGCTATATGTATTAAGAAATTTATATAATACTCATCACTAAAATTACTTTTTTCTACTTGTAAAGTGTGTAGAGTAATTTGAGATAATTTCTCAAAATTATAGTTGAATAACTCCTTAAATATTTTTGTTGAAGGAGTGTTATTACATTTATCAGATGTTGAGAATAAGATTTCTTTAAGTTCAGTATAACTTTTATTAGCAGTAGTAAGTTCAAAAACTGCTTTTCTAATATCTTTTTCTTTACCTTCTAGATATACACCATTGTTGGTTTTTCTAACTAGCGTTACTTTAAAGTTTTGCAAAAAATTTTGAATAACTACCAAGTCCTTATGCACAGTGGCTCTGCTAACATGTAGTTCATTGCAAATGTCACGAATTCTAAATTTTGAATTTTTAATGAATAATTTACTCAGAATATATCTTTTTCTATCTTCAGGAGAATATGCATATATACAATTTGATTTATCATTGATATCTCTAATAACTTTAAGTTTTATATCTTCATTACCTAGAATAATAACTCCTGAACCTGTTTTTTTATCTAGAGATAAACTAAACTCTAAAAGCCATTCGTCTAAAATAACAAGGTCATTACGAATAGTTTTATTACTAACATTTAATTCTTGGGCAATAGTATCTACAGTAATATAGTCTGAACTACTTAGCAATAATTCTGCAATATCTAATAATCTTTTGTTCAATGCAAACCCTCCTAAATCTTAGTTGCTATTTATTAACTTTAGACCAATCTTTTTCAAAAGTTTTAGTACCATCTACTGTAAGCTGGTTAAAAGAAGCTTTTTTAAATAAATCATATGTTACAGCTGCATAATCACATCCACAAATAGATGCTTGAGTTAAGTGGAATACATTTTTAATAGAAGCTGCAACAACCTTAGTATTATATCCATTTATTGATATAAGGTCACATATTTCTGTAAGGTTTTTTATACCATCGTACCCATTTTCATCATTTCTACCTATAAAAGGGAATAGGTAGTCAGCACCTGCGTTTACAGCCAATGATGCTTGATTTGTATTGAAAATCAAGGTACATGCAGTTTTTACACCTTTACGATTCAATATGTTTATAAGTTCTAAGCCAATTTCAGAAAAATTTATTTTTATTATAATGTTCTTGTTTATATTTGATATATTATCACAAGACTCAAGTAATTCATATAAATTATTTCCTATAACTTCAGCAGTTAATATTTCTGGATTTAAATTAGTACATGTTTCAATGAATTCATAAAAATTTACATTTTCTTTAAGATACATAGATGGATTAGCTGTTATTCCTTTAAACCCATACCTTAAACACTTTTGAATCTCATCAAGATTCGCACTATCTATTAAATATTTCATAATTTAATTCTCCTTTAAGTTATTTATTATAATAAAAGCACTCTTTTATTAGCCATAATCCTCTTCTGAAGGCAATAATTTTTATTTATTAAGATATTAAGTTAATTATACAATAAGATTGTTTATAAAATTATCCCATGACTACTTAATAAAATTTACATAATGATATGGTAATAATAAAACGTTGATTGTTTATTAATTTCCATAAACTTTAGTAAATAAGAGTTAACAGTTAAAGTATTGCCTTAAAAATCCTGTGATAGGTATAATTTGAATATGAAGGCAATAATTTAAGGGAGGAAAAATATGATTAACTTTTATCAACCATCAAGAATAAATTTTGGACAAGGAACTTTAAGCGAGTTACCTAGAATAATAGGAAAATATGGAAAGAAATGTTTGTTAGTTACTACTCCAAATGTAGAGCCATTAGACAAGCTATATGAAAGAGTTAGATTAGGTTTAATGGGAAAAGGTATAGAAGTTGTACACTTTGATAAGGTAGAGCCAAATCCAACTGTAGAACTAATAAATGAAGGATTTGAATTAGCTAAAAAAGAATCTGTAGATGTTGTCTTAGCTGTTGGTGGAGGTTCAAGTATAGATACTGCCAAAGTATTAGCCTTAACTTTTGGACTAGAAAAAATAGATTGGGATTATATGTTTAGTACATATACAAATCCATTTAAAATATATGATAAAGTAAGTGAAAAAGAATTACCATTAATTGCTGTATCAACTACTTCTGGGACGGGAAGCCAAGTTACACAAGCAGCAGTAATATCAAGAGGAAGTGAGAAAAATACAATATTCCATCAAAATTGTTTCTCAAGAGAATGTATAGTAGACCCAGAACTTATGCTAACTTTACCAGAGAGAATTACTGCATCAACAGCATTTGATGCCTTTACTCATGCATTTGAAAGTTACATAAACCCAAATGCTAATGATTTTACAGAGATAATGTCTGAAAAATCTATGGAATTAGTTATCAACTATTTACCTAAAGTGATGAAAGAAAGAAATAATATAGTATACAGAACAAAATTGGCAATGGCAGATACACTAGGTGGAAGTTCATTAGCAAATGCTGGAGCAGCAGCACCACATCCTCTAAGTGAAATAATAGGTGGAGTTACGCATATTCCTCATGGTGAAGCTTTAGCTATAGTGTTTCCAAAGTTTGTGGAAAAGTTCTGTGAAAATAATGTAGCTAAATTTGCTAAAGTAGCAAGAATGTTCAACGGAGAATTAGAAAAAGTAGAAGATAATGAAGCAGCTAAAGCTTTAAAAAATGAAATAGAAAGCTTTTTAAAGAGTGTAGGGCTTAAGACAAAAATGTCTGAGTTTAATGTAACAAAAGAACAGTTAGAAGAAATAGTAGGCTGTCCAGTTTTAGGTTTTTTACCATTTGGAAAAAAAGAAGACCTTATTGAAATATTAGAAAAATCTTACTAGGATGTGATACAAATGAATTATAAATTAATTTGTACTGATATGGATGGTACTTTATTGGGAAAGGGATTTGAAATATCAGAAGAAAATATTAAAGCATTAAAAGAAGCTATGGAAAAGGGGATTAAAGTAGCCTTAGTTACAGGAAGACCTTATAATGTTATGAAATATTTTACAAGGGTCTTAGGTGATGATATATATATTATATCAACTAATGGGACGTATTTTAAATTACTAGGATACGAGTATAAGAAGGTTTTAAGTAAAGAGTCTCTGAAAAAAATATATACAATAAGTGAAAAATATAATTTAAATAAACATTTTAAAGGATGTAAAATAGTCATATCCAACAATGAAATAGGTCAAGAACATCCATATAGACTAATAAATAGTAAAAATAAAGAAGAAGATAGAATTGAAATAATAGAAAATGCAAGCTGTGAAACTTTATTAGAAAGAGCTGAAGATGAGATTTTAAAGTGTATACTTTTCTCAGAAAACGTAGAGTCTTTAAGAGAAGCAAAGGAAGAGTTTAAAAAGCAAGAAGATTTAGAAGTGGTAAGTTCTGGAAAGTTAAATTTTGAAGTTATGAGTAAAGGTACTTCAAAAGGTATTGCAGTTAAAAAATTTTGTGATATATTAGGTATAGATAGCAAAGAAGTTATATGTATAGGTGATAATGAAAATGATATATCCATGATTGAATTTGCAGGTCTTGGTATCGCTATGGGAAATGCTACAGATGAAGTAAAATCTATGGCAGATTTTGTAACTGATACTAATGCAAATAATGGTGTAGCAAAAGCTTTAAGAAAAGTATTATCATAAAATTTTATAATGTGGAGAGTGTGTTATGTTTAATATATTTAAGAAAAAAGAAAATAAAATTGAGAAAATATACAGCCCTTTTAAGGGAAATTTAGTTAACTTAGAAGATGTTCCAGATGCAGTTTTTGCCCAAAAGATGATGGGAGATGGAGTAGCAATAATACCAAGTGAAGGTAAGTTATATTGTCCTGTTGATGGTGAAATAGTCAATGTATTTGATACAAAGCATGCAATAATGATTAAGAGTAACGATAATACAAATATGTTGATACATGTAGGTTTAGAGACAATGTCACTAGAAGGAAAGCCGTTTGATGTTAAGGTAAAGGCAGGAGATAAGGTAAGAGCTAAAGATTTAATAATGGAAGTAGATTTAGATTTTATAAGGTCAAATGATTTAAACATAATAACTCCTGTAGTTATAATGGATGATGCTGATTCTGTTAAGAGAACAGTAAAAGATAGACTAGAACCTGGAAATGTAGATATTAATAGCGTAATAATGGAAGTTGAATAGATATAAAAAGATGTAGCTAAGGCTACATCTTTTTATATCTATTTTTTGGAATAAAATTATATTAAAAAAGACGTAATAGATAAGTTAAAATATTAGTAATAGGTATAGTATGATTTTGTCATAATCTGTTGATTGTTTACCGTATCATTATGGTAATTTAGAGAAGTATTTGAAATATTGAAAAAATAATATTCAAAATTTATAATGTAGATATGAACTGAAATGCTTTGTAAAACTAATATAAAGGGGTGATAAATAATTAAGATGATAGTAAATAAAGAGCTAATTATTGATTATTTAAAATCCAATCAAGAGAACATAGTAAAAGATATTGCGAGTCTAGTTGAGATACCTTCAATTAGAGATGAGAGTACAGTAGATGTAAATCAACCATTTGGGATAGAAACAAGAAATGCCTTTGATAAGCTTATTCAAATAGCAAAAGATAAAGATTTTGTTGTAAGAGACTTTGATGGATATGCAATTCATATAGAATATGGAGAAGGTGAAGAAGTAGTGGGGGTGCTTAATCATATAGATGTGGTGCCAATATATACAAAAGAGTTGTGGAAGAGTAAACCTTTTAAAGTCTACCAAAGAGATAACTATCTTTACGGAAGAGGAGTTAATGATAACAAAGGACCTTTAATAGGGGTTTTATATGCATTACTTTTCTTAAGAGAACTTAATGAAAAGCCAAAGAGAAAGATTAGATTGATAGTAGGTGGAGCTGAAGAGACGACTTGGGAATGTATGGAGCATTACTTTAGTGTCAATGAACAGCCAAAATTTGCATTTTCTCCAGATGGAAACTTCCCAATAGTAAATGGAGAAAAAGGTATTTTATACTTTAATCTAAGAAAGAAAATGGATAAAGATAAACTTAGGAATCACAATTTAGTTGATATAAGGTCAAACAAAGAAGATGGATTTGTATGTGATAAAATCGAAGCTGTTTTTAAAACTAATGACAAGAAAGAGTTAGTAGAATTATTAGATTATTATACAGAGATAGAAGAACTAGAAGAAGAGAAAGTATTAGTAAGATATATAGGAGAAAGAGCTTTATCGAGAAACCCACACAGGTCATATAACTGTGCATTTAATTTAGCAAAAGATTTAGAGAAAATTAAAAAGTTAAATGATAAAGGAATCATAATAAAAGATATTTTAAATTCATACTTTACAGATGATAATCATGGAAAAAAATTAGGACTATATACAGAAGATGTAGATATGGGAGTTTCTACAATATGTATAATGAGTATATTCTTAGAAAAAAATGAGTTGAATATGAAAATAGATTTTAGATATCCTAAGGGTATAAGTTGGGAATTTATAACTAATAGAATTAATGAAATTGGAAAAAAAGAAAATTTAATAGTTGATATATATAAAGATTTAAAATTATTGTATGTAGAACCAGGCAGTGAATTAATAAATAAATTATCAAGTGCATATAAACAAGGTTTTGGAAAAGAAGCAGAACTTTTTACGAAAGGAGCTGCATCTTATGCAAGAGTATTAGAAAATGGAGTTGCATTTGGACCCACAATAGAGGGAGATAATCCAAATTCACATCAGGCAAATGAAAATATAAGTATAGACACATTATATAAAGCGATAGAAGTATATATATATGCATTATATAGCCTGGCATTTCAATAAAAATGGAGGAAATAATACTATGAAGGATAAATTACAAGTACTTTCTGGAGCAATGATGATTCCTGTTATATTACTTGTTGTAGCAGGAGTATTTATAGGATTAGGGTCAGCTTTTGCAAATATGGAAAACGTTTCTGCGTTGGGGCTTAGCGGACTAATAAAAGAAGGGTCATTTATAAATGTATTCTTTAAAGTAATAAATGACCTGGGGTTTATGGTAATGGGATACTTACCAATATTCTTTGTTACTGGTATAGCTTTTGGATTATCTAAAAAGGAAAAAGGATGGGGTGCATTAGGAGGAATTGTTTTATTTATAGGAATGCACACAGTTATAAGTACATTACTAGCAGCAAATGGTATAAATTCAGATACAGTTACAGCAGAAGCATTTATGTCATCTGGATTAAGCGAGGCAGAAGCATATAGCCGAAGTTCCTTATATGGTTCTTTCTTAGGAATATTTTCATATGATTGTAGTATATTTGGAGCTATAATAGCTGGATTTGTAGCTAGTACAGTACATAATAAATTTGTTGACATAGAACTTCCTAGTGCATTATCTTTTTTCTCAGGTTCAAGATTTTCAATGATTATGATGTTTATAGCATCAATAGTATTGGGTACAGCAATGTACTTTATATGGCCACCAGTAGGTTTAGCATTATCTAAGCTTGGTAATTGGATAGGTTCTAGTGGATTATTAGGAACATTTACTTTTGGAGCAATGGATAAAGCTTTATTGCCATTTGGCATACACCATTTAATTGCATTCCCTATAGAATACACAAGAGTTGGTGGAACAATGGAAGTAGGTGGAGCGATTTACGAGGGTGTTAATAATATAAGATTGGCTCAAATGGGAGACCCAGATACACTATCTTATATAACTCGTAACTTTACAACAGGACGCTTATTAATACATTTTGCAATATTACCAGCAGCAGCTTTGGCTATGTATAAATTAGCTGACAATGTTAATAAGAAAAAAGCAATAAGTATATTGATACCAGCAATAGTAACAGCTATGTTGGTAGGGGTAACGGAACCAATAGAGTATACATTCTTATTTGTTGCACCATTATTGTACTTTGCAGCATATGTACCACTAGCAGGATTGACATATGTATTTACAGAAATGTTTAATGTTTCTATAATGGGAGAATCATTTAGAAATATGTTTCCCAATTTATTACAACCTCAAAAAGTGGATGCGTTACCTTTATTATTTTTGATACCAATATTCTTTATAGTTACGTATATAATATTTACATGGGCAATCAAGAAGTTTGATATAAAGACACCAGGAAGAAGTTCAGAAGAAGTTAAGCTTTATAGTAAGAAAGAATACAGAGAAAAACAATCTGGGGATGCTGTTAAAGCTACAGACAAAGGAACAGTAGAAGATAAAGATACAGAACTTGTATATTCTATAATAGAAGGTTTAGGAGGATGTGGTAATATAAAAAATATTACAAACTGTGCAACTAGACTTAGAGTAGAGTTAAATTCAATTGATGAATTCTATGAAGATAGTTTCTGGGTAAATGAATTGGGTGCAAGTGGAGTTGTTAGAAAGCAAAATTCAGTTCAAGTTATATTTGGACCAAGAGTTATTACAATAGCATCAAAAGTTAAAGCTGTATTAGGTGTAGATTAATAGATATAGAGCCATGCAAATTAGATTATTTTGTATGGTTTTATTTTTTGCACCAAATAAAGATTCTACTTCTTCAACTTTTCTACCTGGATATTACCATAGATTGGGTATATATATATTTGGATATCTAAGAGTACATAGAATTTAATTATTTTAATTTTTTATAATTGTAGTAACAACTTTTATTGTTTTTTCAATTAAATCACCTTATAAAATAACATAATTAATAAATTTAAAATTATGAAGTTAATTGTTAGGATAAAGCAAATTTTATATTATAAGCCTATATAAAAATATTCGAAAAAATAAAAAATTAGTCTATAATTGTAAGTAATGAAAAGTGATTACTACAAATTAATAGAATCAATATGAAATAAAATAATAAATAAAGAAGAGCATATTAGATAAAATTAATAACTTAAAATAATATAGATGGTCATGAGGTGAAATTAAATGATAAAAATAACAATATGTGAAGATGAAAAAGAACAACAAAAGTTGTTAAAAGCACATATAGATAAAATATTTGAGGAGCTGTCTGTTAAGTATAAGTTGGAAATATTTAATTTAGGAGAAGAATTACTTAAAAACTATTCAAAAGATACAGACATACTTTTGCTAGATATACAAATGGGACAAATTAATGGAATGGATACTGCAAGAAAAATCAGGACATTAGATGATAAAGTAGAAATAATATTTATTACATCCATAATAGAATATGCCCTAGAGGGTTATGAGGTAAGAGCTTATAGATATTTAATAAAACCAGTAAAGTACGATAATTTAAAAGAAAATCTAATAAGCTGTATAAAAGAAGTGGATATAAAAAATAAACACATTATAGTAAAAGAGCAAGGTAATCTAAACAAAATAGATATAAGTGAAATAATTTATGTAGAAGTGCAAAAAGAAACTATAACTATACATACTTTAAATAAAGTTTACAAAATAACTGGAACAATGAGTAATATTGAAAAGGAGATAAATTGTAGTAGATTTTTTAGGTGTCATAAGAGTTTTTTAGTTAATTTAGAATATGTTAAAAGTATAAAACAGTATGTTTTAACGCTTGAAAATAGCGAAGAAGTACCTGTAAGTAGATATAGATTTAAGGATACAAAAGAGAAGTTTTTTGATTTAATAGAGGCAAAATTATGTTAAATTATTATAAGATTTTATGTATTATAAATATGCTTATATTCATGTCTTGTTTTTTTATGCTAATGAAAAAAAGAGATTATGCTTGTAAATGTAAAATTAATATTGAATCAATATTAATTTTAGTACTAGCTATAGAGTTAGTCATAAGAGGTATACCTTTTGGATTTGTAGCACTACAACCTTTAATCATTATAGTTTTAATGTTAGTTTTAATTTGCAAATGTATTTATAAAATTGATATAAAAAAATCTATCATTAATTCTGTAATGTATAGTTTAATATATATATTGATAGAAAGTAGTATTTATTGGTTTTTACTCATAATGTTTAATTATATCAGTGATTATATATATTTATTGGATCTTGGAATAAATTTTTTAATTATTTTTTTAGGTATTCATTTTCTTGATAAGCTACAAGAATTTTATAATAATAATAAGTATTACCTGTATATAATTTTAACTCTAATGGTTAATATACTTATAATTGTACTTTTAAACATCTCAACTTCAAAAATAAATGATTTATATAGCATAGTGATAAAAAATAACATTGAATATAACAATATTATATATACAGTTAAGGTATCTAGTTTTATAAAATATGTATTTCCATATATCTTATCTGTAATAAATATAATACTGATATTTATTTTTGTAAAATCTGTAAAATCAGAAAAAGAAAAAGTAAAAATGGAACTTGTAAACGAAAAATTAGATATGCAGTATAAATATTATCTAATGGTTAAAGAATCACAAGAAAAAATGAAACGAATATATCATGATATGAATAACCATATGGAAAATATAAAATTATTAAAAAATAGTAGTGAAGAGGTAAATAAATATATTAATAACATAGAAAATGAAGTAAAAAGCACAAAAAATATTTATAATACAGGAAATGTACTATTAGATATTATCTTATATGAAAAAAGTAAAATATGTATTGAAAATAATATAGATTTTAATGTAGGTATAGATTTTAGTCAATGTGATTTTATAGAGATGATTGATATAAGTAGCATATTTTCAAATTTAATAGAGAATGCAATAGAAGCATGTAACAAGATTGATGATAACAATATAGAAAAATACATACTTATAAAAAGTACTTTTATAAAAGGGTATTATGTAGTCAGGTTTGAAAATAGTAAAATCAACAAAGTAATAATTAAAAGTAATAAGATTTTTACTTCTAAAAAAGATAAATTCTTTCATGGAATAGGTCTCGAAAGTATAAAATCTTCAATAAAAAAATACAATGGAGAATTAAAAATTAGGGATAGTGAGCATAAGTTTATAGTCACTGTTCACATACCTTTTGAATAAAAATTTGATATGATTATTTATTTAATAAAGTGGCAAGTTCGGTTTAGTATGCTAGTTGTCGGTGAAAAAATACTACTTGTCGGTCTTGTATTGAAGCAAAGTTTTAGAAATGTTACCTTTTTAAAAAGGTAGCATTTTTTTATACGAGAATTTAATACAAGAAGAGGAGGTAAAGTTTTGACTATATTTAAACTATCAATATCGTATATGAAAAGACAAAAAGGAAAAACAATAGCACTATTATCAAGTATTGCACTTTCAGTGATGCTTATTTTCTCAATGATTGTAATTAGGGACTCAGGATACAATTCTCAAATACGAGAAGCAAAAGACTTACATGGAGATTATCAAGTATGGTTTGAGGGGATTGATATAGAGAAATCAAGAGAACTAGAAAACGATAATGAAGTTAAAAAATCAAGTAAAGTTAAATACTTTTGTGAAGCAGTCAATAAATCGAATGGTGTTAAATTTGATTTGAATTCATTTAATAAAGATTTTATAGATTCTCTTAACTATAAGATGATAGGAAGAAGCCCAACAAATGATGGAGAAATAGTCATAGAAAAAGAAGTAGCAAATCAGATGGGGATAAGTAATCCATTAAATAAGAATATTGATTTAATGCTAACGAATAAGTATATCGATAGCAAGGGAACTAACAAAATAGATAGTGCAAATAAAACATTTAAAATCGTTGGCTTACTTGAAAAACCGGATAGATATTATAACTCTCTATCTAATTCTATAGGTGGAATCAAGACTCAAGCATTTGTATATAAAGAATCAAAATTTCCACTAAAGACTAAAAATACATATAAAGGGACAATATTTCTTAAATTTGAAAAAAACACATCTAAGTTTATAAGTAAGCTTGAAAAAAAGTTAGACCTTGGTTGGGATTATTTACATGAAAATACTGAATTTAGTGTAGTTAAGTTATTAAAAGACTCCTCCTATAAGAATAAAGAAAATATTCAAAAGACAGTTCTTTTAATCATTGTGTCTAGCCTTGTAATATACAATATTTTTAATATTATCCTGCAAGATATGATAATTCAAATAGGGATTATGAGGTCAATTGGTATGTCAAATAAGAAAATCAAGTGTATGTTTAAAGTATCAAGTTTTATTTATATAGTTTTAGGTACAATAATTGGTATATTATTTGGAGTAATCTTATCATATATAGGAGTGAGAGTAGTATATGGATATAGTTCTATTCTAACTATAGGAATTCCAAGTATAATTTATTCTTTTGCAGTTTCAGTATTATCAGTATCAACAAGTAGTTTTATAGTAGTTAGGAAAGCTGTGAAGGTGTCCATAATTGATTCAATAAAAAGTAGTGAGAGGTATGAAAGAAAATCAAAATATAATATTATAAAAACAAATCGAACACATGGGAACATAATTAGAAGAATCGCGAGTAGAAATATATGGAGAAATAAATCTAGAACGATTATAACAATACTTGCAATTACTATGGTTGGAACTATGTTTATATTTAGCTTTGCAGTAAAAAGTACATTGAGAGCCAATATAGAGGAAGGAATAACAGGTGGTAGTTTTGGGATGTCCTATGGAAGTGTGGATAAAACAGTAAGTGGTAGTTACAATGGGACAGATAGTTTATTTTATAAAGTCGATAAAAATCTGATAGAGAAAATAAAAAATATAGAAGGCGTAAAAAGTGTAGATCCAAATTTTTACAATCCTAATGGATATGTTTTGCTTCCTAAAGAAAAAATATCTAAGTCCTATCAAGATGAATTAAATAGAAAAAATATACTATTTAAAGAGGAACATAGTAATGAATATCCTCTTCTTATAAGAGGTTATAGCGATGAGCTATTAAACAGTAGAGAGTCGTTTATTGAAGAAGGAAAAAACTTGACAAATGTTAAAGAAGGACAATATAAAAAAGTTATACTTGTAAACAATACAAATTCACAAGTTACACACTCATTTGAAGCAAAGGTAATTGATGGCGCAAAGGTTGGAGACATCATAGATATAAAATTACCTGTATATAAAGATAGTATTAAAAAGTATGAAACATTTAAGGTTGAGGTTAGTGCTATTATGAAAGAAGTTTATGCGGCATCTCAAGATGGGAATATTGATGCCAATGGAGCACAGGTGATATTTAGAGAAGATGACTATAGAGAATTAACAGGTCAAAAATATTATAACAAGATTTATGTAATGGTTAAAAAAGGTAAGTTATATCCAGTTGAAAAAAGATTAGAGAAGTTGACAAAGGATTATGCTTTTACATCAATTGGTGGTAAAGGTGAAGATTTGAAATTTAATGGAGGACAACAAAATTCAGAGGAACGGCTTGCAGTAATATATCAGTGTTTAATTATACTTATACTTTCTGTAAATAGTATTTTTATTATGAGAAGTAATATCATTGCTAGAAAAAAAGAATTATCAATACTAAGAGCAATTGGAATGAGTGTTAAGGATATTAAAAAAATCCTAATAATTGAAAGTGAATTTTATGGACTAGTTGCCTCTATAATAGGAGCTGTAATTGCAACAGTCTATTATAACTGGGGAATTTCAAAAACAAATAAAACTCTTTTAGCAGGAGGCTTTGAAAAAACAATAAAGCCTGATATTCCTGTGAGTCAAATATTTATGCTCTTTTCTATTTTTAGCATCATAGGATTTATTGCAGTATATTTATCTAGAGATAAATTAGAAGGTACATCAATAACAGAGGGAATTTCACAAAATGATTAAGTATGTTCAAATAAAAAATAAAAAGGAGAAACTTAATTGTAAATATTGCAATTATTATTCTGACAATATTTACAATCTTAATGTATTATGTTACAATTATTTACAATAAATAAAATTTAATAAGAATTACCTCATCTAATAAAAAGATTGAGGTAGAGGTTGCATTTACTAAGATTAATATTGAAGAGGTCGGAAACCAATGAGGCAATATAAAAGGAGTAAGTGCCGAAGTGCTAGTGTCCAAAGCTAGTGCTGGGACTGTATTTAATAAGTACAGTACTGTCATCAAAATTATCCCGAATTTTGATGGAGAGCTATCTTAAATAAGATAAAGGGAAGATGCAGGTATGTTGTATTTAGCACATTTAGCTCAACATGTATCCATGTTGAGCTTTTTTACATCTATACAAAATAGGATAAAAAGGGATGCAATAATAAAATATTTTAATTTAAAAAGTGGGGAGATTAAAAATGAGTAGTTTAAAAAAGAAAAAGTTTACTATGCCTCAAACACTTACTATAATATTCTTATTAATAGTAGTGATGGCAGTTCTTACTTGGATAGTACCAAGTGGAAATTTTGAAAGGGTGGATATAGACGGAAGGTCAGTTGTTGTAGCTGGAACTTATGAAAAAGCACCATCAAATCCACAAGGTGTTACTGATGTATTTTCAGCTCCTATAAATGGATTTATAGATGCAGCTCAAGTAGTTGGATTTGTTTTGATAGTTGGAGGCGCTTTTGGAATAGTTAATAAAACAGGAGCTATAGAAGCTATTATAGCTCATACTGTCAAAAAAATGAAGAGGTTTCAATTTTTAATAATACCTATCTCAATGATTCTATTTGGGCTAGGTGGAACGACATTTGGAATGAGTGAAGAAACACTACCTTTTTATATGATATTTATTCCACTCATGACCAGTATGGGATATGATTCATTAACAGCAGTGGCAACGATATTTGTAGGAGCAACAGCTGGATTTGGGGCAGCTACGACTAATCCTTTCTCTGTAGGAATAGCACAAGCATTGTCACAAATAACACCAGGTTCTGGAATAGAGTTTAGAGTTGTTATGTTTATAATATATATGGCTATATCTATAGGATTTGTTATGATATATGCCAATAGAGTTAAAAAAGACCATAAAAAGTCTTTAGTACACGATATATCACTAAATCAAGAATCAATGACTAATAGTGATACTAACATAAAAGAATTTACAAAAAGAGAAGCTATGGTAATATCAATTTTCGTGGTAGGTATGGCGATTATGATATTTGGAGTTTTAAAGTTAGAATGGTATATAACTGAGATTGCAATGATATTTACAGCAATAGGTATAATATCAGGAATAGCATCAGGGCTTAAACAAGATGAAATAGTTAATTCATTTATAAATGGAGCAGGAGATTTAATGACAGCAGGGCTATGTATAGCATTTTCTCGTGGAATCGTAATAATAGCAGAAAATGGATTTATAATAGATACAATTTTAAATTCTGCAGCAAATTTATTAAATGGACTACCAAAAACTATATTTATAAATTTAACTTTCTTAATAGAAGGTTTGATAGCATTTTTAATACCATCTGCTTCAGGGCTTGCATCACTTACAATACCTGTACTTGCACCACTTGGAGACTTAGTTGATGTATCTAGACAAATGATAGTTACAGCTTATCAATTTGGTATAGGTGTAACTAACCTAATAACACCTACATCAGGTGTTTTAATGGGAGCATTAGCAGTGGCTAATATTCCTTGGTCAAAGTGGGTTAGATTCATAGTTCCTCTAATGGTAGTATTAACAATTCTTGTAATGGTATTCTTGACAATAGGATTATATCTAGGATTCTAATAGGAGGTAAGTTATGATAGAGAGTGTAAAGAAAAGAGCTTATGAGATAGAGGATGAACTTGGAAAAGAAATTGAAGAAGTATGTGATTTTATATTCAATAACCCGGAGCTAGGTGAAGAAGAATATATATCATCAAAGTACTTAGTAGAGAAAATGAAGGAATATGGATTTGATACAACTTATCCGTACTGTAATATGGATACTGCTTTTAGAGCAGAATTAGGAGATAGTGATGGTCCTACTATAGCATTTTTAGCTGAGTATGATGCACTTCCTGGATATGGAGAAGATAAAGAACCAGCTCATGCTTGTGGGCACAACTGGATTGCAGCATCTACACTAGGAGCTTGTATAGTATTAAGTAAATTAAAAGAAAATTTTAAAGGAAAAATAGTACTAATAGGAACACCAGCTGAAGAAACAACAGGAGGAAAATGTGATTTAGTTAAAGCAGGAGCCTTTGATGATGTTGATGTAAGTTATCAGATGCATATAGAAGCTTTTAATAATATAAACTGCAAGGCTTTGGCAATAGATTCATTAGAGTTTAGTTTTGAAGGGGTATCAGCACATGCAGCTAGTCATCCTCATATGGGAGTTAATGCGTTAGATGCAGTACAACTTACTTTTGCTGGGATAAATGCACTAAGACAACATGTAAAATCAGATGTTAGAATACATGGGATAGTTTCAAATGGAGGAGAGGCTCCAAACATAGTTCCAGAAAAAGCAGCCTGTAAATTTTTCGTAAGAGCTGCTGAAAGAAGTTATTTAGATGAAGTAACTAAAAAGGTTATAAACTGTGCAAAAGGAGCAGAGTTAATGACAGGAGCTAAGCTTTCCTATAGATATTTTGAAAATTCTTTTGACAACATAATAAATAACAAAGTGCTTCAAAAGATAACAAAAAATAATTTGATTGAGGTGGGTATAACAGATATATTAGAAGGTAAAGATGGACCAGTAGGTTCTACAGATATAGGTAATGTAAGTCAAGTTTGCCCTACTATGTATACAGAAATAGCTTTAGATATAAATCCAATGGTGTATGTTCATGAAAAAGAGTTTCTAAACTATGCAAATTCTGAGGAAGCTTATGATAAACTTCACAAAGCAGTAAAAGCAATGGTAGGATGTGCATTAGAAATTTATCTAGAAGATGGACTACTTGATGAGATTAAGAAAAATCACTTAAACTAAAAATAAAATAAATGGGTATTACTTAAAAAATGGTAATACCTTTTTTATTTTGTTTATTGATAAAAATAATATTTTTGTGGATTCAATTTATATAGTTTGTTTAAAATTAAAATATTGAGAAAAAGTTGACACTAAAAAATAAATTTGCTAACATATAATAAATAATAATTAAAATAAAATACAAACGGATAGTGATTGTTTAAATACAAGCTAAACCTATTTATTACTCAGGATTCATGGGAGTCTATTTAATGTGTAATAAATAGGTTTTTTTTTATGTAATAAATTACATTTTAAATATTCTAAATAATTAAAAAAGATTTATTTTAACTTAATGCTAGTAAAGGGGGCATCACAATGATTATTGAAAAAATACTCAATAATAATGTAATTATTACAACTGATGAAAATCATAAGGAAATAGTAGTTATGGGAAGAGGTTTAGCTTATAAAAAACGTACAGGAGACCATATATCAAAAGATAAGATTGATAAGATATTCAAACTTTCAGATCCAAATATATCTGATAAATTTAAAGAATTAATAGCGGATATTCCTATGAGATATATGGAATTATCAGATGAAATAATTTTATATGCTAAAGAAAAATTAGGGAAAAGATTAAATGATAGTATTTATATTTCTTTAACAGATCATATGTATACCGCAATAGAAAGAGCTCATGAAGGAGTAAATGTAAAAAATGTATTACTTTGGGATATAAAAAGATTTTATAAAAATGAATTTAAAATAGGTCTAGAGGCTTTAGATTATATAGAAAAAAAATTTGAAATTAGACTTCCAGAAGATGAAGCTGGATTTATAGCACTACATATAGTTAATGCACAAATGGATCAAAATATAAAAATTATATATGAGATTACACAAATAATACAAGAAATTGCAAATGTAGTTAAGTACCATTATAAAATAGTATTTGATGAGGATTCAGTTTATTATCATAGATTTATTACTCACTTAAAGTATTTTGCAGAAAGAATTGTTAGTAATAATTTACATGAAAATAATGAGGATGATTTATTAAATGTAATAAAAGTCAAATATAAGAATGCTTATAAATGCATAGAAAAGTTAGATGAGTTTATACATAAAAAATACAATTACGATTTGACAGATGAGGAAAAATTATACTTAACTATTCATGTTGAAAGAGTGGTAAGCAAAAGTATTAAGTCAGATATAAACCCTGATAATTAGGTTTATATATATTGGGTGGTGACATTAAGTTGGCCAAACCTTCATATTTCAAAAAGAAAATGGAGGAGAAAAAATGAGAAAGTATGAACAGCTATCAAAAGAAATCATTAAGAATGTAGGAGGAAAGGAGAATATTAGCAGTTTATCTCATTGTATAACGAGACTACGTTTTAAGTTAAAAGATGAGTCAATAGCAAATGATGATGTGCTAAAAAAAATGGATGGTATAATTACTGTAATGAAAAGTGCAGGTCAATATCAAGTAGTTATTGGTAACCATGTTCCAGATGTTTATGCAGTTGTGTGCGATTTGGCTGGATTAGGAGGGGATGCAATAGATAATTCAGATTCAGACGCACCAAAAGGATTATTTAATAAGTTTATAGACATAATATCAGGAGTTTTCCAGCCAATACTAGGAGTATTGTGTGCTGCTGGTATGATAAAAGGATTCAATTCAGTATTTACAGCACTGGGTTTGTATGGAGAAACTGATGGTGCATATATTATGTTAAATGCAATTGGAGATGCGATGTTCCAGTATATGCCGATAATTCTTGGATATACAGCTGCCAAAAAATTCAAACTAAAACCATTTATCGGTATGCTTATAGGTGCAGTTTTATGCTATTCAGGTATTCAATTAGATACTCTAGCATCTACAGGTCAACCTTTATACAGTTTATTTACTGGAACAATATTTGAATCACCAGTATATATAACTTTCTTAGGACTACCAGTAATAGCAATGAACTACACTTCAACAGTAGTTCCAGTAATTTTAATAGTATTATTAGCATCTAAGTTAGAAAAAGTGTTTGCTAAAATAATACCAGATGTAGTAAAGAATTTCTTTGTACCAATGGCAGTTCTACTAGTTTCTTTACCCTTGGGATTTATGGTTATAGGACCTATAGCTACCTATGCTTCCAATATAGTTGGGAATGGATTTTTAGCTTTATTTAATTTCTCATCAATTTTATATGGTGTATTAATTGGTTTATTATGGCAAGTACTTGTAATATTTGGACTACATTGGGGGCTAGTACCAATAGCTATTTCAAACGTTATGACTATGGGGTTTGATACAATATTAGTGGGAGCATTTGTACCATCTTTTGCACAAACAGCAGTAGTAGCAGCAATGTACTTTAAATTAAAAGATAAGAAAATAAAAGAGTTGTGTATACCTGCAATTATTTCAGGGATATGTGGTGTAACAGAGCCTGCAATATATGGAATAACTTTACCAAGAAAAACACCATTCATATATAGTTGTATAGGTGGTGCTGTAGCAGGAGCTGTAATGGGAATAATGAATGTAAAAAGTTATGTAATGGGTGGACTTGGAATATTTGGTATACCTAATTATATAAATCCAGCAACTGGAGATATGGCAGGTGTTTATGCAACGATAATAGCAATAGTAGTAGCTATTGTAGTAGGATTTGTGTTAACATTCTTTCTTTGGAAAGATGATACTATAGTAGAAATTTCTGAAGATGATAATGGGCAAGGCGTTGTAGAAAAAAACAAAAGAGAAGTAGTATATAGCCCAATAAGAGGAGAAGTAAAGGCTTTGGATCAAATGCAAGATGCAGCATTTTCAACAGGTATATTGGGAAAAGGTGTAGCAATAACACCCAAAGAAGGAAAAGTAGTAGCACCATTTGATGGGACTGTAATGACTTTATTTCCTACAAAACATGCAATAGGAATTATATCTGATAATGGTTGTGAACTACTTATACATATAGGGTTAAATACTATTCAGTTAGAAGGTAAATATTTCAAATCTTTTGTTAATCAAGGAGATAAGATTCAAAAAGGTCAGACCTTAATAACTTTTGATATGGAAAATATATTAAAAGAAGGATATTGCTTAGAAACACCAGTAGTTGTTACAAATTACTCTGATTATGTGGATATTATAGAAAATACACAAAAGTATGTAAATAGTAGCCAAGAATTGATAACTGTTCTAGCGTAAAAGATAGGTTTATTAATTAAGAATTGGATATACGTATTTTTATTTAAAAATAGATTTACTATAAATAAATTATTGGAGGTAGAGTTATGGCACTTAGAAAAGATTTTTTATGGGGTGGAGCAACAGCCGCAAATCAATGTGAAGGTGGATATAAAGAAGGTGGCAGAGGTCTTGCTAATGTTGATGTTACACCACAGGGAAAAGATAGATTTCCAGTTTTGGCTGGGAAAATGAAAATGTTTGAATGTGATAATGAGCATTATTACCCAGCACATGAAGCAATAGATATGTATCACAATTACAAAGATGATATAAAATTGTTTGCAGAGATGGGCTTTAAATGTTATCGTATGTCAATAGCATGGACTAGAATATTCCCAACAGGAATTGAGGAGGTTCCAAATGAAGAGGGACTAAAATTCTATGAAGATTTATTTGATGAGTGTTTAAAGTATGGGATAGAACCACTTGTAACAATTTGTCACTTTGATGTTCCTATGTATTTAGTAGAAAAATATGGAGCATGGAGAAATCGCAAATTAGTAGATTTATATGTAAAATATTGCGAAACTATATTTACAAGATTCAAAGACAAGGTGAAGTATTGGCTAACATTTAATGAAATAAATATGATACTTCATTTACCATTTATAGGTGCAGGGCTATATATCGCAGAAGGTGAAAATGAAGAACAAATAAAATACCAAGCTGCTCATCATCAATTAGTTGCAAGTGCATTAGCTACTAAACTAGCTCATGACATAAATCCAGAATTTAAAATAGGGTGTATGTTAGCAGCAGGAAACACTTATGCCAACACTTGTAACCCATTAGATGTATGGAAATCTATAGAAAAAGATAGGGAAAACTACTTTTTTATAGATGTACAATCTCGTGGAGAATATCCAAGATATGCACTAAAAGAATTGGAGCGAAAAGGAATAGATATAGTGATGGAAGAAGATGATAAAAAGATACTTAAAGAGAACACAGTAGATTTTATATCGTTCTCATATTATTCATCAAGACTTACAAGTGCAGACCCTGAAGTAAATATTTTAACAGAAGGAAATGTTTTTGCAAGTCTTAAAAATCCATACTTAGATGCGAGTGAGTGGGGATGGCAAATAGACCCACTAGGGCTTAGAATAACTATGAACTCTTTATATGACCGCTATCAAAAACCATTATTTATAGTTGAAAATGGACTAGGAGCAGTAGATACTCCAGATGAAAACGGCAATATAAATGATGATTATAGAATTGATTATTTACGTGCTCATATAAAAGCTATGATAGATGCCGTTGAATTAGATGGTGTAGAATTATTAGGATATACTCCGTGGGGATGTATTGACTTAGTAAGTGCTAGTACTGGAGAAATGAAAAAGCGTTATGGATTTATATATGTAGATAAAGATAATGATGGAAATGGAACTTTAAAACGCAGTAAAAAGAAGAGTTTTGACTGGTATAAAAAAGTGATAGCATCAAATGGTAAAGAATTAGAATAGGGGGTATATAGATATGGCATTTAAAAAAGATTTTTTATGGGGTGGAGCAACAGCTGCAAATCAATGTGAAGGAGCTTGGAATGTAGATGGGAAAGGTCCATCTTGCTCAGATATGTGTACAGGAGGTTCTCATACAGTAAGTAAAAGAATAACAAGAATTATAGAAGAAGGGACGTTCTATCCAAGTCATGAAGCAATAGATTTTTATCACAGATATAAGGAAGATATAGCTTTATTTGCAGAAATGGGATTTAAGGTATTTAGATTTTCAATAGCATGGACTAGAATATTTCCAACTGGAATGGAGAAAGAACCAAATGAAGCAGGGCTTAAGTTTTATGAGAACGTAATAGATGAATGTTTAAAATATAATATAGAACCATTAATAACAATATCTCACTATGAAGTACCCTTCGCAATAACAGAGAAATACAATGGATGGGTTTCAAGAGAGGTAATAGACTTATATATGAATTACTGTGAAACAATATTTAAAAGATACAAAGGAAAAGTAAAATATTGGTTAACATTTAATGAAATAAATTCAGCTACTATGCCTATGGGAGGATACTTATCGCAGGGTATATTAAATGAAGGGACTACAGATTTTATAAACCAAGTAGATATACCTCAACTTCGTTTTCAAGGGTTACATCATCAATTTGTAGCAAGTGCTAAGGCTGTTAAATTAGCTCATGAAATAGATTCAAATTACCAAGTTGGATGTATGCAAATATTTGCAACAATGTATCCTTATACTTGTAATCCAGATGATGTAGTTAAAACTCAAAGAGACAGTAGAGTAATGAATTATTTCTGTGGAGATGTACAAGTGCGTGGCGAATATCCAACTTATATGAATAGGTATTTTGGAGAAAATAATATTGAAATAAAAATGGAAAAAGGAGATTTAGAAATTTTAAAAGAAGGTTGTGTAGATTTCTATACATTTAGTTACTATATGTCTACATGTGTAAGTAGTAATTCTAAAGAAGCTAATACAAGTGGCAATATATTAGGTGGAGTAAAAAATCCACATCTTAAGTCTAGTGAATGGGGCTGGCAAATAGACCCTAAAGGACTTAGATATGCACTAAATGAAATTTACGATAGATATAGAATACCTATGATGGTAGTTGAAAATGGTTTAGGAGCTTACGATAAAAAAGAACCTAATGGAGTAATAAATGATGACTATCGTATAGAATATTTAAAAGAGCATATAGAGCAAATGAAGGAAGCTGTAGAAGATGGTGTTGATTTATTTGGATATACTCCATGGGGATGCATAGACTTAGTAAGTGCATCTACTGGTGAGATGGCTAAGAGATATGGATTTATATACGTAGATAAGTATGATGATGGAAGTGGAGACTTATCTAGGATTAAGAAGAAGAGTTTTAACTGGTATAAACAAGTAATAGAATCTAATGGTGAAAAGTTATAGTATGTAGATACTGTTTATGTTTATAAGAGTAGTAAATAGTGTTAATATAATACAATTTTTTATCATAAAGAAAGATGGAGTAACGATTCGTTATTCCATCTTTTTTATAATGAATTTAAAAGGTAAAAGTGATATATGATTTGTACAATTAACCTATAAAAATAGATTAATAATATAAAGACTTATAAGTTATAAGTGCTAAGTCTGTAAATACTATTGAGGAACTTTAGAATAAAATTAAGAAAATTATTAATTTGGCACAATTTTTGCTTTATAGAAGTTTAAGAAATATGATAGATATTGCAACTATGATATTTAGGGACATAAAACTAATAAAGGAATATGTTAGTATACTAAATGTACAATTTTTTGTGCTATTAAAGTGAAAATCAAATGTATATTATAAAAGAGTAGAGTATATTTTAAAAGGAGTAATAAAATGAAAACAATAGCAGTAGTAACTGATGGTCTATCTAAATTAGAATGTTTTTTAAATAAAAATCTAGAACTGATATTTAAAGATAAAATAATAATAAAAAACTATTATTTAAATAAAATAACAGAAAAGGAATCGATAAAAGGTGACATAATATTAGTAATGATAGATGATAGAGTATTAAAAATAAAAAAATATGTAAAAGATGTCTCAAAAATAATAACTATAAATAGGAGTATAAAGCAAAAGGAGATATACAAGTTATTTTCATTACCAGAAGGAATAGATGTATTAGTAGTAAATGACAATAGCCATACTATATTGGAAACAATATCTAATCTATGTAATATAGGAATAAATCACTTAAATTTTATACCATATAATCCTAATGAAGAATATAGAAACATTAAGATAGCTATAACGCCAGGAGAGGCAGATTTAGTTCCTAAATATATAGAAGAAGTTATTGATTTAGGGCATAGATATATTGATAGTTCAACCTTTATTCAAATAATAGCAAAACTCAAATTGGATGATAAGGAAATTACTGATAGGTTAATTAAGTATACAGATGAAGTGATTAGTTTATATTCGGGAATAAATACTAAATATAAGGAACTTACTATAAAAACAGATGAATTAAATTCCATAATAAACTTGTCAAACTTAGGTATGGCAATGGTATCAGATAAGGGAAACGTAATTATCTGTAATAATAGTTTAAGTGATATACTAGATATTCAAGGTGATATTATAGGAAAAAATATAGATGAATTAGAGAATGAGAATATTAAAAAGATTTTTAGGTTAAGTAAGGCACATGATGAAGTTATAAAGCTTAATAATAAATATTTAAATGTAAATAAATATAATATAGAAAGTTTTGGAAAGGTTACTGGATATTATTTTTGTATTCAAGAAATAACTTACATAAGAAAATTAGAACAAAACTTATCAAGGAAGCTTAGAGAAAAGGGTCAAGTGGCTAGATATACTTTTGATGATATAAAAACAGTATCACTGAAGATGGAAAGAACTAAGGACTTAGGTATGAAAATAGCTGAATCTGATTATACAGTTCTTATAACTGGAGAAAGTGGAACAGGAAAAGAACTAATGGCTCAGTCTATTCATAATGCATCACCAAGGCATAGTCAACCATTTATAGCAATAAACTGTGCAGCTATGCCA
Organism: Clostridioides sp. ES-S-0108-01; assembly: GCF_020662285.1. NCBI lineage: Bacteria > Bacillati > Bacillota > Clostridia > Peptostreptococcales > Peptostreptococcaceae > Clostridioides > Clostridioides sp. ES-S-0108-01. Next base: position 131,820 of record NZ_JADGMN010000005.1, on the reverse strand, counting down.
GAAAATCTACTTGAAAGTGAACTTTTTGGATATGAAGAAGGTGCTTTTACAGGAGCTTTAAGGGGAGGTAAAAAAGGCTTATTTGAACAGGCTAATAACGGAACTATATTTTTAGATGAGATAGGGGACATGCCTATATACTTACAAAGCAAATTACTTAGAGTATTACAAGAAAATCAAGTCATGAGAGTTGGAGGAGAAAATGTAATAGATATTGATGTTAGAGTAATTGCAGCTACAAATAAAAATTTGTTAGAAATGATAAAAGAAGATAGATTTAGAGCAGATTTATATTATAGGATAAATGTATTGCCTATAAACATACCACCTTTAAGAGAGAGAAAAGAAGACATAGAATTTATGTTAAAGTATTTTATGAAAAGAAAGAAGAAAATTAGTCAAGATGTTGAAGATATTATTAATTCATATCAATGGCCAGGCAACATAAGAGAGTTAAAAAATACAGCTATGTATATTAATATTATGAGCTCTGAGTATACTATTTTAATTAATGATTTACCTCATAATTTACTAAATATAACTGAGGATTATAGTAAAGAAATAAGTATATTAAAAGATAGAACATCTATAGAAAAAGTAAAATTAGTAATGAAATGCTTAAGAAATGCTAATAATCTTAATAAAAACATTGGAAGAAATAGTATTGTCAATTTAATAAATGAATTAGGTTATGGTATAACTGAAGGTGAGGTAAGGGGGATACTTAATATCCTTAAAGAGTTAGATTTAATAATATGTGAATCAGGTCGAAAGGGAAGTGAATTAAATAGAAGAGGGAAAAATATATTAAATATTATTTAATAGGTAAATAAAAAGGAAAGTATAAATACCTATTTTACCTATTAATTAAGTTTAGGAGTATTTAAGAAAGTCAAATTAAACATAAGAAAAAAATATAAATTAATAAAGTTATTTATATTACTAGTATTTAGAAAAAGTATTTCTAAAATGAATTATAATCTTCAAATAAATAAAATATTGGTATGCTACTTGCTCTTTAATAGAAGTAGCATTTTTTATTGTTCATAAATAAGTTAAGGGGTGAAGAAAGTGGTTAAAAAGAAATATCCAGTGATAGGAATATCAGGTAATTTATTAATTGATGAGGGGGGAATGTTTCCTGGCTATGAAAGGGCCTATGTAAATAATGACTATATACAATCAGTCGTTATGTGTAAAGCTATACCATATATTGTACCGATTGTATATGATGATGAGATTATAAAGGAGCAAGTATCTAATATAGATGCGCTTATACTATCTGGAGGACAAGATATAAATCCACTTATATGGAAAGAGGAACCTCATAATAAGCTAGGTGCAATATCACCAAAAAGAGATGTTTTTGATATGAAACTATTAAAACATGCTTTAGATATGAAAAAACCCGTTTTAGGTATATGTAGAGGAGAACAAATTATAAATGTAGCTGAAGGAGGTAGTTTATATCAAGATTTATCTCTAATTGAAGGAGCATATATTAAACACAATCAGCAACATTTATCTAATGTACCTACACACACAGCACAGATAAAGGAGGGTACAAAGTTATATGAAATATTAGGCGAAAAAGAAATTTTAGTTAATAGTTTTCATCACTTAGTTGTCAACGAAGTAGCTCCAGGATATATTGTTTCAGCTACAGCTAAAGATGGTTTAATTGAAGCTATAGAAAAGGAGGGAAGTGAGTTTGTAATAGGGATACAATGGCATCCAGAAATGATGACTAGAGATTATGATAATATGAAAAAAATATTTATGGCAATAGTTAAAGAAGCATCTAAATAAAAATAATTATGACTATATTAAGTTGGGTTTGGAGGGAATAACAATGGAAAAAGGCATTAAGTTAGGTTTTTGGAGTATTGTATTATTAGGAATCAATGCAATAATAGGGTCAGGTATATTTGGGTTACCTGGCGATGCTTATACAGATATAGGTCCAGCAAGTATATTAGTATTAGTTTTTTGTATGTTTTTAGCTGTTTCTATTGCTTTATGTTTTGCTGAAGCAGGTAGTTGGTTTGATACTGATGGTGGACCATATCTTTATGCAAAAGAGGCGTTTGGAGATTTTATTGGATTTGAAGTTGGATTTATGAAGTGGATAGTTAGTATGATTGCTTGGGCTACTATGGCAAATTTCTTTGCTGTAACACTATCATCTGTATGGCCTCAAGCAGCAGAACCACTTACTAAGAATATAATAATTGGTATATTAGTTGTAGGGCTTGGGATTATAAACTTTATGGGAATGAAACAATCTAAGCATTTAAACAATATAATGACTATAGGAAAATTATTACCAATAGTTTTATTTATAGCTGTAGGATTATTTTTTATAAAAGGTTCTAATTTTACACCATTTGTAATAATACAAAAAGGTCAAAGTGCATCATCAGCTTTTGTAGCAGTATCCATAACTTTATTTTATGCTTTTACAGGATTTGAATCTTTAGCTGTTGCAGCAAAAGATATGGAGAATCCTAAGAAAAATGTACCTAAAGCATTGGTAATGGTAATGTTTGTGGTATCAGTAATATATATGCTTATACTGGGAATAAGTATAGGCGTATTAGGCAATGGATTAGCAGGGTCAGCTACTCCTGTTGCAGATGCTGCTATTAAGATGTTGGGTCCTGTAGGTGGGTATATAATTACAATAGGAACTATAGTATCTGTTGGAGGTATAAATATTGCATCATCTATATTTACACCAAGGTCTGCTGCTGCTTTGGTTGAACAAGGATTAATGCCTAAGTCTATAAGAAAAACTAATAAAAATGGAGCTCCGTATATAGCAATTATAGTATCTGTTATAGGAACTCTACTAATAGCGTGGTCGGGTTCATTTACAACATTATCTCAAATAAGTGTTGTATCTAGATTTATTCAATATATTCCTACCTGCTTAGCTGTATTAATATTAAGAAAGAAGTATGCTGGTAAAGATGTAAATTTTAGGATACCTGGAGGAGCGATTATACCAATATTTGCAGTTATTATAAGTATATTATTACTAATAAAAGCAGGTATCGATGAACCTATGAAGATAATTTGGGGATTAGGTGGAATGATAATTGTAGTTCCTATATATTTCTATATGACTAAAGTATACTCAAAGAAATATAATGATGTTGAAGTCAAATAATTCTTGTAATTTACAGTGATTTTATAAAGATTATTTTGAGTTTAGGATACTCGGTATAACACTTTTGTGTTATACCGCTTTTTACATAAATAACTTTATTTTTTGACTACTCTAGTTGCATAGAATGTAAATATTAAAAATAGACTTAATATAACCTTATTTATAATATATCATTATACTTTCGTAAGGTTTTATTTCCATTTCACTCTCAATTGTACCTCTAGTATAATTGGTTTCAAGTATTGTGTAGTTTAATTTATTCAAATAAGTTTCAGGTAATTTATACACTACATTATCATGAGTAAAGTTACTTATAACAAGGAGATTTTGGTTTTTATATTCTCTTTCATAAATAAATAGATTTTTATGATTTTCATCTAACAATCTGTAAGTACCTTCTGTAAAAATATCATATTGCTTACGATATTTTATTAATCTTTGATAAGTGTAAAATACTGAACGAGAATCCTTAAGTTCATTTTCTACACTAATATTGTCATTATTAACTTTTAACCAAGGCTTATGATTAGAAAATCCCTTATAAATAGTATTATCCCATTGCATAGGAGTACGAGCGTTATCTCTAGATTTTTGTTGAAGTATAATCAATGCTTCCCTTTCATCAATACCAGATTTAATCATATCATAGTATGCATTCTTACTTTCAGCATCATCATATTCATCTATTTTAGTAAAGTAGGCATTTGTCATACCTATTTCTTCACCTTGATATATGTAGGTAGTACCCTGTAAACCAAAGAGTGTTATAGCTAACATCTTAGCACTCTCTTGACGAAAAAATCTATCATCTCCAAATCTAGATAAAGCTCTAGGTTGGTCATGATTAGAGTAAAATAGAGCATTCCATCCTTTTCCTTCATACATTTTATATTGGAAGTCAGATTGTGCTTTTCTTAATTTATCTAAAGAAAACATTTTATTAGTCCATTTTACGCCTCCTTTATAGTCTGTTTTCATATGATGGAAGCTGAAAACCATAGATAATTCTTCTCGATTTTCTCTAGTATAATTAATACACTCTTCGGGTGTAGTAGATGACATTTCACCTACAGTAACTATGTTTTTAGGTTTGAAAACTTTTTGATTCATGTTATGCAAATATTCATGTATACGAGGACCATCAGCGTAGTGAGTTCTTCCATCTCCTTTTGGACCTGTTATAGGGTCATCAGGTAATCCAGGTGTTTTAGATAATAAGTTGACTACATCTAAACGAAAACCATCAATACCTTTATCAGCCCAAAATTCTAGTATTTTGTAACATTCTTCACGGACTTTTTCATTTTCCCAGTTTAAATCAGCTTGAGTTTCTTCAAATAAATGTAAGTAGTATTGATTCGTAGTCTCATCGTATTTCCAAGCAGTTCCACTAAATCTAGATATCCAGTTATTAGGGACAGAACCATCAGGTTTAGCGTCCTTCCAGAAATAATAATCACGATATGGATTGTCTTTGCTTTTTTTAGATTCTTTGAACCACTTATGTTCAGTAGATGTATGGTTTAAAACCATATCCATCATTATTTTTATGTCTCTTTTATGAGCTTCTTTTAAGAGTTTTTCAAAGTCGCTTATTGTGCCATATCTTGGGTCTATATTATAATAATTTTCTATATCATACCCATTATCTCTTTGAGGTGAAACATACATAGGAGTCAACCATAATAAATCAACACCTAAAAAAGAAAGATAATCTAACTTTTCTATAATACCATTTATATCACCTATACCATCATTGTTGCTATCTTTAAAACTTTTTGGATATATTTGATAGACAGTTGCTTTTTTCCACCAATTTTTCATACTTGATACCTCCTGTAATTTATAACTTAATTATAATATGTTTAAACAAATTGTCAAGTATAAAACTAGTACTAAAGTTATAACATGGAAAAAACTAATATTTGTATAAACATATAATTGCATAGAGAATAGTGAAGTTGCTGTGGTATAAATAGGTAATGTATTAGGTTTTTAATTTCATTTTATAGTGAAATTAAAAACCTTTTAAAAGTATTGTGTAGAAAATATAATAACAATATAAGCATCTTACACAAATCGATATTAAATTATACAATGATAAAAAATGAAATAATTCTACAGTATTTTTTAGAATGTAAGAATAAAAACTATTATGGATAATAGGGAGGTGTAAGAATGCGAATATTAAATATTATAAATGATTTAAATGACACAAATAAGTATCTATCTATAACGTATTTTATAGATAAGTATTCTGTATCTAAAAGAACACTACAAAATGACTTTTCGTATTTATCTAAAGTATCTAGTAATAAAGGTTTTAAAATAATACAAAAAAGAGGATTAGGCTATTTATTAGAGATTAAAGATAATGCTTTATTTGAAAAATTTAAAGTTGAGTTGTCTGAGTATTTAGACCAACCTAAGTTAAACGCTGAAAATATAATTTCATGTATTATCTTAAATGAAGATTATATAACTATTGACAAGATATTAAGAAAATTAAAGACAAGTAGGTCAGTAGTAAAAGGATATAAAGAAGATATTGATTCTTATTTAGAAAAATATAATCTTAATCTAGAAAGAAAGTCTCACTATGGATTAAAAATTATAAATAGCATGAAAGAAAGGAGAGAATTAATAGTAGACCTTTATATAAAAGAAAATGAAATTATAAAAGAGTATATTGATAGTAGTCTGGAAAACGATTTTAAAGAAATTCAGGAAAAATTTATTAATAACTTAAAGGAAAATAATTTGACCATAAATTATATGGAGCTAAAAGAAATACTATCTTGGTTAAAAGTAACTATGTATATAGATAAGCAAGCTAAATTATTAGAACTAGATGATAGTACCAATGAATATGAATTAAATTTATCTAATGAAGATTACAAGATATTGCAATCTTTGATAAAGAAAAAAGCTAGACAAAAATTTAGCACACAAGGAGGTGCAGATAGCTTAAGAGATGACTTAGAAGATTTTTTAGAGAAATTTGATTAAAAAATAGCTACGCATACTCGTGACTTTAGTCGTGAACTAGTAGCTAAGGTAGTCAGCATATAGGGAAACTTATATGTAGAGATAGGATAGAACCTATCCAATACTACTTGAATTGCTAAAAACCCCTAAAGCTAACCAAACTAAAACATAAGGATGAAATAAACCTAAGTGTGAAAGTTACGAAAGTAGAAAAAATTGGTTAGATGGTATAAGGTTAAACCCTAAGTACTTTAAAATGGGCAATCAGCAGGTAAGCTCCGAATAGGAGAAACTTCAACGACTATTCCTCTTGAGGGAAGTACACTACAAGCTATTGGTAGTGGAAGTGGGTAGACCTTAACGGATAATGCCGAAGGATAAGATATAGTCTGTGCTTGCATGAAAGTGTAAGAAGTTCATAAGAGAACTGCATAAGTAGTAGCGAACTTATGTGAACGACAACCTCAAAAATGATAAAAGTTAAGACTTATGGTTCTTAAATATGTTATTTAAAAATAAATATAAAACCTCCAAAATAATTGTTTTAAATAATTACGTTTGTTAATATTATATTATGATAGGTGATGAATAAATTGTTCACCACAGCATTATATACCAAATATGATAAAATCATTAAAAAGTGTATCAGAAAAAACAATTAAAGTGAGGTGATAGTAGTGGAAAAAGCTTATAAGTTTAGAATGTATCCAAATAAAAAACAGCAAGAGTTAATTAACAAAACTTTTGGATGTTGTAGATTTGTATATAATAAATATCTTGCTAAAAGAATAGAAGTTTATAAAAACGATAAAGAAACTTTTACTTATAAACAGTGCAGTTCTGATTTGACCAATTTAAAAAAAGAATTAAAGTGGCTTAAAGAACCTGACAAATTTTCACTACAAAACGCCTTAAAAGATTTAGAAAACGCATATGAAAAATTCTTTAAAGAAAAGGCAGGATTTCCTAAATTTAAATCAAAGAAAACTAATAGATTTTCATATAAAACTAACTTTACAAATGGAAACATTATGTACTTTAGTCAATATATAAAATTACCTAAACTTGGTATGGTTAAAATAAGGGATAAACAAGTACCTCAAGGGAGAATACTTAATGCCACTATATCTAAAGAACCAAGTGGTAGATATTATGTATCATTATGCTGTACTGATGTAGATATTGAAACATTTGAAAATACTAATAATCAGATAGGTTTAGATTTAGGAATTAAAGAATTTTGTATCTCAAGTTGTGGAGACTTTATAGAAAATCCTAAGTATCTTAAGAAGTCATTAAGAAAACTTGCTAAATTACAAAGAGAATTATCGAGAAAAACAATCGGTAGTTTAAATAGAAATAAAGCAAGGTTAAAAGTTGCAAGACTTCAAGAACATATAGCTAATCAAAGGAAGGATTTTCTACAAAAATTATCTACTAAATTAATAAAAGAGAATGATATTATTTGCATAGAAGATTTACAAGTAAAGAACATGATTAAAAATCGTAAACTATCTCTCTCTATTTCTGATGTGTCGTGGTCAGAATTTGTTCGTCAATTAGAATATAAGGCTAATTGGCATGTTAGACAAATTGTAAAGGTAGGTAAGTTCTTTGCAAGTTCACAAATATGCAATAAATGTGGGTACAAAAACGAGGAAGTGAAGAACTTAAATATAAGAGAATGGATTTGTCCTTGTTGTAATGAAACTCACGATAGGGATATAAATGCAAGTATAAATATATTAAAAGAAGGATTAAGACTAATAACAGTTCAAAATAAATAACTTATGTAAGAACCGTAGGAACTGCGGGGATAGCCTGTGGAGAATACATATTTTAGTATGCAAAATTCTATGAAGCAGGAACCCTGTGACTTTAGTCATGGGAGGTTCAGAAAGAAAATAATACATATTTTAATGAAGATGAAGAATTTAAAAAGTCATTACTAAATCATTTGACAGAATTATTAGAAAGGTCAACCTTTAGTATATCTTATCAAAATCCACTTATAGATGAAATACAAATTAAATATCCAGTTGCTTTTAATATAGCTATATTACTAGGAAAAATAATGTATAAAAAGTATAACGTTGAAATCCAACGAGATGAAATTGGGTTTATAGCTACATACTTTGCTATGAATATGGAAAAGCAAGCTATCTATGAATTTAGAAAGTATAATTCAATAGCAATAGTATGCTCATCAGGTGGTGGAAGTGCTCAGTTAATAAAATTTAAGATAAGTAGTTTGTTTGAAAAAACTAATATAAAAACTTTCTCTCTTATACAGATGAAAGAATTAGAAAAATTTAATCCAGATATTATCTTCTCGATTTGTGAACTAGATATAAAACTAGAAGTACCTATTGTATATATAAAAGAACTTTTAGATGATTATGATATTTTAAGAATTAAAGAGTTGATTATGTTTGAAAAATTTAAGGAGTACTCTTTAGAAAATAAAGGTCAAGCATTTATCAGTAAATTTTTAAGAAGTGACTATTTTAATATAGACAATGATTCAATAGATTATATTGAATGTTTAGAAGATATGTCTAAAAATATAGAATTAAAAGGTGCAGGAAATTATGGATACTCTGAGAAGGTTTTGAAAAGAGAGTCCTTTGCAACAAATATATATATAAATGGAGTTGCAACACCTCATCCTATAGATATTGATGGAAATGAGAATTTAATTTCAGTAAAGATTTTACAAAATCCAATAGTATTTGAAGGTAAAAAAGTTTCTTTAATATTTATGATTTGTTTAAAAAAAGAAAATATTGGACTTTATAAAAAAATTAGTAGCAGTTTATATGAAATAATGAATGATATAGAAACTGTTCGACTACTTGTAAATGCTAAAACATTCAAAGAATTTGTAGCTTTAATAAATCAAAGAATATAGAGGGTAATCGTATGAGTATAGATTATTTAAAAAAACTATGTGAGGCAGATGGAATAGCTTCAAATGAACAAGAAATAAGGGAGATATTAGCTGAGAATATAAATGGAGAAATTAGTTTTGATAACTTAGGAGGTATGATAGTTCACCATAGAGGTGAAGGATTAAAAATAATGTTTTGTGCTCATATGGATGAAGTTGGATTTATGGTAAGACATATAAGTGATATTGGAATGCTACATTTAATTACTGTTGGTGGAGTTAAAGATAGTGCAAAGTCTTTCCAAAAAGTAAATATAAGCAAAGTTGATGGGACTAAGGTAAAAGGGCTTATGAATTGTTCATATGATGAAAATCGCAAAGTAAAAGATGTATATGTAGATGTAGGAGTAAGTACAGCTAAAGAGGTTGATGCTTTAGGCATAAACATAGGAGATATAATATGCTTTGCTAGTGATAGTGAAATGTTAAGTGAAAATGTACTTATGGCAAAGGCTTTAGACGATAGAGTAGGATGTTATGTACTTAAAGAGATAGATAGAAGAATTAATCAAATAAAAAAGAATGACAATGATGTATACCTTGTGTACACAAGTTCCGAGGAAGTTGGGATAAGAGGAGGTAAAACAGCATCAAAAGTAGTGAATCCTGATGTAGTGTTTGCTATAGATGTTGCTTGTGCACCAGATTTAATTAGAAATTACACAAATCAACGCCAATTATCTAAAGGCTGTATGATAGTGCATTATGATAAGACAATGATTCCTAATAAAAAGTTCTTAAATTATATGAAAGACTTGGCAACTAAGTATGATATAAAATTCCAGTGCGATATGTTTAGTGGAGGAGGAACAGATGCTGGAAATGCACATCTAGTAAATGAAGGAAAATTAGCTATAGTTTTAGGTGTTCCTTTAAGATACTGTCATGGAAATTATTCAATGGTAGATATGAGGGATGTTGAAGAGGTTATCAATTTATGTACTGCTGTTATTAATGATATGAGTATGGAGAAGTACAGTGATATATTAAAGTTTATTTAACAACATAGGAGGTAAGCATGGAAAATTTAGAAGTGAAAATAATGGAGATAATAGTTTCTTCAGGGGATAGTAAAACAAAGTCATTTGAAGCTTTAAATAAAGTGAAAGAAGGTGATTATGAAGGAGCTAGAGCTTGTATGGAAGAAGCTAGAAAAATAGATGTAGAAGCTCATAATGCACAAACTGCATTAATACAAAGTGAATTATCTGGAGATTGTGAGAGTAAGTCAATGGTGAGTTTATTAATGGTGCATGCTCAGGATCATTACATGACTTCACAGTTATCTAGAGATTTAATAGAAAAATTAATAGATATATTTGAATCTAAGGAGGCGTAAAAATGAGAATAATATTATGTTGTGCAGGTGGATTTTCGACTACAATGCTAATGAAAAACATGGAGAACACTGTAAAAAATAGTAAAAAATTAAATTCTGATGATTTTGAATTTAAAGCAATACCAGTAGATTTATTAAAAAATGAGGTTGATAATTGTGATGTACTAGTTATAGGACCACAAATAGCTCATAGACTTGATTACATAAAACCTATACTAGAGCCTAAAAATGTACCATATGTAATAATAGATCAAAATACATATGGAAAAATGGATGGTGCAACTGCACTTAAGATGGCATTAATAGCTCACAAAAAAGCTAATATGTAATATTCATTAAAGTATACTATGATGACGGGGGGAAAATAATGTTTAAAAAGTTCGAACAATTTATGAATAAGCATCTTACACCAATTGCACAAAAGATGGACAAGCAACATCACTTAAGTGCAATTAAAAAGTCAATGGTGGCAATGACTCCAATACTTATAATAGGAAGCTTAAGTCTTATGCCAGAGGCTATAGGAAACTTAGCAGAAAAGGCTATGGGAGCAAATGCTATAACTTCATTTATAACAAATAATATGGACTCGTTACAACTTCCATTTCACTTAACTATAGGAATGATGGGATTTTTAGTATGTATGTGTATAACGTATTTCCTTTCAGAACACTATAAGCTTTATGTGCCAGGAGCAATGTCTTTAGCTGCCGTTGGTTTTCTTTTAATGAGTTTTAATTTTACTGAAGATGGTGGAATGGATATTAAATATATGGGAACTAAAGGTTTGTTTATAGCAATGGTGGCAGGTGTATTAGCTGTTGAGTTGTATAGATGGTGTAAAAAGAAAAACTTTACTATACGTATGCCAGAAAGTGTGCCTGATTTTGTATCAAGTTCATTTGAATTAATACCTACAACAGTAATAATAGTTGGAGTATTTATGGGTATAAGAATAGTGACTTTACAAGTGTTTGGAGTACTGCCTCCAGAAATACTTACTCAATTTTTAGCTCCATTAGTTGGTTCTTTAGATAATCCATTTACATTTGCATTTATAACATTCTTAGGAATAACATTATTCTTCTTTGGAATACATCCATCCGTATTATCGCCAATAACAGCACCAATAACAGCACAATTTTTAGCTGAAAACTTGGAAGCTATGGCAGTAGGTCAATCACTACCACACTTCTATACAGGAGGAATGGTAAGTGCATTTGCAAATTTTACAGGAACAGGAGTAACATTTGGTTTGGTATTTTGGTATTTAATGTCTAAGAGAGTAGATTTCAAGCGTATAGGTCAAGTTTCTTTAGTACCAGCATTATTTGGCATAAATGAACCTATATTATTTGGTGGACCAATAGTTTTAAATCCGACATTCTTTTTACCTTTTGTAATTGGAGGAACTATACTAGGAACATTTCCATCATTCTTGATGCATGCAGGAATATTGGCCAAACCTTTTTTCAACCCTCCATATTTAGGAGTATTTATAGAAGGATTCTTAGTAAATGGGCATTGGTTAACTCCAGTAGTTCAAGCAGTTCAAATGGTGGGCTCTATATTAATATGGTATCCATTCTATAAAATGTATGAAAAGCAATGTGATGAGAGAGATACTAAGCAGGCTCAAGAAGTTCAAGAAGAATCTGTAATATCTCCAGAAGATTTAGGTTTATTAGGTGATTTAGATTTCTAGAAATATAATTTAAGCATATAAATAAAAGCTGTGAAAATAGAGCTACAAATCTATATTCATAGCTTTTATTTTATAGAGTAGCAAGATATTTTAATAATAAAAGATAATCAATATTTGATTTTAGATGGAAGATATACAAATTAAACAAAAAATACTCCATCAAAATCTAATAAATCACACTTTAATGTTGTATATGAGAATTATATTGGAGGATTAATATGAAGCACAATTTTGATGAAGTTTATAACCGCAAAGGTACTTATTGTACACAGTGGGATTATATACAAGATAGATTTGGTAAAAAAGATTTGATTCCATTTTCTATTTCAGACACAGATTTTACAATACCTAAGCCAGTATATGAAAAGTTAAAAGAGATGTTAGAGCATCAGATATATGGATATTCTAGATGGAATCATAATGATTTTAAAGGAAGCATTGCAGGATATTATAATAGACGATTTCAAGCAAAAATAGAGAATGATTGGGTATTATATAGCCCGTCAGTTATGTATTCAGTATCATTACTACTTAGATTACTTTGTAACAATAAAAAGAAAGTAGCTACATTTAATCCTATGTATGATGCATTTTTCAGTGTAATAGAAGAAAATGAATTTGAGTTAGAAAAAATACAATTATATGAAAAAAATGGCAAATTTAATATAGATTTTAATGAATTTGAAGATAGTGTAAAAAATTGTGATGTATTATTGCTATGCTCACCTCATAATCCAACAGGTAAGGTTTGGAAAGAAATTGAATTAAAATTTATAATAAATACTTGTAAAAAATACAATATAAAAATTATAAGTGATGAAATACATGCTGATATAATCATGCCAGGAAATAAACATTTACCAATAGTTAAATATTTAAGTGAATATAAAGAACTATATTTAGTGTCTTCTGGAAGTAAAACATTTAATTATCCAGGGTTAATAGGTTCATATGCTGTTATACCAAATAAAAATATATATGATGAATTTTTAGCAATAACAAGAAGAAGAGATTTTCTAAACTCTGTAAGTTTACCAGGTATGTATGCAACAATGGTTTCTTACAATGAATGTGATTATTATATAGAACAACTTGTCGAATACATAGATAATAACTTAAGTTATGTGTCGCAGTTTATAAAAGAGAATTTTGAGGATATTAAATTTACAAAGCCAGAGGGTACTTATTTGGCATGGATAGATTGTAGAGATGTTCCATTTACTTGTGAAGAAATACAAGAGTCTTTAATTAATATTGGAAGAGTAGGAATAATGAGTGGAGAAGTATATGGAAGTGAGAAATATTTAAGATTAAATTGTGGTTGTCCAAGAGAAAAATTAAAAGAAGGTCTTGAAAGATTTAAACTGAGTATAGACTATTTATACCTTAATAACAAGTAGTTTAAAAAATAAACTATTAAAAATAGATAGGGACAATTTGTTCCTATCTATTTTGCAAGTGACAAAAAATTGATTACTAAAATGAATAATTTTAATTTGATAAAATAAAAGAAGATGATTCAAATTTTTATTTTGAGACATCCTCTTTTAATATCTTTGAGTAACATCCATGAATATAAATGTTTCAGGTGTATGCTTTGATTCTGTATATTCAAAAAGCTTTCCATCATCAGTATATACACTATTTCTAATAACACCCACACAATTATAATCATTTAGAGGTAATGTTTTTAACTCAAGCTCAGTAGCTTTTTCAATTTTAAATATCTTTCTGGATGAAACAATTTTTGTGCCTAGATGCTCTTCTATATATTTGTAAATAGAGCCTTGTGCTATAGAAACATCAAGGTCTTTAACTACACTACATAGAAAATAGTTAATGTCGAGTATTTTAGGTATGTTATCAATATATCTTAGTCTGTGAAGGTGATATACTTCACTACCAACCTTAAAACCTGTCTTTTTGGACAATTTCTCATCAACCAAAATTTTGCTGAAATGAAGAACACTAGTAGCAGTATTAACCTTTTTATCTTCTACAATCGACTCTACACCCTTGAAATTGTGCATATTTAGAAAAAAATCATTAGAAAAACTATTTTCTAATACTACAACACCCTTACCTTTTATACTTTGGACATATCCTTCTGTGTTTAGCTGGGAAATTGCCCTACGTACAGTGTTTCTACTACATGAAAATTTTTCAATAAGTTGAAGTTCAGTAGGCAACATCATATTACTTTTATATTTACCATTAAGTATTTCTTCTTTTAAGACTTCATATATCTCTGAAAATTTATTTTTAGCCATATACCCCTCCTTAAAGGTTTTTAGTAATATTAGTAAACTGATATGAACAAATTATATCAAATGTGTTTAGACATGTATAGTGAAAATGAAATTATATAAACCATAAAAAGGATAAAATTAAACTATTTTGTGAGTTGTTTTAAATATATGATTAAACATATTTTAAAAATGAAAAATTTAATCTAAAAAAATAGGCTAGATATAGCAATATACTCAAAAGAATTTAGATATGAACTTAAATGAAAAAAATAAAATAAATAAAAAATATTGACAATTTGTTTAAACAAATATAATATTTAAAATATAAAATGTAAATAAATCGTTTTCACAAAAAAATAAATCGAAAGAGAAAGGGGATTGGATATGAAGAGATTCTTAAACAAAATGATGCAACAACTATCACTTTTAGGTAAGACTATGCTGGTGCCGATAGCTGTAATGCCAGCAGCAGGTATACTAGGATTATTATTTGGGTCAAATATGCTTAATGTCCCAGCTATATCTAATATATCTAATATAGTATTTTCAAATGTGGACTACTTATTTTTATTAGGAGCAGCTAGTGCCTACTCAAAGTCTAAAGATAAAACAAGTGTAATGGTTGCAGCAGTAGTTGCATATATGATATTTAAGTCAAATTTAGAGTTATTGAATGATACATTAAATGCAGGTGTATTTGGTGGGATAATTGTTGGAGCTTGTATAGCATGGACTTACAATAGAACATATAAAGTTAAAGTTCCTGCGTTTTTAAGCTTCTTTGCAGGAGAAAAATGTGTAATTACACTAGCACCAATAGTAGCTTTAATTTTATCATATATATTTAGTTTATTATGGATATATCCACAAGCTGCAATGAATCAATTTGGTTTTTGGTTGGGAGGAGCTGGTGCAATAGGAATATTCTTATTTTTATTCTGTAACCGTGCACTAATACCAACTGGATTACATCAAGTTTTAAATGCTTACATACTATTTGAAATGGGGGAGTATACAACATCAACAGGAGAAGTTATAAGAGGGGAGATTCCTAGGTTTATGGCAGGAGACCCAAATGCAGGATTTTTCTGGACAGGATTTTACATAATTATGATGTTTTCAATACCTGCTATTTCATATGCTATATATAAAACAGCACAAGATAAAAATAAACAAGAAGTAAAAGGAGCAATGACGGCTGGAGCATTGACTTCTTTTATGGCAACAGTAACTGAACCTATAGAATTTTCGTTTTTGTTTGCATCTCCAAAGCTGTACATAATTCATTCTTTTTATTCTGGTCTAGGAGGAGTTGCACTATATTTATTGGGAGCTCGTTTGGGTTCATTTAATGGAGCAAGTATAATTGACTATATCTTAAGTTTTAGTTATGGGGATAAAGCATGGTTGGTTATACCTATAGGAATTGTATTCTTTGTATTATACTATTTAACATTTAAATACATAATAATAAAAGACAATGTACAAACACCAGGACGTGAAGTTGAGATAGAGATAGGTAATAATGTTAGTGAAGAAGAAAAAAACTTACAACTTTCTCATAGTAATTTTTCATATATGGCTAAGCAGATAATTAAAAATTGTGGTGGTTATGAGAACATAGTGACACTAAATAATTGTATGACAAGATTACGTTTAGAAGTTAAGGATGCAACACTTTTGAATGATGATAATATAAAAAAAACAGGGGCAAAAGGGGTAATTAAATTGAGTAATACATCAGTTCAAATTATTGTAGGAACGGATGTTGTTAAAGTAAAGGATGAAATGGAAATGCAACTTGATGAGTTAAGAAAGCAGGCAGAAGCATAAAATGAAAAAATTAGTAGTTAGGGCAGATGATATAGGATATTCAGAAGGTGTTACACTAGGAATAATATCTTCTTATAAGAATGGTATTGTTACAAGTGCTGGAATCATGGTGAATATGCCTTTTTCAAGACAAGCTATAGAAATGGTAAAAAATGATGATATATGTTTTGGTTTACATGTTAACTTAGTAATAGGAGAACCTTGTTGCAAAGAACATATTAAGATAAAGAATTTGTTAGATGAAGGTGGAAAATTTGTTTCTAGCAAAATAAGAAGAACGCAACTATTGACAGGTAAAGAGGTTTTTAATTATGAAGAAGTATATGAAGAAGTTTGTGCTCAAATTGAAACTTACAAGTGGTATATGAATAAGTTGCCTGAATATATTGATATACATGGTATAGAAGAAGATGTATCAATATCGGCAATGTGTGATGCTGCAAAAAAATACGGTATACCAAGTTGTCCCTATTATTTAGATTCATGTATTAGTATGCCAAGTAAATATCCTCAGAATGATTTTTACAAGTTAAACAAATCTTTTGTTAAATTATTTGAAGAAAAATATATAAATTTAGATAAAGATATAACATTGATGGTTACTCATCCAGGATTTATAGATTATAGTCTTATAAAATCATCCTCTCTTGTTCAAGAGAGAGTATATGAACATGCAATGTTATGTGATAAGGAAGTTAAAATGTGGTTAAGAAGAAATAAGATTGAGTTGGTTGATTTTAAAGACATTTTAAAGGCTAATAATTATATATAAAGAATAGATTAGCTAAAATGTTAATTAAAAATAAGTATTTGAAAAAAATGTGTATTTCCTAAAAGAATATTGATAGAGATGTATCAAAATAAAAACTTGAATCATCTCTATCAATATAGGAAGTGCACATTTTTTATGTATAATAAAAGGAGTAGTATACATTAAAAAATTAAAAATATTAAATTATAATAATATTAACGAAAATTTTAGATAATATTTTTGAATTTTACTTATGAATAATAAAATAGATGGAGGAGAAACTATGGAATTTTATGAAAGAGCAAAAAAATATGAGTATAAATTTACAGATACAGAGGACATGATAATTGAATATATGAGAAAAAACAAAGAAGAAGTAATAAAATTATCAATACAATCTTTAGCAGATAAATTTTTTACTGTGCCAAATACCATAGTTAGGTTATGTAAAAAGATGGAGTATGATGGTTTTTCTCAACTAAAAAATAATTTAAAAGAGGAGTTAAAAGATGAGAATAAGGAGGTTAAAGATGGCTTTGAATCAGACATAAAAAAGACATTAGAGCTAATAGATTATGAAAAAATAAATAAAGTAGCAGATATGATTCAAAAATCTAGGAGTATTATAGTTTATGGAATAGGTCAAAACATTCCTTTGTGTGAGATATTAGTAAAAGAAATTAGAGGTGGTCATAATAATATAACCTACTATAGCCAAAGACATGAAGTACTTCATGATATAGGAAAATTAGGTGAACAAGATATGTTTTTTGCCCTTAGCTTAAGTGGAGAAACGAAAGAAGTGATAGAAGCAGCAAAGATAGCAGTTGATAAGGGATGTAAGGTAGTAGCTCTAACACATATATGTGAAAATAAATTACAACAAATTGCGGATATAAGTTTATATTGCTATTCAACAATTAGACAAGTAAATGGATATAATATATCAGATAAGGTTCCAATCATGATGATTATGAGAGCGATAATAGAGCAATACTGGTTAAGATAGAGATTTGTGTATAAATACACAAATCTTTATTTTTTAAGAAGAAATTGTGTGTATAATTTCAAAAAAACATTTTCATGATTTATTTTATGCTATATTCATAACATTAAATGATTTAAGGAGGGCGTAATTTTGGAATTTAAGAAAATCACAAATGAAAACCTTGTTTTTTTAAAACAAAAAGTAAAAACAAAGGAAGACGCAATAAAGTTCTTAGCAAGAAAGCTATATGATGAAGGTAAGTTAACATCTTATGAGGAATATTTAGAAGCTGTAATGTATAGAGAAACTTTATCTCCAACAGGTTTTGAAAAAGGACTTGCAATTCCTCATGGAAAATCTAAGTCAGTTAAAGAGGCAGCATTTGCAGCTATGACTTTAGAGACACCAATAGAGGACTGGGAAAGTGTAGACCCAGATAATAAAGTAGAGTTAATATTTTTGATAGCAGTACCAGAAAATGAAGGTGGAAATACACATATACAAATACTTTCTGAGTTAGTTACTAGATTGTCAAATGAGGATTATATGAATATGTTGTTAAATTCAAAAACTAAAAAAGAATTATTTGATAACTTAGATATAGAAGAAAAGAAAGAAAAAACAAAAGAAGAGACTATAATTCAAAATAAATCAAAGAAAATTGTGTTAGCAATAACAGCGTGCCCTGCAGGTATAGCACATACATATATGTCAGCAGAAGCATTAGTTAAAGCTGGTAAAGAAATAGGTGTAGATGTATATGTAGAAAAGCAAGGAGCTAATGGTATGGTAGACCCTCATACTCCAGATATAATAAAAAAAGCAGAAGCAATAATATATGCAACAGATGTAGCACCTAAAAATACAGAAAGATTTGAACACTTGCCAAGTGTAAAAACTTCAGTAGCAGCTCCACTAAAAAGAGCAAAAGAAGTAATATATGAAGCTTTAGAAGTATCACAAAAACAAGGCAAAGGTGAATATATAGAAAAATCATCAGATACATCATATAATGAAAAATCATCATGGAAAAAAGATGTGAAATCAGCAATACTTACAGGAGTATCTCATATAATACCACTTATAGTGGCAGGAGGTATGATACTTGCATTTGCAGTATTAGCATCTCAGGCATTTGGTCTACAAGACTTGTACAATCAAGAAGGTTCTTGGTTATGGCAACTTAGAAAACTTTCTAGTGGTATGTTAGGGACATTAATGGTTCCAGTATTATCAGCATACATGTCTTACTCACTAGCTGAAAAACCAGGTCTTGGACCAGGGTTCGCAGCAGGTCTAGCAGCAGATTTAATAGGTAGTGGATTTCTTGGAGGTATGTTAGGAGGTTTACTTGCTGGTTATATAGTAAGATTCTTAAAGAAGAATATACCAGCTAAAGGTACATTAGCAGGATTTGTAAGCTTCTGGGTATATCCAGTGGTTGGTTCTTTGGTAGTAGGTTTATTGATGTTATTTGTAGTAGGAAAGCCTGTAGCAGCACTTAACAATGGTCTTATAAATTGGCTAAATGGAATGACTGGAGTAAATGCAATACTACTAGGTGCAATAATAGGAGCTATGGTTTCATTTGACCTAGGTGGACCAATAAACAAAGCAGCCTACACATTTGCAATAGGAGCAATAGCAAGTGGTAACTTTATACCTTATGCAATATTTGCATCAGTTAAAATGGTTTCAGCTTTTGGAGTTACAATAGCTACTATTTTAGGTAGAGATTTATTTTCAGAATCAGAAAAAGAAATAGGAAAGCAAACTTGGATATTAGGATTGGCTGGAATAACTGAAGGTGCTATACCATTTATGATAGAGGACCCAATTCGTGTTATACCATCATTAGTAGCTGGTTCAGCCATAACTGGTTCTATAGTAGCATTCTTCAATATAGGGCTTCAAGTGCCTGGAGCTGGTATATTCTCATTAGCCCTTTTAGAGGGAAGTATGTCAGGAGTTATGGCAGCATCAATATGGTTCTTTGCAGCAGTATTTGGAGCTATAATATCAGCAGTGTTATTAATAATAACTAGGAAACAAAAAAATCAAAGAAAGATGAATTATTAGAGATTTAATTATATTAATAAAATAAATATTGAAAAATTATGTAAACTCAGTAATATTTTTATTTGATTTTTAATTAGACAGAAAATATTATCAGATAAGTTTTGGAGGATAAATAATGAAAAAAAATGTACACATAGTTCCTCATATGCATTGGGACAGAGAGTGGTACTTCTCAACCGAGGAATCTAGAATATTACTTGTAAATAATATGGAAGAAATCATGGATATGTTAGAAAATAATCATAACTATCCATATTATGTGATGGACGGTCAAACTGCTATATTGGAAGATTATCTAGCAGTTAAAGCTGAATACAAGGATAGAATAAAAAAATTGGTTCAAGAAGGAAAGTTAATAATAGGTCCTTGGTATACTCAAACTGATGAAATGGTAGTTGGTGGAGAGTCAATACTTAGAAATTTATTGTATGGAATAAAAGACTGTGATGAATTTGGAGAATACATGAAAATAGGATATTTACCAGATTCATTTGGGCAAAGTGCTCAAATGCCACAAATACTAAATGGTTTTGATATAAAATACTCAATGTTTTGGAGAGGATGTTCTGAAAGAAAGGGAACTAATAAAACAGAATTCAACTGGAAGAGTGATGATGGGTCTTCTGTTTTGGCTCAAATACTTCCATTAGGTTATGCAATAGGGAAATATCTACCAATGGATGAATACGAGTTAAGAACAAGAATGGATAAATACTTACCAGTCCTTGATAAAGGAGCAACTACAGACCATATAATACTTCCAAATGGGCATGACCAAATGCCAATTCAAGAGAATATATTTGAAGTTATATGCAAATTAAAAGAATGTTATCCAGAGAGAGAATTTTTCTTAAGTAGATATGAAAATATATTTAAAGAACTAGAAAAAAACGAAGACATAGATACACTAAAAGGGGAATTTCTAGATGGGAAATATATGAGGGTGCATAGAAGTATATTCTCAACAAGAATGGATATAAAAGCAGCAAATGCTAGAATAGAATCAAAGATAACTAATATTTTAGAACCATTAGCTTCTATTGCATATTCTCTAGGTTTTGAATATCACCATGGATTAATAGAGTTAATTTGGAAAGAAATAATGAAAAATCATGCTCATGACAGTATTGGATGTTGTTGTTCAGATAAAGTTCACCAAGAAATAATGAATAGATTTTTCTTAGCTGAGGAAAAAGTAGACCAATTAATAATATTTTACAAGAGAAAAATAGCTGATGCTATGAGTTGTGAAATGGCTTTAGACAAGTTAGTAGCATTTAACTTAATGCCTTATGATAGAAATGAAACAGTAAGTGCCCAAGTTATAACTAAAATGAAAGCATTTGAAATATTTGATAGAGACAATAATAAGTTGGATTTTGAAGTGATACACAAAGAAGAAATAGATGCAGGATTAATAGACCGTCAAATAGTTCACTATGGAAACTATGACCCATTTATGGCATATACAATAAATTTTAAAGATGAAATACCTGCAATGGGGTATAAGGCATATATGATAAAAGAAGTTGACCATATGCCAGAAAAAGCTTACGAAGTATGTGATATGGTAGACAATGACTTTTATACTATTCAAGTCAATGAAAATGGAACATTAAAGATATTTGATAAAAAATTAAACAAAACTTTTGAGAATGTATTATTGATGGAAAATGGAGGAGATGAAGGAGACGAGTATGATTTTTCACCACTTCCAAATGAGAAATTAATATTTAACGATAATTTAGTAGCAAACCATACTATAAAGAAGAATAGATTTAATAATGAGATAAAGATAAATTATAGGTTAAAAGTACCAAAAGATATACAAGCTAGAAAAAATAATATAGTAGACTCATTTATTGACTTTGATATAATTATAAATGTTCCAAATGATAAAGCCATAATAGATGTAGTATTCAATATGAATAACCAAGCAAGAGATTGTAGAGTTAGAACTTATATACCAACGAATATAGCAGCAAAGTTTTCTGTATCTGATAATCAGTTTGGGCATATAAAGAGAAATGTGTATGATGATGCTATGGAAGTTTGGCAACAGGAAGGATGGAGTGAAAGACCAGATTCTATATATCCAATGCTAACATTCGTTGGATTATCTGATGAAGAGCATGGAGTAGCTGTCCTTACAAACAGTACAAGAGAGTTTGAAATAGTAGGAGAAAAATTTGATACGATAGCTGTAACTCTATTTAGAAGTGTAGGATTCCTAGGTAAAGAAGAAATGGTAAGACGTCCAGGTCGTCCATCAGGAATAAAGTTACCTACTCCAGATTCTCAAATGATAGGAAATATAAAAATAGACTTAGCAATAGTTACTCATGAAAAATCTACGATAGAAGCAAATGTTGCAAACATGGCTAAGGAATACCTAACAAAAATACAAACTTACAATAAAATGCCATATAATGCTATGAAATTGAATCAATCAGGAATAGAAGTGGATTATTCATATAGTTTATTCAAAGAAACTAATAAGGAACTTGTGTTAAGTGTTGTGAAAAAGGCTGAAAAAGAAGATGCATTAGTAGTTAGACTATACAATACTAAAGAAGAAACAAAATCAGCTAACATAGTATTTAACAAAAATATTAAAATAGCTAAACAGGTTAACTTAAATGAAAAAGAATTAGAATTTTTATCAATAGATAAGAATTCTGTAAGTGTAGAGTGTACAATGAACCAAGTTAAAACTATATTAGTTAAGTAATGATATAAGGGTCAAATATGTTTTATATATATTTGACCTTTTTTACAAAGTAAAAAGAAGATAAATAGTATAAGTTATATACAAAGGAAGATGTAAGGTATAAAATATAAATTATACTTAGAAAATTGTATGTCTAAAATAATGTATGTTTAAAATAAGGAGTAGATAAATATGAAAGTATTAATTTCTATAGATTCCTTGAAAGGAAGCTTATCTTCAATAGAGGCAGCAAATGCAATAAAAAGAGGAATATTAAAAGTTAAAAAAGATGCAGAAGTAAAGATATTACCGCTTGCAGATGGTGGAGAAGGAACAGTAGATGCTTTAGTGCAAGGAATGAATGGTGAAAAAGAAACTATAGAAGTTACTGGACCAATAATTGAGAAAGTAAATGCTACATATGGATTATTAAAAGATACAAATACAGCAATAATAGAAATAGCGCAAGCATCAGGACTAACATTAGTTCCAACTGAACTTAGAAATCCTTTATACACTACGACTTATGGTGTTGGAGAAATAATAAAAGAAGCAATAAATAAAGGATATAGAAATTTTATAATTGGAATAGGTGGAAGTGCTACCAATGATGCTGGAGTAGGTATGCTTCAAGCTCTAGGGTTTGAATTTTATGATTCAAATAACAACTTAGTAAAGCTGGGAGGAAAAGTTTTAAATGAAATAAGACACATAAAAGTAGGTAATAGATTAAAAGAATTAGATGAATGTAACTTTAAAATCGCTTGCGATGTAAACAATCCACTGTTTGGAAAAAATGGAGCTGCATACATATATGGGTCTCAAAAAGGTGCAACATTAGAAATAATTGAGGAGTTAGATAATGGTCTTAGAAATTTTTCTAAAGTAGTCGAAAATTGTTTAAATAAAGATATAGCTAATGTAGAAGGAGTAGGAGCAGCAGGAGGATTAGGTTTTGCGTTTTTGGCATTTTTAAACTCAAAATTAGAACCTGGAATAAAAATAATATTAGAAGAAATTAAATTAGAGGAAGAGTTAAAAGATGTAGACTTTGTCATAACTGGCGAAGGTAGATTGGACAATCAAACTGCCATGGGCAAAGCACCAATAGGAGTTGCAAAACTGGCAAAAAAATATGGCGTAAAAGTAATAGGTTTGGCTGGAGCGACAACAGGAGATGCAGTTAAGTGTAATGAAGAGGGGATAGATGCTTATTTTTCTATAGTAAATAGAGCTATGACAATAGAAGAAGCAATGGATAAAGAAACTGCCAGTGATAATATGACTGCCACAACAATACAAGTATTTAATCTTATAACTAGTGTACAACAATCAAAAAATAGGTTATATTAAAAATAATATATATTAATTAAAAAAGAAAGCTATCACGTAAGAATTTAAACTTTTCAATGTGATAGCTTTTTAATTTTGCATTAATAGTTTTAACAATATATATAAGTACAAATTAATTTACAGTCTCACATGGATTTAGATATTCTGAATAAGATAAGCTATTCTATTCATAAAACTACTATAGCTATCTGCCTTAGTAAGTTCTTTAACATTATTCCACTCAGATAGTATTTCAATAAAGCTTTCGAATATGTAATTGAATTTTTCTTTTTCATTTATAGGTATCATGGCTATAATTTGTACTTTTTCCCTACCCCATTTAACTGGTTTATCGTTGACAATTAAACAGACACCAGTTTTTAAAGCATCCATTTTCATGCTATGAGGAATTGCTACGTTGTTATTAAAAGCAGTTGAAGACATGTTTTCCCTTATAAGAACATCATCTACATAAGTAGTTTTAACATATTTATTTTCGTATAGAATATTTCCCATAAATTTTATATAATCTTTAGCACTATCTAAATATATATTTTTCATAAATAAAGACTCACTGAAGTACATTTCTAAATGGTTTTGTACAGTAAGTATGTTTTTTCTATCTTTAATTTGAATAAATTTACTTTGGATATTATCATAATCTTTTCTATTTGGATAAGGATTTATATAGACAAAAGGTATGGGGCATCTATTACTAATTGGTAAGGTAGTGATGACCATGTCTACTTTGCTATCAAAGTCTAGATTATGAATATCTGAAAAAATTTGAATAACTTCTATAGATTCATTAAATCTTTTTTCAAGGTCTCTTACTATTCTTAGTTGTAAATCATAGTAATTTGGAGTAATTAATGCACAAAGAACTTTATCTTCTAGTAGTTTTTGTCTATCAAAGAATGAGCCTACATGGAGAGATATATACGATATTTCATCTTCATCTATCTCTATGTTTTCTAAAATTTGAATCTGATTACAAATATAAACAGATATATCGTATATCAGAGGATAGGAATCTTTCAACTTCTGAGGTATTTGATTTCTCAAAACTTGATTATTCTTAGCCCTACTGATTAAGTTTTTTACGTGAAGAGTAAATTTTACAACAAATTCATCATCAGATAAATCTATAAAGTATAAATCATATACATTTTTAATTATTTTTTTAGTTAGATTAACAAAATGTTCGTTTATATAATTTGACAAAGACTTAGTATCCATTTTATGATAGTTTAAAACAGTAGTTTTGTTTGTTAACTGAAATACTAAATAGTATAATTCTGTACTAGTTAAAGTTATGTTGTACTCTGATTCTAAAAAATTTGATATATCTTTTGCAATATTTACATCTATATTATTGTCTATATAGTTTACTACTTCAACAGACTCTATGTAGTTATTCTTTTTTATTCTATCTATAGTTATCATTAAATGAAGAAGTATGTTATTTATAGCATACTCATTTATAAATAAATTGTATTTTTTTAATATATGTATTATATTTTCTTTTAGTTTAGTTAAATTATACTCTTGATATATTTTTTGTACATCAAATAAGCTTAAAAAATCACTTCCTGTTTCTTTAAATATTATAGAGCTCATTAATTTACGCTTTGCAGACTCATTTCCAACTAGTTTCAATAAAAATCTAGATTGTTTTATTTTTAAATTATAACTTCCTATAAATTTATTGGCTTTGACTATGTCACTTTCAATGGTAGCTGAACTAACGAATAATTCTTCACTTAAATCAAACATATTAATTCCATTACTGTTAACTATAAGTTCTTTTAAAATTAAATTTAACCTATTATCAGGTGATGTATTTTCTGAACTATCAATTTTAGTTTGACAATTATTATTAAGGTTCACTTTGTATCCTTTTTTAGAGGACAGTATAAATTCACCAGTAGAATTAATTTCGTTTACATATTTTCTAATCGAACGTGTTGATACATTAAGGTAATTAGCTAATGTGGATGAATCTATCCAATCATGTTGCGTTTTTATGAAATTTAAAAATAGCTCTTTTTTAGATGTTTTCATTAGATTCCCTCGCATAGTTTTAAAATAAAATCTGTATGATATAGTATATTATATAATTGAATGTACGTATTATAAGATACATTATACTATATATTAATATGCCTAATTAAGAGTAAATGATTTCCTATTATTAGGAAATATATTTATGTGAAATGAGCTTATTTAGGAAGTACAATATAAGCACAATTAAATAAAAAATTCATTAAGAAATAAATTAATGGATAAAAATACTGGAGGTATCAATATGAAAAATATAAGAGTATTGTTGGCGTGTGGTTCAGGAGCAAGTACAGGTTTTATGGCAACTAGTATGAGAAAGAGTGCAAAGAAAAAGGGTATAGAAGCAGATATAAAAGCTAGAAGTGAGTCGGAGATAGATAAGTATTTACCAGAAATAGATTGTTTATTATTAGGGCCACACTTAGATTATATGAAGGAAGAAATTCAACAAAAAGCTAATGAATATAATGTGCCAGTAGCATGTATATCTAAAACTGCATATGGAAGATTAGATGGGGCGAAGGCTTTAGAAGAAGCATTAGAGTTAATATCAAACAAATAAAATACTTATGGGGAGAGTGTTTATGAATAAATTTATAGATTTGTTAAGTGAAAAGTTTACTCCTGTTGTAAATAAGATAACTAAGAATATATGGGTACAATCGGTTCAATCAACTATAATGAAAGTTTTACCTATGGTATTTGTAGGTTCTTTAGTAACTATAGTTTCTGTCTTGAAAAATTACATAAGTTTTTTGCCTGATTTAAGCCCAATAAATCAATATACATTTGGGCTTTTAGGATTATTTATAGCATTTTTATTGCCTATGGAAATAATGAAGAATAAGAAATTTGAAAGTATGAGTGTAGTTGCAGGTCTTGCAGGAGCAGGATTGATGCTAATGATGATTCGACCAGAGATTACAGAACAGGGTGCTTTATTTAACTTCAATAGATTCGGAGGAGAGGGGATGCTTGTGGCACTAGTTGCAGGATTATTCTCTGGATTAATAATGTCTTTATTTGGTTCTTTTTCATTTTTCGGCGAAGATTCAGCACTTCCGGATTTTGTAAGTAAATGGTTTGACAGTATGTTACCTATAGCAGTGATAATGTTTATAGGTTGGGGATTAATTTATGGGCTTAACTTTGATGTGTTTGAAATAATAGTTAGAATATTTAAACCAGTATCAGATATAGCACAGACATTACCTGGTTTTGTACTCTTAAACTTTTTAGTAGTATTTATATATTCCTTAGGTATAAGTGGATGGGTACTATCCCCGATAACTTATGCAATTCAGCTTAGTGCAATTGCAGCCAATGCAGCAGCTGTAGCATCAGGTGGTGTGGCAACTAATATATATACTTATGAAGTTATTCAAACAGGTTGGATAACTTTAGGGGGATGGGGAGCAACATTACCATTAGTATTAATGATGTGTATATCCAAAGCTAGTAGAATAAAAGCAATAGGAAGAGCATGTGTCGTTCCTTCAATAATGAACATAAATGAACCAGTAATGTTTGGAGCTCCAGTAGCATGGAACCCATTTTTAATGTTGCCTATGTGGATAGGTACAATAGTAATATCAATAACTACTTATTTATCAATGAGTATGGGATTTGTTACAATTCCAAGTAAGGTGTTTAATTTATGGTATGTTCCTTTTGGTATATCTACTTTTATGGTAAATCAAGATGTTAGAGGTCTTATTGTTTTAGCAATAAACATAGTATTACTATTTATGATATGGTATCCATTTTTTAAAGCTTATGAAAAAGAAGAACTAAAATTAGAGAGTCAAGAAGCTTAAATTTAGATGTTGAAAGGAAATTATAAATATGACAATTGAAGAACATATAATAGATGAAGAGTTAGTAGAAGTGGCAATGCAAATAATACTTCGTGCAGGTGAGGCTAGAACAGAAATTAAACAAGCTCTTAGTGATTTAGAAAAGTTTGATTATAAAAATGCTGATTTAAAACTAGCTAAAGCAAAAGAGTTTATGACAGAAGCACATAGAGCTCAAACTAATATCATACAAGGTGAAGCTAGTGGAGAAAAAAGAACTCATTCCCTGTTATTTGCACATGCTCAAGATACTCTTATGACAATATTCAGCGAATTAAATATAACTATGTCTTTAGTAGGAATAGTAAAGTCTATAGAATATAAGGTAAATAATTTAAATAATAAATAGAATAAGGAGTGATTAAGTTGAGTAAGTTTCCTAAAGATTTTTTATGGGGTGGAGCTGTAGCAGCTAACCAATTAGAAGGTGCCTGGAATGAAGGTGGAAAAGGGTGGTGCTTAGCTGATGTACATATATATGATAAAGATAGAGATATATCTAAACATTATGAGTCTGATATGACTATAGAAAAAATAAAGTTTGCTATGAAAGATAACAATGGGCATTATCCTAAGCGTAGTGGAATAGACTTTTATCATACATACAAAGAAGATTTAAAGCTTTTAAAAGAACTAGGGTTAAAGTGTTTTAGATTTTCAATAAACTGGGCTAGAATATTTCCAAATGGAGATGATTTAGAGCCTAATGAGGAGGGGTTAAAGTTTTATGATAATCTTATAAATGAAGTAATAGATAATGGTATGGAACCTATTGTAACACTACTTCATTATGAGACTCCTTTAAATTTAGTATTAAAATATAAAGGATGGTCTAATAGAAAAGTAGTAGATTTCTTTGTTAGATATGCAGAATTAATATTAAATAGATACAAAGATAAAGTCAAATACTGGATAGTTATAAACCAAATAAATCTAAT
The DNA here is from genome assembly GCF_020662285.1 of Clostridioides sp. ES-S-0108-01. Taxonomy (NCBI): domain Bacteria; kingdom Bacillati; phylum Bacillota; class Clostridia; order Peptostreptococcales; family Peptostreptococcaceae; genus Clostridioides; species Clostridioides sp. ES-S-0108-01. The sequence continues at coordinate 102,866 of NZ_JADGMN010000005.1, read as the reverse complement.
ATACCATGAATCATTTAATTCAGTTGCATTTTGTGTAGACCAGGTAGATAATGTAGAAGAGGCTAGATATCAAGCTATTCATCATCAATTCATAGCTACAGCTTTAACTAAGAAGCTTGGAAAAGAAATAAATTCAGATATGATGATAGGTATGATGATGGCAGATTGTACATCCTATCCAGAAGACTGTGACCCTGAAAATGTAGTATTTGCTTTAAAAAGAAATAGGATACAATATTTCTTCACTGATGTAAGTTTTAGAGGGGAATATCCAGCTTATATTAAGAGGTTTTTCAAAGAAAATAATATAAATATAGTTATGAAGGAAGGGGATGAAGAGGTATTAAAAGAAAATACTATGGATTTTCTAGCTCTATCATATTATTATTCTACAACAGTTTCAGCAAGTAAAAATACTATGAATCCAATTGATAATATAAAAAATCCATACTTAAAAGCAAATCCGTGGGGATGGGCAATTGACCCAAAAGGGTTATATAATACTTTATCTCAATACTATGATAGATATCAAAAACCAATAATGATAGCTGAAAATGGATTTGGAATGCATGATAAATTTGAAGATGGAAAAGTCCATGACAATTATAGAATAGATTATTTAGGAAAACATATAGAGCAAATAGGTGAAGCTATAGCTGATGGAACGGAAATATTAGCTTATTGTATGTGGTCACCAATAGATATAGTAAGTTGCTCATCTCAAGAAATGGAAAAGAGGTATGGATTTATATATGTGGATATAGATAACGATGGAAATGGAAGCAAAGAACGTCATAAAAAAGATAGTTTTTATTGGTATCAAAATGTAATAAGAACTAATGGAGAAGAATTAGGAGAAAAAGTAAATAATTTCTAAATATAAATAATCCCTCTTATAAATACTATGTTATTAATATAGTTTTATAAGGGGGATTATAATTATAAATAAGGTGGTTTATTAATTATGAGTGTCATAAAAAAAGTTATGTTTATATTTTTAATTGTAAATTAGACATTAGCAGGATTAATATATAATGGGACTTTGTTGTTTATAGCATTGTTATTGAATAAAAAAAGCTTGGGGTTAGGGAGCTGTGTTTATGTACTACTAGCAGGAATATTTATAGATTTGTATATATACTTATTATTAGATTTTAATATAGGTAGTTTAGGGACTATTATTAAAATAATGAGTTTCATAATTGGTCATATACTTATGTGTACTGGATTTGCAATGCTCATAAAGTTTGACATTGGGATGAGTCCTTTAGATGCTATATTAATCTATATTGAAGATAATTTTAACTATTCATACAAAGTCTTAAAAACTATAGCAGATGTATTGTTTTTAATTTTAGGTATATATTTAGGGGGAAATATAGGGTTTGGAACTCTATTTTCAATACTATGTACTGGAGCTACAATTTCAATTGTTGATAAGGTAATTTCTATTAATAAAAAAAGATATTACTCAAGTATATAAGCTGAGGATGATGTTTATTGTTTATAAATTATTTCTAATAGTTTAAGTTACTTGAAGGTCTCAAAATTGGGGATTAATCAGTACTAGTAATTCAGTATTGGTAATTGAGTAGTTCCTTTTTTATTACAAAATAACATAATGAATTAAAGTATAAAATTATAAATTTACATATATAGACATTGACTAAATCCTAATTGTGTATAAAAATTAATATTTAAGAGGTAATATATTATTATAAATACTTAATAAATTTAGTCAAATAAAACTATATACAAGGAGATAAAAAATATGATAATTGAGTTAAACAAAAGTAACTCTGAAAATCTAACAAAAACAGAACTTGAAATAATTAAATTTATAAATGAAAATGAGTCAATATTACCAGAATTATCTATAGTAGAGATTGCTCACGAAACATATTCATCTCCAGCAACCGTTTCAAGAGCAATTAGAAAATGTGGTTTAAATGGCTTTAATGAACTTAGGTATAGGTTAACAGTAAAAGATGAAAATGATGATATACAAAATATGGGGGATATAATAAATAAGTCTTTTATAGAAGCACAGAGAGTTATAGAACAAATATCTTTAACTACATTAATTAACATAATAAAAACTATAAACAAATCCAGTAAGATATACATTTTAGCAAGAGGGCTTACTGAATATGTAGCAAAAGAGTTTAGTCTTAAATTGCAACTACTTGACTTTAATGTTGTTTTTATAAATGACCCTAATATAATGAAAATAAAATCTAAATCAATAAAAAAAGATGAACTTATAATTATATTTTCGTTGAATGGAAATACTGTAGAACTTGTAGAATCAGCACAGAATGCTAATTTGAGTGGAGCTAAAGTTATAACTTGCTGTTGTAGTGAAAATGCAAAACTTATAAAGTATTCGGATTTATATATTGTAGGATATAAGCACGAACATATATCAATCTCTGAATATGAAGTGTCCTCTAGATTGCCCTTGTATATTATATCTAGGATAATTATAGATTATATGGTCAGATATAATAATTCTGAAAATTAAATTAAAAAGTCTATGAAAATCAATTTTCTATTTGTGAAAAGATTTTCATAGACTTTTTTATTATAATGAAAACATACACAGCACAAGCAAGGGGGAAGACAATGATATATACATTAACTACGAATCCAGCAATAGATATGAATATATCTACTAATGGTATAAAGAGGAAATTAGTAAATCGTACATCAAATGCTGTATATTCTCCTAATGGAAAGGGATTAAATGTAACATTTGTACTAGGTCATTATGGTATAGAGTCTAAGATATTAGGATTTTTTGGAGGATTTTCAGGAAAATATATAGTTGAAGAAAGCGAAAAGAGAGGATTTGATGTATTGCCTACTTGGGTAGAAGATACAACTCGTATAAATATATTTTTAAATGATGGAAGTGATGAGTTTAAATTTGTAAACTCTGGGTCGTATATAAACGAAAAACAAAAACTAGATATGCTAGAGAAGATAGAGGCTCTAGAAGATATAAGTTATTTATCAATAAGTGGAAGTTTACCTCCTGGTATTGATGATAATTACTATGAAGATATATTTAAGATTTGTAAAAATAAAAGTATAAAGACAATACTCGATATAAGTTCACCAAAATTAAAGGAGTTGTTACAATATAACCCATATTTAATAAAACCAAATGATGAAGAAATCAAAGATATATTTGGAATTATTGTAAGAGATGAAGAAGATATTAAGGATGTACTTAAACTACTGCATTTAAAAGGTGCTCAAAATATACTGCTAACCTTAGGAGAAAAAGGTTCTTATTTTTACAATGGGAAATCGATTTATTATGCTAGTGCTCAACCAATTACAGTAGTCAGCTCTGCATGTGCTGGAGATTCTGCATTAGCTGCTTTTTTAAGTATATGGTTAGAAAATCCAGAAGATATTGAAAATGCGTTAAAAAGGTCGGCAGCAACAGGAGCAAGTGTGGCTGAAAGTAATGGTATAGGTAATTTAGAGAATGTGGAAGATTATATAAAAAATATAAGAGTCAGAAAGGTGGTATAAAAATGGGAAAGAAGATGATTCTAGGGGTAACAGGTTGTCCAACTGGAATAGCTCATACTTTTATGGCAGAAAAAGCATTAAAAAATTCAGCTAAAGAATTAGGCTGTGATATAAAAGTTGAAACGAATGGAGCCATAGGTGTAGAAAATAAATTAACAGCAAAAGATATTGAAATGGCAGACGCAATAATAGTTGCTTGTGATAAAAACGTTGATATGGACAGATTCAATGGAAAACCAGTAATAGAGGTACCTGTTAAAGAAGGTATACATAAAGCTAATGAACTTATACAAAGGTGTATTGATGGTAAAGTACCTATTAGAAAGGGAAGTTCATCAAGTAGTAAAGTTGCAGAGGAAGGAAATTTATCATTTGGTCAAAAGTTATATAAAGACTTAATGAATGGTGTATCTCACATGTTGCCTTTAGTAGTAGCAGGTGGAGTACTTACTGCCATATCATTTTTATGGGGGATTTATTCATTTGACCCAAATTCAGAACAGTATAATCAAATAGCAGCTACATTAAAATCTGTTGGTGGATATTCTATGAATTTGATGGTTCCTGTATTGGCAGCATTTATAGCTCAATCTATATCAGGAAGACCTGGTATGTTAGCAGGTCTTGTTGGAGGAATGATATCCTTTGACACAGGTTCGGGCTTTTTAGGTGGAATTATAGCAGGATTTTTAGCAGGTTACTTAGTTAAATTATTTGTGCATGTATTAAGAAAATTACCAAGACAGTTAGAAGGGCTAAAATCGATTTTTATAATTCCTATAGTAAGTGTAGGTATTGTTGGTGTAGCCATGCTATTGCTTGGAGGACCATGCTCAGCACTTAACAATGCTATGATGAACTTTCTTTCAGGATTACAAAATTCAAGCCCTATAATCTTAGGAATAGTAATAGGATGTATGTCAGCATTTGATATGGGAGGTCCAGTAAATAAAGCAGCATATGTAACTGGAACTATGCTTTTAGGACAGGGGAACTATTTATTTATGGCAGGTGTATCTGCAGCTTGTATAACACCACCCCTAGTAATAGCAATAGCATCTACTTTATTTAAAAACAGATTTACAGAAGAAGATAGAGCAGCAGGATTAATTAACTATATACTAGGTAGTACACATATAACAGAAGGAGCAATACCTTTTGCGGCAAAGAATCCATTAAAAGTGTTGCCAGTACTTATGATTGGTTCATCAATATCAGCAATTTTAACTTATATAATGAAAATAGAAGTACCAGCTCCACATGGAGGATTTTTGGTTCTAGGATTAGTAAATAAGCCACTTTTATGGGTAGGATGTATATTGGTAGGTTCATTAATAGGTGCTGTACTTTATATGATGGTTACACCTAAAGTAGTAGATAACAAAGCTACTACAGAAAATACAACTAAAATTAAAAATGAGGATGAGCATAAAAGTACAGATAAAATTACAACATTGGAAAACGTATCTAATGATATGTCTTTATATAGCGAAGAAACAGTAGTTTTAGATGTTAAGGGAAAAAACAAAGCAGATGTAATTGATGAAATGGTTGAAATACTTGAAAAATCGGGTGCTCTTTCAGATAAAAATAAGTTTAAGGAAGAAATTTATAAGAGAGAAGAAATATCGTCTACAGGTTTTGACATGGGGATAGCGATACCACATGCAAAAACAGATGCAGTAAAAATACCACGTGTAGCAGTGGGTGTATCAAAAGAAGGATTTGACTTTGAATCAGAAGATGGAAATCTAGTACACATTATATTTATGATAGCAGCTACGGACGATGGTGATAATTTACACCTAAAGACATTATCTCAATTATCTTCAAAGTTAATGAATGAAGAGTTTTTAAATGAATTATTAAATAGCAAGACAAGTAGAGAAATAGTATCAAAATTAAATAATGAAGAAATCAAATCAATATAAACATATAGGAGGATGAATTATGGCATTAGTGACAACTAAACAAATATTATTAGATGCACAAGAAGGGCATTATGCAGTAGGAGCATTTAATGTTGAAAATATGGAGATGGTTATGGCAGTAATAGAGGCTGCTGGAGAACTTAAATCACCTGTAATACTACAAACAACACCTTCAACAATAAAGTATGCAGGATTAGATTATTATTTAGCAAATGTAAAGGTAGCATCAGAGAAGGCAAGTGTTCCTGTAGCAATGCACTTAGACCATGGTTCAAGTTTTGGACTAGCTATGCAGGCACTTAGAGTCGGGTATACTTCTATTATGATTGATGGTTCTCATGAAAGTTACGAAGATAATATTTCAATATCTAAATCTGTTGTAGACGCATGTATGCCTTCAGATATACCTGTTGAAGCTGAATTAGGTAAAGTTGGAGGAAAGGAAGATGACTTAGATGGTGGAGATGGTGGAGCATATACAGACCCATTAGAAGCAAAAGAGTTTGTAGAGAGAACCGGAGTATCATCTTTAGCAGTAGCAATAGGTACGGCACATGGGCTATATAAGGGAGAGCCAAAGCTTGATTTAGATAGATTATCTGAAATTAGAGAGGCTGTATCAGTTCCATTAGTATTACATGGTGGGTCTGGGATACCAGACGAGATGATTAAGGAATCTATAAAAAGAGGGATTTGTAAGGTTAATTATGCAACAGAGTTAAGGATTGCTTATAGTAATGGGGTTAAGGATGTGCTTAATTCTGACCCAGAAGTAATTGACCCTAAGAAATATGGTAAAAAAGGTTTAGATTCAGTTAAAGAGTTTGTTAAGAGTAGAATGGAAGTTTGTGGATGTGTAGGAAAAGCAATAGGGAAAGTGGAGTGTTAATAATAAAGGGAAATAATTAAGTAAGATTAGATTAAGGGGGTGTCTCAGAATGAATTTTTTAGTTCATTTTGAGACACCCTTTTCTGTATGAAATTAAATATATTTTCATCATTCCGACAATGAAAAAGAGAATTATCTCTATTTTGAGACAGCACCTTATTTTATTTTTTGATTAAGATTGTAATTGAGAAGTTTGAAATAAGGAAGGTGATATGATTAAATAAAAAGTTTCTTTCTATATTTAAATTAATATTAAAAAGTTATAATATGGTAAGAGTTATCCAAGTAGATGACTTCTATGAAGGATATATGATAAAATAATTTTGTATGGTATATATAATAATCATAAAATAAGAGTATTGCATTAGTTTTTTAACTAAGACATGTAAATAGGAAAAATAATTTAATAACTGTGTAGTAAAGTTTTAAATTTAATATAAAAATACCAATTATTAAGAAGTACAACTAAAATATATATTCAAATTATTTTATGAATACTGGAGGGAAAGTCATATATGATTACAGGCGAATTAAGGAGCAAAGTAGACAAGATTTGGGAGACATTTTGGACTGGTGGATTAACTAATCCATTAGAAGTTATAGAACAATTTACAAAGCCTTAAAATGGCATATAGAGTGTCAGATTTTAGATGATATTAGGATTATAACTTTATAAAAAATAAGCTATAATCCTAATCAATATCTACTATATCTTAATTTCTATACTAAGATTTTTTATTTGCAAAATATGATACTATAAATAGTATGATAGAAAGAAGAAATCCTAATAATACAATACCAGATATAATATTATTGTGCATCTTATTTATGTTTAAAATTGATAAGACTACATTTGAAAGCAACATGACTATATTAGCAGCTAAAAAAGTAATTCCTTTTTTATATGTATAACATACAATGTTCATTATACATATAACATACAAAACGATGCTTGTAATCAAGTATTATCAGCTCCTAATTTATATTTTATAAGACAAATGCTAGTAATGCCTTAGTAACCCACCATGCAACATCATTACTCATACCAAGACTTTTACAACCTTTATATAATCCATCTTCAACTGTGCCAGTGAATGTATTTAAAATACTAAGTATTCTGCCATAAGCTGCATATCCACCTATAGCAACTTTAACTTTTGTAGGAATTTTAGTCCAAGCAACTTTTAATATTTTTACAGCCCAACTTAATTTTCCTCTTGTAGTAGGTGTAGATTGTGCCTCTAACTTTACTTCCTTAATAGCATTGATATAATCTGCTTTCTCTTGTTCTGTAAAACCAAAATATGCTGCAATTTCATCAATATCTTTTAGTCTTTGTTCATCCAATATGTATGATTCTATTCCTGTTTGATGAGAGTTACTATCAGCAAAAGAAACCGATGGTAATAATGTAGTAAATAGAATTGTACCAATTAGAGAAGTAGCTATGATTTTTTTGCACTTTTTATTCATATATCAAACCTCCAAAGTATTTTAATTAGATACCTATCTCAATTCTATTGCAATAGTATAAATTGTACAAGGAAATATTTATTAATAATACTTAAATATTCATAAACAAAAACTAATTATTTGTGAATAGTTCTTAATTATTAGTATAAATTCATAACTGTTTTTTTAGTTTAAAAGACATTCATTAAAATAAAATGAATATTTTTAGATAGAATAATAAATTTTATATTTCCAATATTTATTATATAATAAACATAGCAAGGAATAAATATTTGAAAAAGCTATGAGTGGTGTTTCCATAGAAATTTCCTCACTTTCTTATGAAAGGAGGTGGAAAGCTATGGAAAATCTAATGATGAGTATTATAGCTGGTGTTATAGCTAGTTATATCTACGATAAATTAAAATGCCACTCTGAGCGACCAATGAACTATACCCATTGTTTTATACAGTTAAAACAGTGGGTATAGTTCACAACTAAGAGTGGCTGGGAACTTAATATAAAGTTCCAGAAAAATAAATCTTCAAAATAATTTGTTGAAGGAAACTTCACTCAAAGTTAAGTAAAATATGTTTCTTTGCTTTTATTATACCACGAATCGAAAATATTAAAACAAAATTTTGTAAATACTTATTTATTACAACCTAGTGTGGAAAGCCCACTCCTTTAGAGGGCTGTCGCATGAGCAAATTAAATTTGTTCTGTGAGAGTTCTTTTTACTTATCTTAATAGGTATATTTTTAATTATTTTATATAAAGTTTATTTTCTAAGTAAAATTATGCATAACAAATACAAGGTATAAAAATACCATTTTTTCAGATAATATTTGATTATAAATAATAAATTTAGAATACTTTTTTTAAAGGATAAAGATATATTCCACATTTATTTTTTACTATTTTATTGTGTAGCCTAGAAATGTTATGAGCTATTGCCACGATAATACATTCTGATAGAACATTTTCTTTACCTCGGCTTAAAAATCTTCTAAATTTCATATTTTGTTTTACTTAAGCGAAAGCTCCTTCTGCTTGTATACTTCTATTCGCTCTAATTTCACACCCCTCCGGGCTCATAATTCTATTTAAGTTTTCTTTGCTTTTTTCATGAAATAACTTAGATATTTGTATGTTTTTAGTCCTATTTTCAAGAGAAATCTTACTATTACTTCTCTTAATACAACTGCTTTTATATTGACAATCATGACATTCTTCACAAGTGTAACAAGTTATTTCACTTTTATAGCCTGTTTTTGACTTCCTATTTATTATTTTATTAGCAAATAGTTTTTTGTTATTTTTACAAATATAATAATCATTTTTTTCATCATAATCCATGTTATCAATACGTCCAATATCATTTTTATATTTTCTAGTTTTATTAATTTCATAATTTGCAGGTTTTATGAAAGATAATTGATTATTACACTCCAAAAATGTATAGTTTTCCTCACTTTCATATCCAGAATCAGCAACTATTTTAGGATATTTAAATTTTGTATACTCCTCAATAGATTTTAAAAATGGTATTAATGTTGTCGTATCTGTAGGTTGATGTCCTGAACTTACCAAAATTATATATTCTGAATCTACACCAAATTGTATATTATATGCTGGTTTTAGTTGTCCATTTTTCATATGGTCTTCTTTCATTCTCATAAAAGTTGCGTCATTATCTGTTTTAGAATAACTATTTCGTTCACCCATTATATGAAGATCTTTAGTATACTTTTTTAATCTATCAATATAATTATTTAACTGCTCTATAGATTTTTGAACCATAGATTTTTTCTTTCCTTTTCCATGAACAAATGGTATATTTAATTCTTTTGATATTTTTTTTAGTTTCTTTAAAAGTTTCTTCAAATGGTAGATTTTAATTTTATCTTTATAAATTATTTTAATACCAAAATCAATCTCACATTTTAATATGAAGTCAGATATATTACTCATCATTTTAGCCATATTTTTATTTATAGCTTTTTTCCAAACAAAAGTATATCTATTGGCAGAGGACTCTATTTTTGTGCCATCAATAAATAGAGTATCTTTTGAAATCTCCTTGTTATCTCCAAGAAAGTTTGTAAACTGTGCAATCAAATTTTTGCTTATTGGTGAAAAATGAATACTACGAAATCTTGCAATTGTTGAATGGTCTGGATCAGAGGCTCCGCCTAGAAGATACATAAAGTTAATATCTCTTTTGCATGCTTTCTCTATTTCTCTTGAAGAATAAATACAGTTCATGTTTGCATATATTATAATTTTCAAAAGTTGTCTAGGGGTTACTCTATTTCCTCTAATTCGAGAATAAGTCTTATATAATTCTTCTAAATTCATCTCCTCAATAATTTGACTTAATAACCTTACAGAATCATCTTTTGGAATCATGTAATCAATATTTAGTGGTAACTTAAATTGATAATTATCACCATAAGTAGTATAATCAGTTTGTATAGTATTTTGTTTTGGCATACAATTATTATACAAGAATCTCAGGCTCTTTTGAACTTGGGATTTATTTTTTTATACAAAAAAAGGGCGTAGCACTATTTTCTAGTGCGACAGCCCCATAGTAGTTTCTTTAATGTGGTTATTTGTTCTTGTACGATTGTTTTACTCTTGTTGTCTAATTCTCTATAATTGTCTAATAGTTTAACTTCTTCTTCTTCAAGTTGTATATTTTTTTTAAAATCTGTAAGACATAACATATAATCTATGTTTACGTTATAAAACTTACTTAATTTTTTAACATAATAGCATTTATATTTTGCTTTTCATTTTCATATCTTAAAATAGTAACATCAGTTGTATTAAATAATTCGCCTAACTCTTTAGCCGATATTTTTTTCTTTTCTTAACTCTTTTAATCTATTCATGTTTCACACCTCTTTTCTTTGTATATCTCATGTTTGACAAAATTCTATTATTAAAATAGTATATAATATATACAATAAAAAAGGTGTGATAAGATGAAACTTAATAAATTAAAAGAATTAAGAGAACAAAAAGGCTATACGCAATTAGAATTCTCTATTCTGATAGGAATAAATTACAAAACGTACAACAGAAAAGAACAAGGAAAAACAGATTTTACCGTAACCGAGTTAGAAAAAATATATAAAATTTTAGATATAAACCCATTGGAATTAATTGATTAATTCCATTATTTTTTAAAAAAAATCTCAAAAATGACTTGTCAAAAACAAGATAACATCGCATAATTAAATCATAGCAAAGGAGAACAAGAAAACACAGAGTCACCTCTCAAATGAAGTAATAGGCGAAGAACCTTCTTAAATCTCTAAAGCTATAAATAATATTAAATAAGTAAATAAAATTAATAAAGGTTTTCAATTAAAGTCTATAAAAAATTGAGGTATCAATTAAATTGCTTCTATAATGGCACTCAATACAATTTAATATGACATAGCAGTTGTGAGGTACTGCGAAAAAGCACTAAGATTGAGCATTAAAATTATAGTTTGTACTGCTTGGCACCTATATGGTCATAAACTATCTAATATTTACTAGAGTAATCTATCTTAGATTATTTTAGTAAGGGTTGGAATATAACACTTAAATTATGATATAATAATAAAATAGGAGTGTGAACGGCATGGATAAAAAGATATTGGAATTATTACAAAAAATGGACAATAGACTTAATGGAATTGAAAGTAGACTTGATGGTATTGAAAATGAAGTAAAAGAAGTAAAATCTGATATGGGTAATCGCTTTGATGAAGTAGACAAGAAACTTGACTACATACACAAAGATATACTTATTGTTAAGACAGATATAAACGAAGTAGACAAACACCTTGATAGAATTGATAACAATATGAACTTTGTAGAAATGGCTACATCAAAAAATTGGAATGAGATAGCAAAGTTAAAATCAATTAAATAGTAGTACATAAAAAGACACTTGAATTATTGAGTGTCTTTTCTAGAAGCTCTTAGTGTGATATTATTAATATCATTGGAGGTATAATGAATGTATGAACAGAGAAAAGCAAAAGTAATATTTAATAAAAGTGGTGGAAACTCTAGTGAAAACTCTTATACAAATAGAGTTACAATTCCTACAACATGGATAAAACACATGGATATTACCAAATTAGATAGAGAAGTTATATTGACTTTTGATGGAAATAGAATAATAATAGAAAAAATTGACGAGTAGATGTAAAAATCTACTCAAAAAAACACTTGACTATTCGTAACGGAGGTGTTATAATTAAAATATCAAAACAAATAAAAATTTTTAATTAAATATTCGTAACGAGAACGTGAAAAGGGAGGATATAAAAATGAATAAAACAATAAAAATATACTTAGCTAATTTAAGAAAATATAATTGAGATGCCTTTTATGTAACTCTTTGATATGATATCATTATTCTATGATAATATTGGAGGGAATAAAATGAATTTGGAGAGACTAAAAGAATTAAGAGAAAGCAGAGGATACACGCAACAAATGTTAAGCACATACATTAATATGTCGACTTCAACTTATAATGATAAGGAAAAGGGTAAAACATCATTTAAAATTGAAGAACTTGAAAAAATATCTAAATTGCTTAAATTCAGTAAAGAAGAAATGTTTGAATTACTCGACTTAGACTAATCGAGTAAAATAAAAAACAAAAATCCGGAAAATACGTTGATAATATTCGTATAAGAATATATAATTAAAGTATCAAAACAAACATAGAACCAAATTTAAATCCGAAAAATACTATTTTAAAAAACGGATTTAGATAGTAGTTATTGGAGCAATACAGAAAGTGTTATCTCAAAGTAATGTATGCAGTGAAACTATTAAAAAATATGTAGAAAATCAGAAAACAAGATATTAGAAAGTGAGGTGAATATTATGTCAAATTATATATTAACATTACAATTAAAGACAGAAAAGTTTGAAGAAGATATTATATGTAATACTTTTGATAAGTATAGAAAAGTATATAATTCATGTTTATCAGAACTATTTAAAAGGTATAACCACATGATAGAATCTAAGGCGTATCGAGCAAATTGTAAATATAAGGGTAAAGATAGAAATAAAATATTTAATGATATTACTAAGAAATATAATTTGACAGAGTATTCACTTCATAATTTTGTTAAACCTATTTGTAAATATTATAAATTACATTCTGCTATATCTCAGAAAATAGCCACAAGATGTTTCAATGCTTTTAGTAAGTATATATATCATCAAGCTAAACAGGTTAATTATATTAGATATAATGAATTAACATCAATAGAAGGAAAACAAAATTCAACTGGCATTAGTTATAAAGATGGTGTTATTAAACTTAATAAGATGGCTATTCCAGTAATAATAAAGAATAACGACAACTATGCTCAAAGAGCAATCCAAGATAAAATAAAATATTGTAGAATACTTAAAAAAGAAATTAAGGGTAAAATTAAATGGTATGTACAATTAGTCTTAGAAGGAGTTCCACCTAAAAAAACAACCACTCAAGGAAAAATAAAAGGGCAAATTGGTTTGGGTAATGTAGGTATAGATATTGGAACTCAAACTATAGCCATATCTTAGATATATAAAGAGAGGTATTGAATAATTATGCAATATCTCTTTTTAAATTGATAAATAATTATTAATTGTTCATGTAGAATATTAAAAAATAATTTTTAAAATTAAGTATTGGAATATTTTATAGAATAATCATGTGTTTATTTTAATAAAATATAACCTCTTGATATAGATTTATAAGCCAAATTTATATCAAGAGATTGCGTTTATTTAAAATAATGTAAATACTATCTAATTAAATTATTAATAAAAATATTATACAAAAATGAGTGTATGATTTCATTATAAATATTAATAAGTCAGATAAGGCAATTAATTTATTAAGATTAACTAGACGTATTTCTACTATATTGACTTATAAAACCTTTAGGCATTTTATTTATGAAATACACCACCATAATACAAGACAAAGGCTTGTCTACTATATTACTAAGAATTCTTGGAAAGAATGCCGCCGTAAATATCTTCTGACCAGACTGAACTAAAAAACCAACCAATAAATCAGCACCACTTCCACTTAAACCACCAAACAATAAAACTGAAATAGGAGTACCAATTAAAGGACAAACAATAGATAAAATTACTCCTGTAATAATAGCTTCTTTATAACCAAAACCTTTTTTCTTAGAAATATATCCAACAATAAGACCAAGAACAATATTTACAAGGGCAAAAGGTATATTTGTAGGACCTGATATGACACCTAAAACTAAGTTTGTACACCCTCCAATAAGAGCACCCCAAAAAGGACCTAATACAACAGCTCCAAGTACAGTACCAACTGTATCTAAAAATAATAATGGTATATTTATCATAGATATAGCCATGCCTAAGACAATGTTAATAACTATACACATTGAAGAAAATGTGATTTTCTTAGTATTCAATTATAATACCTCCTAAAAAATGTATACATTTATCATATTATAGATTATAAAAGATTACTAATTGTATATTTCTATATAGAATATTAGAAATATAGAGCAAATAAATAATATGATTAGCAAAATATGTAGTATTATTAAAATTAAGAATAACTAAGGAGATTATTATGAAAAGAAATAGAGAGATTGTAGTAGTATGTCATTGTATATTAAACTGTAACTCCAAAGTAGAGGGCTCATCAGAATTTAAAGGTGCACAAAATGTAGCAGTATATTTAATAAATAAAGGGTATGGAATAATTCAACTACCATGTCCAGAAATAATTATGTATGGAATAAATAGGTGGGGACATGTAAAAGAACAGTTTGACAATTTGTTTTTCAGAGAACAATGTAGACAAATGTTAATACCTTATTTAAGGCAGTTTGATGAATATTTAAAAAATAATTATGATATAAAAAGTATCATTGCAATAGATGGTAGTCCAAGTTGCGGATATAATAAGACATGTAGTTCTAAAAGCTGGTTTGGTGAGTTAAATGGTTGTAATGAATTGATGAATAAAATAAATGATATACAAATGGTAGACGGGAAAGGTATTTTTATAGAAGAGCTAGAAAAGTTACTTAAAGAGTATAATTTAGAGATACCTATAGTTGGATTTGATGAGATTAGAGAAGATAAGTAAATGTATAAATATTTATCAAAAAGATGACATTATAAAATGCTCAGAAAAAACTTTAAGAATATGGAAATAAATCTGCAAAATGTATAATTAAGTTTACAGGTTAAAAAGAAAGCTGTTGTTTAAATGGTATAAGAAAAATCTTATATTTTTTTGTAAAAATTGCAACTATCAATTTAATGATGATAAAATAAGAGCAATTAAAATAAATGTAGTATTAAAATCTGTGAGAAAGAGTATGTCTCAAAATAGAGATAAGCCTCTTTTTCGTTGTTAAACTGATGAAAATATATTTGATTTCATACAAAAAAGAGTGCCTCATGAACTAAAAAGTTCATTTTGAGACACTCATTTTTTTGTTTATATATTATAGGTTTTCTTTATAACCTTGGATATCCGATGTAATTTTAATTTCCATTGTTTAACTTCTGCTGACTAAATATTTAGTAATACAAACGAATATAAAACTAAATAAAAATTAATAATAATAATAAATATTTACTAATTTAAAAATAAGTGATAATATAAAAATATAACTAAATATTTACTAAATATTAAATTGGAGGTTTATATGGAGGGGAATATGAATAAAAAGATTAAAAAGCTAGAAGAAAAATCAAATCAAATAAGAAAAGAAATATTAGATGTTGTATATAATGCAAAAGCAGGTCATATAGGAGGTGCAATGTCTAGTACTGATATCTTGACAACTCTTTATTACCATGTAATGAATATAAGCCCTGAAAACGCAAAAGACTCAAATAGAGATAGATTTATATTAAGTAAAGGGCATATAGCAGAAGCTTTATACTGTGTGTTGGCAGATAAAGGATTTTTTAGTAAGGATAAGTTAAAAACCTACAGCCAATTTAATTCAACACTTATAGGTCATCCAAACAATAACAATGCAGGTGTAGAGGTCAATACAGGTTCTTTAGGTCATGGTCTTTCATTAGCTGTAGGTATGGCTATAGCAGGAAAGCGTGATATAAAAAGCTATAGAGTTTTTACTCTTATGGGAGATGGTGAATTAGCTGAAGGGTCTGTATGGGAAGGAGCTATGGCAGCTAGTCATTATAAGTTAGATAATCTAGTAGCAATTATAGATAGAAATAAATTGCAAATATCAGGAGCTACGGAAGAAGTTATGACACTTGAAAATCTTCAAGAGAAGTGGGAGAGCTTTGGCTGGGAAGTAGTTCAGGTAGATGGAAATGATATAACAGAATTGGTGGAGGTTTTCGATAATATGCCACTGAAAAAAGATAAGCCAACAATTATAATAGCTAATACTATAAAGGGTAAGGGAATATCTTTTATGGAAAATAACGTAAAGTGGCATCATGGAGTACCAACTGAAGAGCAATATATAAAGGCAATTAAAGAGTTAAAGGAGGAGAAATAGATGAACAATATAGCAAATCGTAAAGTAATCTGTGATACTTTAGTTGAGATGGCAAAATATGATAAGGATATAATGGTTTTAACTAGTGACTCTAGAGGTTCTGCTTCAATGACAGAATTTGCTGAGTTATATCCAGAACAGTTTGTTGAAGTTGGTATAGCAGAGCAAAATCTAGTTAGTATTGCATCAGGATTAGCATCTTGCGGAAAGAAGGCTTATGTAGCTTCTCCAGCATGTTTTTTATCAATGAGAAGTATAGAGCAAATAAAAGTAGATGTAGCTTACTCTAAAAATAATGTTAAACTTATAGGAATAAGTGGGGGTGTAAGTTATGGCGCTTTAGGAATGACTCATCATTCTCTTCAAGATATAGCAGTGACTAGAGCGATACCAGATATACAAGTACTGCTTCCAGCTGACCGATATGAGACTAAGAAAATGATACAAGAATTGTATAAAAGTGATATTCCTGCTTATATAAGAATAGGAAGAAATCCTGTTGAAGATGTATATGAGAATGAAGAATTTGATTTTAAAATAGGTAAAGCTAACGAATTACATAGTGGAAATGACATAACAGTGATAGCAACTGGCGAGACAGTAAGAATTGCTCTAGATGCATCTATAGAACTTGAAAAACATGGTATTGGATGTAGAGTAATAAATATGCATACAATTAAGCCTCTGGATAAAGAAGCTATAATAAAATCTGCTAAAGAAACGAAGGGAATTATAACAATAGAAGAACACAGTATATATGGTGGGTTGGGAGCCGCAGTATCAGAGGCTGTAGTTCAAAACTTCCCAATTAAAATGAAAATGTTAGGGATAGCAGATGAATCTCCTATAACAGGTAACAGTAAAGAAGTATTTAACTATTATGGACTTAATAGTGAAAATATAGTTAAAATAGCTAAAGAAATGCTATCTAATGAAAGTTAATGAGGAAAAAGCATGGATAAAAAGTATATATTAACTATAGACCAAAGTACATCAGGAACAAAAGTGTTACTGATAGACAATAAAGGAAGAATAATAAATAAATTATTCAAGAAACATACTCAATACTATCTTAATGATAGCTGGGTAGAGCATGACCCTATTGAAATATATAATAATGTAATTTATTTATTAAAGGAAATAATCATAGCTAATGAAGTGTGTACAAAAGACATAGCTGGTATTTCCATAACAAATCAAAGAGAAACTGTAGTAGTTTGGGATAAAAATACAGGGAGACCTGTATACAACGCAATAGTATGGCAATGTAGAAGAACTAGTGATATATGTCAAAACTTGAGTGCATATAAAAATGAAATACAAGAAAAGACTGGTTTAAAATTAGACCCTTACTTTTCAGCTACTAAGGTCAAATGGATATTAGATAATGTGACTGGAGCTAGAACTAAAGCTGAGTGTGGAGATTTATTGCTTGGTAACATTGATTCATGGTTAGTCTGGAAGCTTACTAATAGGAAAAATCATGTTACAGATTATACTAATGCTAGTAGAACATTATTACTTAATATAAGAGATTTGAAATGGGATGATAGACTATTGAATATATTTGATATACCAAAGAGTATGTTACCCAAAATATATCCATCAGATGAAATATTTGGAGAAACTAATATTGAGGGATATCTTTCAGATAATATTAAGGTTAGTGGAGTAATTGGAGATTCTCAAGGTGCTTTGTTTGGTCAAAGATGTTTTGAAATAGGCATGGCAAAATCTACATTTGGTACTGGCAATTCTATAATGATAAATGTAGGTGAAAATTTTATACCCTCTCAAAATGGAATTGTATCGACTGTTGGATATATTACTAAAAATATAATTAATTATGCAGTTGAAGGAATTGTAAATTCTAGTGGAGATACAATCAACTGGATAAAAAATGAACTAGGTTTATTTTCGGATTTTGAAGAGTTTAATAAAGCTGTCGAAGAAGTTAAAAATAATGAAGGAGTATATTTTGTACCAGCATTTATAGGAATAGGTGTACCCTTTTGGAAACCAAATGCTAGGGCATCTATAGTAGGTATATCTAGAAATACTACTAAAAAACATATAATGAGAGCTGCCATGGAGTCAATTGCATATCAAGTTAAAGATGCTATTGATATATTAGAATCGGAAAGCAATATAACAGTTAAAAATTTAAGTGTTGATGGTGGAGTTACAGTAAACAATATGTATAATCAATTTTTAGCAGATTTACTTGATTGTAAGATTGATAAAAATAAAAATGAAGAGTTATCAGCTTTAGGTTCTGCATATTTAGGAGGTATAGGGTTAGGTATTTGGAATGGTATAGAAGAAATTAAAAAATTACCTAAAGATATAAAAAACTATACTTCTAATATAAGTGAAGAAAATAGAGAAAAACTATATATAAAATGGACGAATGCAATGAAAAGCGTATTATATATGACAGAGTTGAACAGTTAAAATGTTAATTGATAGGAGAGATAATATGATAGAGTATAAAATAAAGCTAGGAGTTGCACCAACTCGCAGAAATATATTTAGTAAAGAGGAAGCTATAAAGTATAAACAATTAATAAGCAAGAAATTAAAATCCATGCACATAGATTTTGTTGATTAAAAAATAGCTACGCACACTCGTGACTTTAGTCATGAGTTAGTAGCTAAAATAGTCAGCATATAGGGAAACTTATATGTAGAGATAGGATAGAACCTATCCAATACTACTTGAATTGCTAAAAACCCCTAAAGCTAATCAAACTAAAACATAAGGATGAAATAAACCTAAGTGTGAAAGTTACGAAAGTAGAAAAAATTGGTTAGATGGTATAAGGTTAAACCCTAAGTACTTTAAAATGGGCAATCAGCAGGTAAGCTCCGAATAGGAGAAACTTCAACGACTATTCCTCTTGAGGGAAGTACACTACAAGCTATTGGTAGTGGAAGTGGGTAGACCTTAACGGATAATGCCGAAGGATAAGATATAGTCTGTGCTTACATGAAAGTGTAAGAAGTTCATAAGAGAACTGCATAGGTAGTAGCGAACTTATGTGAACGACAACCTCAAAAATGATAAAAGTTAAGACTTACGGTTCTTAAATATGTTATTTAAAAATAAATATAAAATTCTTTAAAATACTTGTTTAAAAAAATTGCGCTTGTTAATATTAGGATGGGTGATGAAAAATTGAAGTGACCCAGATATGTATATTTAGTACAATACCATATAGCATGGTATGTAAAATATAGACTTCCAGTATTAACAAATGAAATTGAAGAAGATTTAATTAATATATTTAGTTGCTACTGTATCATAAAATACAGGGGAGCAGATAAGAAAATATATTAATTAATCAGAAAAAACAGGTAAAGTGAGGTGATAGTAGTGGAAAAAGCTTATAAGTTTAGAATGTATCCAAATAAAAAACAGCAAGAGTTAATTAACAAAACTTTTGGATGTTGTAGATTTGTATATAATAAATATCTTGCTAAAAGAATAGAAGTTTATAAAAATGATAAAGAAACTTTTACTTATAAACAGTGTAGTTCTGATTTGACCAATTTAAAAAAAGAATTAAAGTGGCTTAAAGAACCTGACAAATTTTCACTACAAAACACCTTAAAAGATTTAGAAAACGCATATGAAAAATTCTTTAAAGGAAAGGCAGGATTTCCTAAATTTAAATCAAAGAAAACTAATAGATTTTCATATAAAACGAACTTTACAAATGGAAACATTATGTACTTTAGTAAATATATAAAATTACCTAAACTTGGTATGGTTAAAGTAAGGGATAAACAAGTCCCTCAAGGGAGAATACTTAATGCTACTATATCTAAAGAACCAAGTGGTAGATATTATGTATCATTATGCTGTACTGATGTAGATATTGAAACATTTGAAAATACTAATAATCAGATAGGTCTAGATTTAGGAATTAAAGAATTTTGTATCTCAAGTTGTGGAGAATTTATAGAAAATCCTAAGTATCTTAAGAAGTCATTAAGAAAACTTTCTAAGTTACAAAGAGAATTATCGAGAAAAACAATCGGTCGTTTAAATAGAAATAAAGCAAGATTAAAAGTTGCAAGACTTCAAGAACATATAGCTAATCAAAGGAAGGATTTTCTACAAAAACTATCTACTAAACTAATAAAAGAGAATGATATTATTTGCATAGAAGATTTACAAGTAAAGAACATGATTAAAAATCGTAAACTATCTCTCTCTATTTCTGATGTGTCATGTTCAGAATTTGTTCGTCAATTAGAATATAAAGCTAATTGGCATGGTAGACAAATTGTAAAGGTAGGTAAGTTCTTTGCAAGTTCACAAATATGCAATAAATGTGGGTACAAAAACGAGGAAGTTAAGAACTTAAATATAAGAAAATGGATTTGTCCTAGTTGTAATGAAACTCACGATAGAGATATAAATGCAAGTATAAATATATTAAAAGAAGGATTAAGACTAATAACAGTTCAAAATAGATAGCATATGTAAGAACCGTAGGAACTACGGGGATAGCCTGTGGAGAATTGGTAAGACGTATTTTAGTATGCAAAATTCTATGAAGCAGGAACCCTGTGACTTTAGTCATGGGAGGTTCAGATAGAGGATATAAATGAAGAGGGGCTATTATTTAAAGAGTCAGATGTAGAAAAGATTGTTGATAAGTTTAAACAGGAGAAAGTAGATGCATTATTTTTTCCACATTGTAACTTTGGTACTGAGGATTTGGTGGCAAAAGTTGCTCATAAATTACATCTACCAGTTCTTTTATGGGGTCCTAGAGATGGAGCTCCACTGGAAGATGGAACAAGACTTAGAGATAGTCAATGTGGTCTATTTGCTACAGGTAAGATACTTAGAAGATTTAAAGTTAAGTTTACATACATACCAAATGCATCTCTGGAAGATGAAGCTTTTGAAAGAGGAGTAAATAACTTTATTGCTGCAGTTAATGTAGTAAAAGAACTTAAAAATTTAAGAATACTTCAAATATCAACTAGACCGTTATCTTTTTGGACTATGATGTGTAATGAAGGTGAACTACTTGAGAAGTTTGGAGTTCAAATAAATCCAATTTCTTTATCAGAGTTTGTTAGTTGTGTAAAAGATATAGAATCTAAAAATGATGAAAAATTAAAAGAAACAATTCAGTTCCTAAGAAATAGTTTAGAAATAAATGCTGAAAATGAAAGTGTAGTTAGGGTGGCAGCACTTAAGTTGGCATTTAACCTTTTAACTGAAAAGTACGGATGTAAAGCAGTAGCCATTCAATGCTGGAATGCCTTACAAGAGGAGCTTAAGATAATGCCTTGTATAGCAAATGCTATTCTTACTGATGAGGGAATACCAGTAGTTTGTGAAACTGATATACATGGAGCGATAACTTCCGTTATAGCTCAATCTGCTGCAATGGGGAAAACACCACCGTTTTTTGCTGATTGGACAGTAGCACATCCAACCAATAAAAATGGAGAATTGCTTCAACATTGCGGATGCTATCCTATATCTTTAACTAAAGAGGGCGAAAAAGCAAAACTTGGAACTCCTTTTGCCCTTGAAAGTGGATGCGTAGGTTCATCATTTGCAGAGATAAAAGGAGGGAATATATCTTTATTAAGATTTGATGGAGATAATGGAGAGTATTCTTTGCTGTTAGGACATGCAAAAGGAATAGAAGGACCTTATATACAGGGAACATATCTTTGGGTTGAAGTAGAAAACTTAACAAGGTTAGAAGATAAGCTTGTAACTGGTCCATATGTGCATCACTGTGTTGGAATACATCATGATGTATTACCTGCTATTTATGAAGCTTGTAAGTATTTACCTGATTTAAATCTAGATTTTTATGATGATGTAGAAGAGGATGTAAAGTCATGGATAAGAGGAGAATAAGATGTTATTTATTAAAAATTGAAAAGCATCACTAAAATAAAAATATTTACTAAATATTTAGTTTTAGTGTTTATTTTATTTAATTGTTGCCTTATACTATAATTTATGGAGTGTGAATTTAATCATTTAATATAGAAAAGGTAGTGATAAAATGAATAGTAAAACTATAATGCAAGATATAGCTAAATTAGCAGGTGTATCACCAGGGACTGTTTCAAATGCATTGAACAATAGAAAGGGTGTAGGAAAAGAAACCAAAGAAAGAATAATTAGAATAGCAGAGGAAAAAGGTTATTTTAGAAATCAGAAGAAAAATGAAGATAATGCAATTAGACTAATAGTATTTAAAAAACATGGTTATGTTGTTTCTGATACTCCTTTTTTCTCTGCACTTATAGAAGGTTGTGAAAGAGAGTGCCGTAATAATGGTTATGAACTCTTGATTTCTCATGTTAGAGATGATGTTAATTCAAAAGAGAATATCGATACAATAATAAGACAAAAGAATGTAGATGGTATTTTATTGTTGGCAACAGAAATGAATGAAGAGGATTTAAGATTTTTTGAAAATTTAAGCATATCTATACCTATAGTTATAGTAGATAGTTACCATGAAACTAAAAGTTCAGACTATGTTTGTATAAACAATGTCAGTGGTGCGTATTCTGCTGTAAAGTATTTTGTTGAAAAGGGACATAAAAAAATAGGTTACTTAGGAAGTTCTAGAAGTATAAAGAACTTTGAATACAGAGCAACTGGATTTGATAAGGCTCTAAATGATTTGAATATAGAACAAAATCAAGAATATAAGTTTTTATTAGAACCTACTATAGATGGGGCTTATAATGACATGAAAAATATAATAGATGAAAAAGTAGAGCTACCAACTGCATTATTTGCATTCAATGACATAATTGCTTTGGGAGCAATGAAAGCAATGAATGAAAAAGGAATAAGAATTCCCGAAGATGTATCCATAATAGGATTTGATGATATAACTTTTAGTGCACTTGCCAACCCTGCACTAACAACTATTAAGGTACAGACAGTAGAACTGGGTAAAATAGCTGTAAATAGACTTATAGACAAGATTAATAATCAAATTAATTTGAAGTTAAAGATAGAGGTAGAAACAGAATTGATAGAAAGAAATAGTGTTAAAGATATTAATAAGTAATAGTTTTAATTTTGTTTAAGACTATTGTTAAGGAAGAGGGGTGTAATAGTGAGTAAATTACAAGTAGCATCTGACAATAGAACTTTTACTTTGGATAAAGAGTATTTTTTTTATTTAGCAGATACATGCTGGAGTGCATTTACAAATATAGATTTTAATGAGTGGAGATTTTACCTTGAGAAGAGGAAACAGCAAGGTTTTAATACTCTTCAAATAAACATACTTCCTCAATGGGATAGAAGTGCTAAGCAAAATGAGTTATTACCATTTGATATAAATGATGATGGAGTTTTCGACTATTCAACTTTGAATAAACTATATTTTGAAAATGCTAGAGAGATGTGTTTATTAGCTAAAGAATATGGATTTCAATTAGCTTTAGTTGTATTGTGGTCAAATTATGTACCAGGGACATGGGCAAGCGCTATTATGGATAAAAATATAATACCTATATCGTTTTTGCCAACTTATTTTGATGTAGTGAATAAAACTTTTAATGATATGAACCCGATTTATTTAATTAGTGGGGATACTGATTTTGAAAAAGAAGAAAGTATAGAATATTACAATAAAGCATTAGAATTTTTTAATAAAGTATCTCCAAACACCTTAAAAACTCTCCATATCAGAGGGAGGCTAGAGGAAATACCAGAGGTATTAGTAAGTAAAATTGATTTTTATATGTATCAGTCAGGACATAATAGTTCATTTACCAATATGCCTTACTACTTAGCAGAAGTATTTTACAGTAAATATCCATGTAAACCAATCTTAAATTCAGAACCATGTTATGAGCAGATGGGTTATAGTAGAAAGGTGTATGGCAGATTTAATGACTATGATATAAGAAAGGCAGGATGGCAAAGTGTACTATCTGGAGGTTGTGCTGGACTAGCGTATGGAGCTCATGGAATATGGAGTTGGCATACTAGTGATGCAACATTCTTTATGGAAATAGGAGAAGCTTTTGACAGCCCTTTATTGTGGCAAAATGCGCTTCAATTACCAGGAGCTTTTGATTATGGTATGTTAAAGTACCTGCTTGAACAAAACAATTTAAAAAATATTATCCCTAAGAATAATCTTGTTGTTAATGATACAAGTGAAATAAGATATGCAACCAATGAGGATAAATCATCTGTTGTATTATACATACCAATAAATACTAATGTTAAAATAAGTGAAAATTTATCAGAGTATAAATTTTATTTATTTGATTTAGAAACAAAAAATATTCTTAGTCCTTTAATTGAATTTAAAGAAGATAGTACTTTATTTAAAATGCACTTATGTAATAAAGACGTAGTAATTATAGGAAAAAAATAAATATTGTAATAAATTTTGAGAATCCTAAGCACATAAAATATGGCTTAGGGTTTTCTTGTTTGATAAAAAAATAAAAGAAAATTAAGTAAATATTTAGTTTGAAAATAATAAATATTTACAAAAATAATCAGGTATGCTACTATAAAAATATAAAGAATATTTGGAATTAGAAAGGAGTGAAAACATTAATGTTCTAACAAGTGATGTTGACTTCTTAAAGCATGATTTGATTAGATTTAATATCCATTGATAGTTTGAAAATTATGAAAAAAGTTTATATAAGTAAATATTTAGTACTAGTTAATCTACTTGAACTAAATAAAGTAAAAATATAAGTTGAATAAGATGTTTATAATTAGCTTGAAATCGTTTTCAAAAAGATTAGTAAGTAATTCAAAACATGTAAAAGAGAAGTTGATATAATAAGTTATTTGAGATAGAAATTGATTTTATATTAAATGTGGGAGGTTTATTATGTCTACAAAATATTGTGACCTATCTAAAGAGATAATTGAAGGAGTTGGTGGATTAGAAAATATATCATATGTTACTCACTGTGCAACTAGATTGAGATTTAAGTTAAAAGATATAGGAAAGACAAATACAGAAAAGCTAAAGAAAAATAATGGAGTAATAGCAGTAGTAGAAAGTGGTGGTCAGTATCAAGTAGTTATAGGAAATCATGTTTCTGAAGTTTACAACCAACTGGTAAAAGGAACTATGTTTGAAACACAGGTTGATAATGTAGATGATAAAGAGAAAACAAAAGAAAAGCTTATTGATAGATTCATATCTGCTATATCTGCAATTTTTTCTCCTTTAATGATGGCTCTTTCAGGTGCTGGTATGTTAAAAGCTTTATTAATATTAGGTACTACAGTAGGGATTTTACAAGAAAATAGTGGTACATATATGATTTTATATGCAGCAGCAGATGCAATTTTTAATTTTTTACCAATAGCTTTAGCATTTACATCAGCTAAATATTTTAAGGCAAATCAATTTTTAGCATTTATCATTGGAGCATCATTAGTATATCCTAATATAGTTGGTTTATATAATGAAGGTCAAAGTATAAGTTTTTTAGGATTGCCAGTTATTCTAGTAAATTATACCTCTAGTGTCATACCAGCGATTATTAGTGTATGGGCACTTGCTAAGGTAGAAGCATTTTTAAATAAAATAATACCAAGTATATTAAAAGGTTTTTTAGTTCCCTTACTATGTATATCAATTATTGTTCCATTAACATATTTAACTATTGGACCAGTTACAAGCTATGCAGGAGTGTATTTAGCTGATGGATATAAGTGGATTATGAGTATAAATCCTATAATTGCAGGAGGTCTAGTATCTGTAATATGGCCAACAGTAATAATATTTGGATTGCATTGGGGATTTGTACCTATAGTATTAAATAATATAGCTACATATGGTAGAGACACTTTATTTGTAATAACTGGACCTAATAACTTTAGTCAAGCTGGAGCTTGTTTGGGAGTATTTTTAAAAACAAAAGATAAGGATTTAAAAGCTATAGCAGGACCTGCAGCAGTTTCGGCAGTATTAACGGGAATAACTGAGCCTGCAATATATGGAGTCAATTTAAAATTTAAAAAGCCTTTTATTATTGCAAGTATATTTTCTGGAGTAGCAGGTGCTATAACAGCAGCAGCAGGTACAGGTGTAGGAGTATTTATTGGGACAAGTTTAATTACATTACCTGCATATATAGGTGTTGGTTTTGTTGGTTTCTTAATAGCATGTGCTATTGCTTATGTAGGGTCAGCTGTTACAACTTTTATATGGGGATTTGATGATAGTATGATTTCAGCAGAAGTTGATGATAAGAATATTTCAAATTCAACATCTAAAAATGTAGTATTAAAGAGTTCATTACAAGGAGAAATTATATCTTTGGAAGATGTACCTGATAAAGTTTTTTCAGAAGGAACTATGGGAAGAGGGATTGCAATAAAACCAGACAAAGGTGAACTATATGCACCTGCAGATGGAGAAGTAAAACTTGTTTTTCCTACAAAACATGCTGTAGGGTTTGAAACTATTGAAGGTGTAGAGATATTAATGCATATAGGAATTGATACAGTTGAACTGGAAGGAAAGTATTATGAGACACATGTTAAAGCTGGCGATAAAGTTAAAGCTGGAGATTTGTTAGTTACATTTGATATTGATAAAATTAGTGAAGCTGGTTACTCAACAATAACACCAATTATTGTAACTAATTCATCAGAGTTCCAAGATGTAATAGTAAGTACTAATAATAAAGCGTTAACGGTAGAATCTAACTTATTAACTGTAATAAACTAAATATAGTTACCAAGGAGATTCACTTTTATAAGCATAAATACTTACATATCTATATGTTTAAGAAATGAATGTTAATCCATTTAAATCTGAAGATAATAATCTTCAGATTGGTATAAATAGTAAAAAAGTAAATTGTATAGATATATTTCTTAAAGACTACACTGTAAGCAACATTTAATATTAAATAAAGGGAGATGGTAGTAAATGAGTAGATTTCCAGATGGATTTTTATGGGGTGGAGCAGTAGCTGCGAATCAATGTGAAGGTGCATATAACGTTAATGAAAAGGGGTTAAGCATACAAGATGTAACTCCAAACGGAATTATGACACCTAGAACTGAAAAGCCAACAGAAGATAACATGAAGTTAGTTGGTATTGATTTTTATAACAGATATAAAGAAGATATTAAGTTATTTGCAGAAATGGGATTTAAAGTATTTAGAACATCAATAGCATGGTCTAGAATTTTTCCTAATGGTGACGAATTAGAGCCAAATGAAAAAGGTCTTAAATTTTATGATGACTTATTTGATGAGTGTATAAAATATAATATAGAACCATTAGTTACTCTATCTCACTATGAAACACCATTATATTTAGCAGAAAAGTATGATGGATGGATAAGTCGTGATTTAATAGATTTTTACTGTAGATATGTAACTACAGTTTTTGAAAGGTACAAAGATAAAGTAAAGTATTGGCTTACATTTAATGAAATAAATTCGATAGTACATGAACCGTTTTTAAGCGGAGGAATCAATACTCCTAAAGATAAATTAACAAAAAGTCAAATATATCAAGCTATACATCATGAGTTAGTAGCAAGTGCAAAAGCAGTAAAGATAGGTCATGAAATAAATCCTAATTTTAAGATAGGATGTATGGTGTTATCTATGCCAGTTTATCCATTAACTCCAAACCCTGATGATGTAATTTGTGCAATGGAAAAGGAACACGAAAATTTATTCTTTGCAGATGTTCATGTTAGAGGTAAATACCCAAGTTACTCAAAACGCTACTTTAGAAAAAATAACATACATATAGATATAATGGATGAAGATATTGAGATATTAAAAAATACAGTAGATTTTATATCTTTTAGTTACTATATGAGTATTTGTGAAAGTTCAGATAAGACTATTAAAGGTAGTAAAGGAAATATCATGGGAGGAGTGAAAAATCCGACATTAAAAGAAAGTGAATGGGGGTGGCAGATAGACCCACAAGGTCTTAGATATGTACTTAATCAATTCTATGATAGATACCAAAAGCCATTGTTTATAGTAGAAAATGGATTGGGAGCAATTGATGAATTAATAGTAGGAGAGGATGGAGAACCTACAGTTAATGATGACTATAGAATAGACTATCTAAGAGAGCATTTAAAACAAGTAGCTGAAGCTATTGATGATGGTGTTGAACTGATGGGATATACTACATGGGGATGTATAGATTTAGTAAGTGCATCAACAGCAGAGCTTAAAAAACGTTATGGATTTATTTATGTAGACCGCAATGATGATGGAAGTGGTACTTTAAATAGATATAAAAAGAAGAGTTTTAATTGGTATAAGAAGGTTATAGAAACAAATGGAGAATATTTATTTGAATAGATTTACAAAATGTAGTGAAATTGAATATGTAGAGTAAAAAAGGAGCTGTTGCATTAACAATTATAAATTGTTATGTGACAGCTTTTTTTATAAATATAGGAAAAAAGCTAAAAAAGACCTATAAAGTAGCGTAGAAAATACCTAATATATCGTTAAAAAATAATATAAACTATACTTAAGTTGAAGCAAAACTAATATTAGTCGGAGGAGGAATATTAAATTGAAATTTAGCAATGGAATGTGGTTGAACAAAGAGAATTATAAGGTTTTACATCCTGTTGAGCTTTATGATATGTATATAGGAGATGTAAAATTAACAGCATATTGTCCGTTTGTAAAAGTAAATACAAGAGGAAACACTTTAGATGGAGGAATGTTAACAACAGAAATATCTTCTCCTATGGAAAATATAATTAAAGTCAGAATTACTCATCATGCAGGAGAAAATGAGCAATCTTATTTCAAATTAAATGAAAAAACACCAGATATTAAAATAAAAGAAAATGATTATAACTATGAATTTATATCGGGTAGCTTAAAGGCACAAATAGGAAAAGGTGAAAACTGGGGAATTAAATTCTATAATAATGACAAGTTATTAACTGAAACAAGCAAAACAGGTACTGCCTATATTACAACAGACAAAAAAGAAATTTATATGAGAGAACAATTAGCACTAGGAGTCGCGGAGTTAGTATATGGTTTGGGAGAACGTTTCACCCCTTTTGTAAAAAATGGTCAAGCAGTGGATGTTTGGAACCAAGATGGTGGAACTGCAAGTGAACAGTCATATAAAAATATACCGTTTTACTTAACAAATAAGGGATATGGAGTTTTTGTTAATCATTCTGAAAATATATCTTTTGAAGTAGGTTCAGAGTCAGTTAGTAAAGTTCAATTTAGTGTAGAAGGTGAATCACTTGAATATTACATAATAGGTGGAAATGACCTAAAAGAAGTTATAAACAACTATACAAATTTAACTGGAAAGCCAACACTTCCACCAGCGTGGTCATTTGGTCTTTGGCTAACAACTTCTTTCTGTACAAATTACGATGAAGAAACAGTAATGAGTTTTATAGATGGAATGTTAGAAAGAGATATACCACTTGAAACTTTCCACTTTGATTGTTTCTGGATGAAGGAATTTGAATGGTGTAACCTTGAATGGGATAATAGAGTATTTCCAGACCCAGAAGGAATGTTAAAAAGAATTCATGATAAAGGTATAAAAGTTTGTGTTTGGATAAATCCGTACATAGGTCAAAAATCATCTCTATATAAAGAAGGTGCTGAAAAAGGATACTTTGTCAAAACTGGAAATAATAAAATATGGCAATGGGATAGATGGCAAGCAGGTATGGCTTTAGTAGATTTTACTAACCCAGAGGCTTGTAAGTGGTATAAGTCACACCTTGAAAGATTGATTGACATGGGAGTAGATAGCTTTAAAACTGACTTTGGTGAAAGAATACCTATTCAAGATGAATTCTATGGAATAGATGCACTAAAATATGGTATAAAATACTACGATGGGTCAGACCCTAAGAAAATGCATAATTACTATACTCATTTATACAATAAGCTAGTATTTGAACTTTTAGTAGAGAAACTAGGAAATGAACAAGCATGTGTGTTTGCGAGGTCAGCAACAGTTGGAGGACAAAGCTTCCCAGTACATTGGGGAGGAGACTGTTTATCCAATTATCCTTCTATGGCAGAATCATTAAGAGGTGGATTATCTTTAAGTCTTTGTGGATTTGGATATTGGAGTCATGATATAGGAGGATTTGAAGAAGGGTGTACAGCTGATATTTATAAAAGATGGACTCAATTTGGTCTTTTATCATCGCATAGTAGATATCATGGAAATGTTGAGTATAAAGTACCATGGGTATATGATGAGGAAGCTGTTGAAGTAACTCGTAAATTTGCTAAATTAAAAATGAAACTTATGCCTTATTTATTCAAGTATGCTGTTGAAGCAAAAAATACTGGCATACCTATGATAAGACCTATGGTACTTGAGTATAGTGATGATGAAACTTGTATAAACCTAGATCGTCAGTATATGTTTGGTAAAAGTTTATTAGTAGCTCCTATATTTAGTAATACCGGAGATGTAAGCTATTATTTACCAGAGGGTAGATGGACAAATTTATTAAGTAATAAAGTACTTGAAGGTAGAAGATGGTACAAGGAAAATCATGATTATATGTCACTACCTTTAATGGTTAAAGATAATACTATAATTCCTATAGGATATAATGATAAAAAACCAGATTATGATTACTTAAAGGATTTAGAGATTAACATATTTGAATTAAATGAAAATAATAGAATAGAAACAGTACTATATAACTCACTTGGAAAAGAAGTAGGAAAAGTATCTGCAATAAAAATAAGAAATAAAATAAGTGTTCAAACAAAAGGAATAAGTGGAGATTATAAAATAGTTCTTAGAAATATTAATGCAACATCTGAAAATGCTAAATGTAAGTACGATTTAGAAATAGGAACAGTAGCACAAGCTAAAGATAGTGAAGTCATATTTACAGTAATGAATAATTTTTAAGTATTTAGAACTAGATAGTATTGTTATAAAATGGGTTGGTATAAATTTATACCAGCTCTAGGATAAGGGGGTTAATTACATGGAAAACAATATGAAGCAACCTATTATAGCAAGTGACAAGCTTTCAGGGAAAGAAAAGGTCGGTTATGCTACAGGAGATTTAGCATGCAACTTAATATTTAGCACAGTTGGAGCATTTTTAATGTATTTTTATACAGATGTATATGGATTAGCTCCAATGGCAGTATCTATGATTTTTTTAGTAGCGAGGATTTGGGATGGTTTGAATGACCCTATAATGGGTGTTATTGTAGATAGAACAAAATCAAAGCATGGTAAATTTAGACCATATCTTTTATACGGTGCATTGCCGTTTACATTACTAGCTATTTTATGTTTTACAGTGCCAGATATATCTCCTACTGGTAAATTTGTATATGCATTTGTTACTTATATAGGATTAGGGATGGTATATACGTTAGTGAATGTACCTTATGGAGCATTAACATCAGCAATGACACAAGATTCCACAGAACGTGCAAACCTTTCCGTAGTAAGAATGTTCTTTGCATCAGTAGGAACTCTTATAGTAACTTATGGTGTTCCTAAGTTAAGTATAATATTAGGGGGAGGAAATTTAGCCAAGGGTTATCAACATGCAATGATAATATACGGTGTAGCAGGTGGATTATTACTATTATTCTGTTTCTTCACTACCAAAGAAAGATATAGTGTAGTAAATGAAGATAGTGAGAAAGCTGGGTTTAAGGATATAATAGTTTTACTTAAAAATAACAAGCCATTAGTTATATTATCATTAATATTCATATTGATGTTTGGTATTATGTCTATAGTAGATGCTGTGGGTATATATTTCTTCCAATATGTATTAGGTAGAGAAGACTTACTTCCAACATATATGATACTAGGAAAAGGTGCTATGTTAGTTGGATATGCTGTTACTCCACTTTTATTAAAGAAATTTGATAAGAAAGAAATAATATTTTGGTTTACTGTAGTTACCTTATCTCTTCCAATAGGAATGATGTTCTTAGGAAAAGAACATATAACTTTAATTATGATTCTTAGAGTAATTCATGGTATAGCTTATTCTAGTACTGGAATAATGTGGAGTTTAGTTCCAGATACTATTGAATATGGTGAATTAAAAACAGGAAAGAGAAGAGAAGGTATAACTTATTCTATAATAGGATTCTTCTTTAAGTTTGGTATGGCTTTAGGTGGATTAGTTCCAGGTGTGGTGCTATCTATGACAGGATATGTTGCAAATACTTCTCAAACTTCACAAGCTTTGTACGGTATTCGTTCTATAAATGGTGTTATACCAGTAGTACTTACAATAGCTATGTTAGTACTTATAAGGATGTATCCATTAACTGAAAAAAAATGTAGAGAGGTAATAAGTGAATTAAGAAGTAGATAATATATATAGGGAGTGTCTCAAAGTGAACTTTTTAGTTCATGAGGCACTCTTTTTTATATTAAATCAAGTATATTTTAATCATTTCGACAATGAAAAATAGACTTATTTATATCTTGAGACAACTTCTTTTTTAGTTTTATTTATTTGTTGTCGTTTTTGACTTGGTGTACAATTATATATTTTCTTAAATAACTTCATAAATTGTTTATAATTACAAAAGCCATTGTTTTGAATAATATCTAATATATTATTATCTGTGTTTATAAGGTCACTATACATCTTTTCAAGTCTGATATTGTTTACATAAGAGGTAAACGTTATTCCCATATGTGTTTTAAAAAATCTAGATAAATATTGAGGTGTTAAGTTTACAACTTCACTTGCTGTAGATAGAGAAATTTGCTCTTTGTAATTTTCTTTTACATAATCAGTTATAATTTTTAATCTATCAAAATATTTATCTGTATTTTTGTAAGATATTGAATCTATAGAAATTGAATAATTCCCATATAAAATATATAAAAATTTATATAATAAAATTTTTGAGTTTAATATATATAGTTGAGGCTCTTTGCTATATACCTTATATAATTCATTTAAAGTATTTTTTAATTTATTCACAGTAGCATCATCAACATTAGTAAGCAATTCTTTATAATTAATACGTAACTCATTTATATTAGGTATGTTCTCTTCTAAAAATTTATAAGGAATTTGAAGAACTATAGATTCATTACTATCAGAACAAATAGCTGAATGAATTTGCTTTGGATTTAATATTACTAAATCATTTGCTTTTAAATTTAATCTTTCATTATCTATAAAAAGATTAAAGCTTCCATTAAGTATAAGAATGACTTCAAGACTATAATGCCAGTGTTTAACTGTAAAACTTCCGTTATCAATAGATAGATAGAGCTTCACGCCTATATCATCGTGGATATTTACCGATTCATGTTTAAGTGTATTCATAATAGACTCCTAAAAAAGCAATTTTTTGATTTTCAATGAACATCTAATGTATATAAATATTATCACAGATATTAAAAAGTTTAAATAAAAAATATTAAAAATTACTTTCTATCACTTAATTAGAAAATTATACCAAATTTCGGAAAACGATTGACAAATAAATTTAAATAAAGTATATTATTCGTAAGTTAGTTTAATGTACAAATGAATTATATATATAATATAATTTATAAAATAGTGATATTAAACGACATTATTTAACTTAAGATACATAAAAATAGAATATCATATCATTGATTTAGGAGGGTAGCTATGATAAAAATATCTGAAGATTATATTGAAAAAAGGTTTGACAATGAACTATTGCGAATAGAAGCATGGGGGAAAAACTCTTTACGTATCAGGTCATTTGTAGACCAAAATTTTGTTGATGAAAACTATGCTCTTAACGAAAAACCTAAGTTAAATAAAGACGATATTATGATTAATAAAAATGAAGATGGAAGCACAATCATTAAAAATGGAAAGATAAAAGCTATCTTAGACCATAGAGATAGAATTACTTTTTACAATGATAAAAATGAAGTATTATTGAAAGAATATATTCGATTAAGAGCTGTAAAACATGATGATGGTGGAGAAGATGTAGGGACAATTGAAATTACCAAAGACTTTAACTCTACTCTCAAATTAAAATCAAGAGAATATCGACCAAGTTATAGTGGAGAATTTGAAGTAACTACTAGATTTGAGTCTGAGCCTTCTGAAAAGATTTTTGGAATGGGACAATATCAACATAAATTTTTAGATTTAAAGAATACTGTGCTGGAATTAGCCCAAAGAAATTCTCAAATATCAGTTCCTTTTTATATTTCTAGTTTAGGTTATGGATTTCTATGGAATAATCCAGGGATTGGAAAAGTATCTTTTGCCAAAAATATTACAGAATGGAAGATGTTTTCTACAAAATTTATAGATTATTGGATTACTTGTGGAGAAAGTCCAAAAGAATTAAACAAAAATTATTCTCAAGTTACAGGCACTGTTCCTATGATGCCTGAAAACCTTTTGGGGCTATGGCAAAGTAAATTAAGATATAGAACTTCAGAAGAGGTTTTAGATGTTGTGAAAGAATATTCTAAAAGAGGAATTAAACTTTCATCAATTGCAATTGATTATTTTCATTGGCCTAAGCAAGGTGAATATAAATTTGACCTAGATTATTGGGAAAATCCTAAAGAGTTAGTTAGGAAACTAAAAGAAGAGTATTCAGTAGAGCCAATGGTATCTGTATGGCCTACAGTTCAAAGTGATGCAGAAAACTACAATGATTATTTAGAAAATGGATATTTAGTTAATGTTAATCGTGGTGTCAGAATGACAATGCAAATTCAAGGAAATACAGTCTTTGTAGACATGACAAACAGAGACGCGAGGGAATATGTTTGGGATAGAATAGATAAAAATTATAAACAGCTTGGAATTGATTATTATTGGTTAGATGTAGCTGAACCTGGATATTCTGTTTATGATTTTGATAACTATAGATATAAAAAAGGAAATGTTTTAAGTTGTGGTAATATTTATCCTATTGATTATTTAAAAATGATTTATTATGGTTTACATGATGATAAAGAGTCTATTGTAACTCTTGTAAGAGGAGCTTGGGCAGGGGCTCAAAAGTATGGAGCCTTAGTATGGTCTGGTGACATTGATTCTAGTTTTGAAGCTTTTAATAATCAAGTTAATACAGGGCTAAATATGGGACTAGCAGGTATACCATGGTGGACTACTGACATTGGAGGTTTCCATGGAGGAAATCCTAAAGACCCAGAATTTAGAGAACTTATGGTGAGATGGTTCCAATATGCTACTTTTTCACCAATTTTGAGAATGCATGGAGATAGGTTGCCTCATAGCAAACCATTATCAAATAAAGGTGGAGGCTCAATGGTAACTGGAGCTCCTAATGAGATATGGTCTTATGGTGAAGAAGTTGAAATAATTCTTACAAAGTTCATAAAAATTAGAGAAAGTTTAAAAACTTACTTAAAAAAAATGATGAAAGAAGCACATGAAGATGGAACACCAGTTATGAGAACTTTATTTTATGAATTTCCTGAAGATGATAAAACTTGGGAGGTTGATAATACATATATGCTTGGAGATGAAATTTTGGTTGCTCCAATAATGAATTATAAAGATAGAAGTAGAGACGTATATTTGCCAAAAGGACATACATGGGAAAATATATTTAGTGGGGTCAGTTATGAAGGTGGGACAACTTATGAAATTGAATGCCCACTTGAAGAAATTCCTATTTTCTTAAAACAAGATTGTAATTATAACTTTGAAGGACTGAAAAATATTTTGAGTGAGGTGAAAGCATAATGGAGCCACAATTATGGCAATTATTATTAATCGTACTATATGGATTTTTTATAAACTATGAAAAAAATTCAACAATGTTTGGAACATATCAACCAGTAACAGCAGGTTTTATTACTGGTCTTATCTTAGGAGATATAAACACAGGGTTATATATTGGAGGTACATTGCAACTATTATCATTGGGTATTAGTAACTTTGGTGGAGCATCAATACCTGATTATCAGACAGCCAGTATAGTAGCCACATTTATAACTATTACGACTAAGCAAGAAGCATCTGTAGGAATATCTATAGGTATTCCAGTTGCTTTATTGATGGTACAGTTAGATGTTCTTAGAAATACTATTGGTATATGGCTAGTTCATAAAGCAGAAGATGGAGCTAAAAAAGGAAATTATAAAAATATAACATATATGCAAATGTTAGGAGTATTATTAACAGCAGCTACGACAGGTATTCCAGTTGCTCTATCTGTAATATTTGGACCTTCTTTAATTAATACCATTTTAAAATATACACCTGAATGGTTAACAGGTGGTTTGACAGTAGCTGGAGGATTACTTCCAGCAGTAGGAATAGGATTATTACTTAGATACCTTCCTGCTAAGGAGTATTTTAGTTACTTAGTAATTGGTTTTGTTTTAGCAGTATACATGAAAGTACCATTATTAGGTGTAGCTTTAATTGGAGGAGCAATTGCACTTATAATTTACAAGAAGAATTTGGAAAATCAAGCACAACATTATACTGTAGTAGGAGGTATGGACGAAGATGAGTGATAAGGTATCATTAAATAAATCAAATGAAAAAGTTAAAAAAAGTGTTTTATGGCGTTGGTTTTTTACTAGTTCTGTTTCTTCAAACTATGAGAAGATGCAGGCTTTAGCATACTGTTATGCAGTACTACCATTTTTAAAAGTAGTATACAAAGATAATCCAGAAAAGTTGCAAAACGCTGTATTAAATCATCTACAGTTTTTTAATACTAATCCATGGGTTGCACCTTATATTTTGGGTATTAATGTAGCAATGGAGGAGTTATCAAGTGAAGGGACTGAAGAGGCTGTCGCTTCAATTAAAACAGGCTTGATGGGACCAGTAGCAGGTTTAGGAGATAGTTTATTTGTCGTTATTCCGTGGACAATTTTTGGAGCTATAGCAGCTAATATGGCAATAGACGGAAGTCCGTTTGGAATCTTACTGTGGATTATAGTGAGTGTAGCATTGAAATTATTAAGTATACCACTATTTAATGCTGGTTATACATCAGGTACTAAGCTAATATCTTCAATCGAAAAAAGTTTGAAGATTTTAACTGAAAGTACATCTATTTTAGGCTTAATGGTGGTAGGTGCATTAATACCTTCAGTAGTAAAAGCTAATGTCGCTTTGAACTTTCAACAAGGCGACTTTACAATGAAAGGTCAAGAAATATTAGACCAAATTATGCCTGGTTTAGTTCCTGCAATTTTAGTTGTAATTGTTTACTTGGCTCTTAAAAAGAACATAAAACCTATATACTTAATTTTAGGTGTAATGGTTGTTTCAATAATTTTATATGCGTTAGGTATTTTAAAATAAGGAAAGGGTGGTATTAGATATGGAAATGAAAGGTATTAAAAATATTCGTATAGATGACCGTTTAATCCATGGTCAAGTTGCAACTATGTGGAGTAATAAGTTAGGTGTAACAAGATTAATGGTAGTAAATGATGCAGTAGCTAACAATTCTGTTCAAAAACAAGTTTTAAGAATGGCTACACCTGCAGGAATAGCATCATCTATAATTACAGAAGAAACTGCTATAAAAAATATTACTGCTGGGAAGTATGAAGGACAAAATGTATTATTAATTGTCAAGTCTCCTGTTGACCTTATTCCATTTGTGGAGGCAGGATTAAAAATACATAATATAAATGTAGGAAATATGTCAAGTAGAAAAGACACAACAGTACTAAAACCTAATATCAGTGTTACTGAAGAAGAGAAAGA
The DNA here is from genome assembly GCF_020662285.1 of Clostridioides sp. ES-S-0108-01. NCBI lineage: Bacteria > Bacillati > Bacillota > Clostridia > Peptostreptococcales > Peptostreptococcaceae > Clostridioides > Clostridioides sp. ES-S-0108-01. The sequence continues at coordinate 64,757 of NZ_JADGMN010000005.1, read as the reverse complement.
AGCATTTAAAAGACTTTTAGATGAAGGAATTGAAATTACAACTATAATGACACCAGATGATAAGAAAACTTATCTTGTAGATATTTTATAGATTTAGAGAGGTGTATTAAAGTGAATAGTATTATTTTGATGAGTCATGGCAACATGGCTAAAGAAGTCTTAAATTCTGCAAAAATGATAATAGGAAATTCTATAGATTATCCTACTGTAAATATGAAGCAAGATGATGGAATTGAAGGGACAATAGAAAAACTAAAAAAAGCTTTAGAAGTATATAAGGAAAGTTCAGAAATAATTATAATGGTGGATTTACTAGGTGGAACTCCTTGTAATGCTGCTTTATTAGTAGCCAATAATGATAGTAGAATTAAAATTATTTCAGGGTTAAATTTAGGTATGGTTATTGAATCAGCTTTTTTAGATACAAAAGAATTGGCAGTAAAATTAGAGAAGATAGGTAAAGAGAATATTTCTATAGTTGAACCAACTACAAGTTTATTATCTGATGATGAGTAGGAAGATTATATTGATATTTAAAATAAAATACTTATATTAATATTTAATTAATATACAACTTCTTAAAAAGATATAGCTAATCTTGTGTAAACTATATAATAGATTTAATTTTAGAATATATAATTTAAAGGGTTATGACTGTATATAGTCATAACCCTTACATTTAATTCATCAAAGTTAAATTTTGTATATTCAAAAAGCTCTTGATATTTACAGCAGAACCACCATATAGAGATGCTTCAGACCCTAATGATGAAATTTCTATATTTATGCCTTTGTTAAAAGAGCTAACTAACATATCTTTTGTAATTTGTAATATTTCAGGTATATCTCTTATTATTTGACTATTTAAATATATTATCTCAGGAGCATAAGTTGCAATAGCATTATTTATAGCTATTGATAAATAACTACAAAACTCATGGACAACTTTTTTAGTATTCTGGTTATCTTCATAGTATAATTGCCTTAGCACATTAGAGTCTATCTTAGGAATATTTTCTAAAGAAGAAAGTTTTTCAAATACTTTTTTCTCTGAACAATACTGTTCTAAACAGCCACGGTTTCCACAAGGACATAGTTTACCATTAGGCATGATAATAGTATGACCAATTTCTCCACTCATGCCATTTCTGCCATTATATAATTCATTATTTATTATAATTCCTGAACCAAATCCCCTATGAATACTCAGGCTAAGTAGTGAGTTATGTACAGTTGAGAATGTACTCTCAGCTAAAGCTGTTAAGTTTGCTTCGTTTTCTATATGAATAGGGAAGTCGTACTTTTTACTAAGGATACTATGTAAGTCAATCTCATTAAGATTGTAATATGGAGTAAACAATATTTTATTTTTACAAGTAATCCCATGTATAGCCAAAGTAAGCCCTATTAACTTATAAGGAGTGTCTATTTTGGATATGTTATAGCTATTTATAATTTCATCTATTAATTGTATAACGTTATCTTTATTTACTTGTATATCTGTTAATTTCTTAGAATTTATGATAGTTCCATCTAAGTAAGATAGAGAAGAGAATATATAGTCATATCCAATATCCATACTTAAAGAAATCCCTGCACATTTATTAAATACTAATAATATGGGTTTTCTTCCGCCACTATGAGTACTATTTCCAATTCCTATTTCATGAACTAGAGATTCATCAATAAGTTTTTTGGTAATAGCAGATATAGTTGCTTTATTTAATCCTATAGTAGAGGCTATACTTGCTCTAGAAATAGGAGCATTTTTTATAATTTGTTCAAGTACCAATCTTTCATTCATTTCTCGAATAGTGTATTTATCAGTAACCAATTTGATATTCCTCCTTAAAATAATATTGTAATACTTTTTAGACAAAAATAAAAGGCTATTTTGCATTGACAAAGATAATTAAATATTTTATTATTAGTTCATAAGTTAGTTTAATATACTAACAAAAATAAAGCAAGTAAAATATAAAAAAATTAGGGTAGGAAAACGATAATTATGAAGTGGTGTCTCAAGGAGGGATGAAGTTGGAGTATGTATTAGGTGTGGATATTGGTACATCAGGTACTAAAACAGTCTTATTTGATAAGCTAGGAAATACTATAGAAAGTTGTACATATGAATATCCTCTTATACAAGAGAAAACAGGTTGGGCAGAACAGGATGCAAATGATTGGTGGGAAGCTGTAGTCGAATCTATAAGGCATGTGGTTCAAAGTTCAAAGATAAGTAGTGAATGTATAAAAGGAATTGGATTATCAGGGCAGATGCATGGTCTAGTTATGCTAGATAAAGAAGGTAATACTCTAAGAAACTCTATAATATGGTGTGACCAACGTACAGTAAAAGAGTGTGAAGAGATAACTGATTTAGTAGGTAAAGAAAGACTGATTGAAATAACTGCCAATCCAGCACTTACAGGATTTACAGCATCAAAGATACTATGGGTTAGAAATAATGAACCTGATATTTATAAGAATACTAATAAAATACTTCTTCCAAAAGATTATATAAGATACAAATTAACAGGAGAATATGCTACAGAAGTATCAGATGCAAGTGGTATGCAGTTGCTTGATATAAGAAAAAGAAATTGGAGTGACGAAGTACTAGAAAAGCTAAATATAGATAGAAATCTTTTAGGTAAGGTTTATGAATCTCAAGAAATTACAGGATATGTAACTAGAGAGGTGGCAAATTTAACAGGGCTTAAAGAAGGAACAATAGTGGTAGGTGGAGCTGGAGATCAAGCAGCAGGAGCTATAGGAAATGGAATCGTTAAAGATGGAGTAGTCTCATCTACTATTGGTACATCAGGTGTAGTATTTGCATATACAAAAGAGCCAAAAATTGATAAAGAGGGTAGAGTTCATACTTTCTGTCATGCAATACCAAATACATGGCATGTTATGGGTGTTACTCAAGGGGCTGGATTGTCATTAAAATGGTTTAAAGATAATTTTTGTCAAAGTGAAGTGGAAGTTTCAAATTCTTTAGGTAAAGATGTATATGAGATTATAAATAGTCAAGTAAACCAAGTACCAACAGGATGTAATGGACTACTTTACTTACCATATATGATGGGAGAGAGAACTCCTCATCTTGACCCTTATGCAAGAGGTGTATTTTTTGGGTTATCTCCAATCCATTCTAAAAAAGAAATGGCAAGGTCAATAATGGAAGGTGTTTCGTATAGTCTTAAAGACTGTATGGATATAATAGAAAACCTTAATATAGAAGTTAATGAAGTAAGAGCCTCAGGTGGAGGTGGCAAAAGTAAAGTATGGAGACAGATGCAAGCAGATATGTTTGACCAAGATGTATATACTATAAATTCAAGTGAAGGACCAGCACTTGGAGTTGCAATTCTTGCATTAGTAGGAGTTGGAATATACGAAAATATACAAAAAGCTTGTGATATTATAATAAAAACTTCAACTAAATTAGAGCCAATAAGTGAAAATGTAGATACATACAAGAGATATCACAGGTTGTATAAAAAAATATACAAGTCTTTGAAAGATGATTTTAAGTCATTAGATGAAGTAGTTAATTGTAAAAATAAATAACTAAAATAGCTTAAAAATGAAAATAAAAATAACGATAGAAAATAGTTTTAAATTAAGAAAACATATTATGTAGATTATATTTATAAAATATTGGGAGGATATAAAATGAGTGAAATATTTAAAGGAATAGGACAGATAAAATTTGAAGGAGTAAAATCTAACAATGAGTTAGCATTTAGATACTACAATCCTGAACAAGTAGTAGGTAATAAGACTATGAAAGAGCATTTAAGATTTGCAATGAGTTATTGGCATACTTTATGTGGAGAGGGTAATGACCCATTTGGAGTAGGCACAGTAGAGAGACCTTGGAACAATATGACAGACCCAATTGAAATAGCAAAGATTAAAGTTGACGCAGGATTTGAATTTATGTCTAAAATGGGAATTGAGTATTTCTGTTTTCACGACAGAGATATAGCTCCAGAAGGAAGAGATTTAGAAGAAACAAATAAGATACTAGATGAAATAGTTGAGTACATAAAAGTTAAAATGGGAGAAACAGGAATAAAATTATTATGGGGAACTGCTAATATGTTTGGAAATCCAAGATTTGTTCATGGTGCATCTACAACATGTAATGCAGATGTTTATGCATATGCAGCAGCTCAAGTTAAGAAAGCTATGGAAGTAACTAAGTATTTAGGAGGAGAAAACTTTGTATTCTGGGGTGGAAGAGAAGGTTATGAAACTTTACTTAACACTAATACAGAACTTGAAATGGATAACTTTGCAAGATTCTTACAAATGGCTGTAGATTATGCTAAGGAAATAGGATTTACCGGACAATTCTTAATAGAGCCTAAACCAAAAGAGCCTACTAAACACCAATATGATTTTGATACTGCTACTGTTTTAGGATTTTTAAGAAAGTATAATCTAGATAAATACTTCAAAATGAATATAGAAGCAAACCATGCAACACTTGCAGGTCATACTTTCCAACATGAATTAAATATAGCTAGAATAAACAATGTTTTAGGGAGTATAGATGCAAATCAAGGAGACCTATTATTAGGATGGGATACAGACCAATTCCCAACAAATATATATGATGCAACACTTGCAATGTATGAAGTGTTAAAGCAAGGTGGAATAGCTCCGGGAGGATTTAATTTTGACTCTAAAGTAAGAAGAGCATCTTTTGAGGTAGAAGACTTATTCCTAGCTTATATTGCAGGGATGGATACATTTGCAAAAGGATTATTAATAGCTCATAAATTATTAGAAGATGAGGTATTTGAAAACTTTACTAAAGAAAGATATGCAAGCTTTAGTGAGGGTATAGGTAAAGATATAGTAGATGGTAAGGTTGGATTTAAAGAGTTAGAATCTTATGCATTGAAAATGCCAGTTATAAAGAATAAGTCTGGAAGACAAGAAATGTTAGAAGCTATACTTAACAGATATATATATGAAGTAGATACAATTTCTAATAAGTAATTGTGTAGTAATTAAACTTGGATGTTTGAATAAAATAACGGGATATGTTCTTGTTTTTATTCTAAAACAGAAAAAGATAAGTGTTTGTAAAAATTCTCATAATCATGATAAATTAAGGATATAGACTTAAGTATAATTAGTTTATATCCTTAAAATTTCCATCAAAAATAATCATTTCTATAGTTATCAATATTTTTAGTTATAAATATCTTTCTCAACTAAGAACCAAAAAATCAGTAAAGTATCCCGATTTAAGCCATTATAATGGATAAGTTTTTTAGCATATCACTGATAAGAATTTACTTTCAGGATATGGCAGTAAAATAGATTTTTGAATATGATTGTTATTTTATAACTTTCATGAAACAATTTTGAAAATACAAATAAAAATTTTTTAAAGAGAGTAATCGTGGAATATATCTTCAGGAATTTCTTTTAATTGTTTAGGTGATAATAAAATAATGATACAATGTATTAAAATATAGAATTTGAAAGTTGATGGGAATTATATGAAAAAGAAAGTATTATTTTTAGTAATTATTTTAGCATTTACAATCTTATTAGGTAATTCTACTTACTCTCAAAAGAATCAGTTATCTGAAGAGGAAAAGGTAGAGGATTTTAATTATGTATATAATGTTATAAAAACAGGATATCCATATCTAGATGTAAATAAAACGCTTAATAATATTGATTGGTTAGAAAATAAGGATAAATATACAAAAAGAATAAAAAGTACTGAAAATGATGAAGAATTTATAGAAGAATTGTCATCTATATTATCTGATTTAAATAATAAACATACAGAATTAATAGATAATAAGAAACGATATGAACTTTTTAAGAAATCATACTCTAATAATGACTGGTATGATTTTCTTAATGATAAAAAAGTTGTAGATAGATATGACTCTATAAATCCTAAAATAAAAATGCCAAATGAGATTCTTGTAAAAAAAGAATTGATTTTAAAGGATGCTGTTAAGGGTAAGATTGGATATATGTATTTACCATCAATGTCAGCAAAGAAGGAGTCTTTAGAGAATGATTTAAAAGTAGTTGGAGATTATATTAACAGTTTAGAAAAACATAAAGCCTTAATTATTGATATAAGAGGGAATTTAGGTGGAAGTGATAGGTATTGGCAAGGAATTGTATCTAAACTCATAAAAAATGATGTTAAAATAAATGGCTATAGAATTTATAGAAATAATAACGAAATAGTAAAAAAATATACCAATGCAAGAAATATAAAATTAAATCCTGTAGAAAATTTACCAATAAATGTAAAGGAAAATGCACCTAAAGAAATTATAAAAGGCTTTAATAGTTTTGAAGATACTTCCTATACTATAAAATCTACAGATGATTTAAAATTTAAGGGTAATATATACTTACTTGTTGATAGAAAAATATATTCATCATCAGAGTCATTTGCAATGTTTTGTAAAGAAACTAAATTTGCAACTTTAGTTGGTGAAACTACTGGCGGAGATGGAGGGTGTATAGACCCTGTATTGTTTAATTTAAAAAATAGTGGTCTGATAGTTAGAATGGCAAGTTGTATGTATTTAAATAAGAATGGAATATGCGATGAAAAATTTAAAACCATTCCAGAATTTAAAGTAAAAGATTGTAAAAGAAGCAAAAATTTTAAAGATGATAATTGTATAAAAAAGGTACTAGAACTTGAAAATATCAACTATTAGATAAAAGAACAGAATCAAAAAATACATTTTTTTAATTAGCATATTCTTTTTTCAACTGTCATTTATAAGGGTAACACTTAAAAAACTACCAACTAAGCCAGTATTTCTTATAATAAATTTTATGGGTTAAATATGAAATATAAGAATATGCTGTAATTTAATGTTGAATATTGTTATAATACTTATGACGGTTTTTACTTGGAGGAGGTAATAGTTTATGAGATTAGAAGAAATGATTTTTTTAAATTATAATAAATTGAATGAGACAGATTTATTAATATGGAAATATATAACTGCAAATAAAAAACATTGTAGTAAGATGTCAATAAATGAACTTGCTATGAAATGTAATGTGTCTCGTGCAACTATTACAAGATTTGTTAAAAAATTAGATTTAAAAGGTTTCAGTGAATTTAAAGTATTATTAAGCTGGGAATCAGAAAAGGTTCATGTCATAGAAAATCAGTCATTTGATATTGCGTGTAATTCAATAATTAAGTATGTTGAAGATCAAAAAAATAAAGATTATGATGCATTGTGTAAACTTCTTTATGAATCAAGAACAATATACGCTTATGGTTCAGGTGATATTCAAAATGTGGTTGCAAAACAGATAAAGAGAATGTTTTTATCATGTCAAGAAATAATATATGATTTTGAAGGAAGAACATTTGACGATTCTTTTTACAATATTGTTAGTAAAAACGATGTCATGATTATTATATCCCTAAGTGGCGAGAATGAGAATACGCTTAATATTGCTAGAAGATTAAAATTAATAGGAACTAAAATAATTTCAATTACAGAGTTTAAAAATAATACCTTAACTGATTTAAGTGATGAATCAATTTATATTTCAGCTACTAATATCTCATTTTTACAAATGCACCCTAGTTATAAACTGACAATGTTATATTTTATATTGATTGAGTTACTATTTATTAAATATAGTATTTATAAAAGGCATAGAATGATTACAGAAGGGATTGATTGCAAATTGTAGTCATTCTTTTTTTTATGAAAATTTGAACATAAAAATGTGCAAAAACTTATTTGATTGTGAATAAGTTCCAAATACAGTCTAAAGATTGTATATATTTATTAACATGTTAAAATAATAGATGTCTAAGGCCAAGGATAAAATAAAAATATAAGGGGGGAGTAATTTATATGATGAAGAAAATACAACGTTTTGGAGGGGCAATGTTTACACCAACATTATTATTTGCTTTCGCTGGTATAATGGTTGGGTTCTCAATTGTATTTCAAAATCAGTCAATTATGGGTTCGCTTGCTACACCGGAAAATGTTTGGTACCAATTTTGGGGTGTAATATCCAGTGGAGCTTGGATGGTATTTAATCAGCTGCCATTATTATTTGCTATTTCTTTACCAATAGCACTTGCAAAAAAGCAACAAGCAAGAGCTTGCATGGAAGCTTTAGCAACATACTTGACTTTCAATTATTTCGTAGGTTCTATGTTAAGTTTTTGGGGAAAAAGCTTTGGTGTTAATTTCGCAGCTGAAATAAGCACTGGAAGTGGACTCGTAAGCATTACTGGTATTAAAACATTAGATACTGGTATGATAGGTGCTTTATTAATATCAGGAATTGTGATTTATGTTCATAATAGATTTTATGATAAAGAACTACCAGATTTTATTGGATTATTTAGAGGTTCATCACTTGTAGTTGCAATTTGTTTCTTTGCTATGATACCAGTTGCATTATTAACTTGCTTTATTTGGCCACATGTTCAAAATGTTATTAGGCATTTACAAACATTTTTTATAAATAGTGGAAATATAGGAGTTTGGTGTTATGCATTCTTACAAAAGATTTTAATACCAACTGGATTGCATCATTTTGTATATGCACCAATTTGTTATGATAATGTTGTTGTTCCAGGTGGAACATCAGTATATTGGGCTACCCATATTCAGAATTTTCAAACTTCAAATCAGACTCTAAAGGAAATGTATCCAATTGGATTCTCATTATCTGGCTTATCAAAGGTGTTTGGTTCATTAGGTGTATTTGGTGCTTTCTATGTAACTGCAAAGCCAGAAAAGAAGAAGAAAGTATTAGGTTTAATGATTCCTGCTACTCTTACTGCAGTATTAACTGGAATTACTGAGCCGTTAGAATTTACATTTTTATTTGTAGCACCGCTTTTATTCTTAGTACATGCATTTTTAGATGCATGCTTGCAAACGATTTCATTTGCTTTAGGGGTTGTTGGTGATTTTGGTGGAGGAATTATTAACTGGCTTGTATTAAATTGGCTTCCACTTGGAATGTATCACTGGAAGGTATACATTATTCAATTTGTTATAGGGATTATATTTTCATTTATTTGGTTCTTTGTATTTACTTTCTTAATTAAGAAATTTGATATGAAAACTCCTGGTAGAGAAGAAGATACTGAAGAAACAAAACTATATACTAAAAATGAGTACTTAGAAACTAAAGATGAAAAAGGAAATAAATTAAGTAAAGCATCTCAACAAGCGGCTGAATATATAAAATTAGTTGGTGGAGCAACAAATATTGTAGATGTTACAAATTGTGCTACAAGATTGAGGTTAACTTTAAAAGATGACTCAATCATTTCTAAAGAAGAAGAATTTAAAGCAGTAGGCGCACATGGTCTAGTGCATAATGGAAAAGCTATTCAGATTATTATTGGGCTTTCAGTTCCAAGTGTAAGAGAAGAGTTTGAAAATTTATTGTAAAGGAGAAATAAAGATGGAAAGAAAAAGACAAAGAATACTAATTGCTGGTGGGGGAAGTACTTATACTGCTGGAATTGTAACAATGCTAATTGAAAGTATTGATAAATTTCCTATTGAATCAATTAAATTATATGATAATAACGATGAGAGACAGAGAAAAGTTGCTGAAGCATGTGAAATAATTGTTAGAGAGAAAAATCCAGAAGTTAAGTTTAGTTATACAACAGACCCAAAAGAAGCATTTACTGATATTGATTTTGTAATGGCACAAATTCGTGTTGGTTTATATGCTTTACGTGAACAAGATGAAAAAATTCCACTAAAATATGGGGTTGTTGGTCAAGAAACTTGTGGAGCAGGTGGAATTGCTTATGGATTAAGAACAATAGGACCAGTAATCGAAATGATTGATTATATGGAAAAATATTCTCCAAATGCTTGGATGCTTAATTATTCAAATCCAGCAGCTATAGTTGCAGAAGCATGTCGTGTATTAAGACCAAATTCAAGAATTATTAATATTTGTGATATGCCAGTATGTTTAGAGGAAATATTTGCTAGAATTTTAGGTTTAAATTCTCGTAAAGATTTTGATGTTAGATACTATGGATTAAATCATTTTGGGTGGTGGACAAGCATTAAAGATAAAGAAGGAAATGATTTAATGCCTAAATTAAAAGAATATTGTGCTAAAAAGGGATATGAGGAATTTACGCCTCAAGGTCAACACAAAGAATCTAGTTGGTTAGAAACTATGAGAGCGGCAAAGAACTTATTGGAAATAGAACCAACTACATTACCCAATACTTATTTAAAATATTATTTAATGGCTGATGAAACTGTTAAACATGCTAATCCAAATTATACAAGAGCAAATGAAATTATGGATAGAAGAGAAAAAGATACATTCGAAGAATGTGAAAGAATTGTAAAAAATGGTACAGCAAGAGATACATGGTTTGATGCAAATGAACATTCTCAATTTATTGTTGAATTAGCTTGTGCATTAGCATTTAATACTCAGGAAAGATTTTTACTGATTGTTCCTAATAATGGGGCTATTGAAAATTTTGCAGATGATGCAATGGTTGAAATTCCTTGTCTTGTTGGAAAAGATATGGTTGAACCTATGTCTATAGGTAAAATACCGACTTTCCAAAAAGGTTTAATGGAACAACAAGTTGCTTCTGAAAAATTAGCTGTAGAAGCATGGATAGATAAAAGCTATCAAAAATTATGGCAGTCATTTACTATGAGTAAAACTGTTCCAAGTGCAAAAGTAGCAAAAGAAATCTTAGATGAAATGATTGTGGCTAATAAGGATTTCTGGCCAACTTTTAAATAAGGAGAATAAAAACATGATAACAAATAAAATAAAAAATATCACAGTAGCTTTAAAAGATGAGAATATATTTCTTTCAGTGATAATGGGTTATTTTCTAATATTACCTGTTCTATATATAGTGTATTTAGAATTGACATCATTATTTACAAATGTTTCATTTTCACAACTTTTAAATAATGATGTTAATGCAAGTTTAAATTTAGTCTCTAACTTTAGTGCAGTATACAGTGCATATGTTATTTATAATATAAAAAAGAATAAAGATATAAAAGAAAACATGATTGCTTTCTATTTAGTCTTATTAGGGCAGGTATTCCAAATTTACACAATAACTATTGTTATCATGTTTACCTATGTTTATAAATTTGTTGGAATTAAACAAATCATAAGCAGTATTAAAGAACTACAATGGGGAAAGAGCTATAAAGCTCTTTTTTCCTCAGTTGCAGTATGTTCAATATCGTTATTTGTAATGATAATCAGAATAAAGTTAATTATGTAGAGGAGTGTTTATAATGTTCTTTAAAAGAAAAAAAGAAGCAATTACAATTAATTCCTATATTGATGGAAAAATAATTAATCTTGAAGAAATTCCTGATAAAGTATTTTCAACTAAGGTAATGGGGGATGGATTTGCTATGATAGCAAAGGATAATGTTCTTAAATCACCCACTAGAGGAATAATAAATTTTATTGCTCAAACTAACCATGCTATAGGAATTAAATTGAAAAATGATGTTCAAATTCTTATTCATATTGGATTAGATAGTGCAACAATAAAAACAGAAAAATTTAAATTAGAAGTTAAACAAGGTCAAGAAGTTAATATGGGTGAAAAATTAGTAGAAATCGATAACAAGTTACTTGAAAATACTTTATATATTCCTTTAGTCATTATAGAAAATCCTAATAAGGTAAAATATCATCTTTCAAACTTAAATCATGAGGGAAGTAGTGGTATTAAAGTTATCAGCTTTGATTAATTATGATTAATAAAGCGATTAAATTTAGATTTATCATATTCTATTTTCTCTCATATATTATTTTTGCCTTTGCATCGACAAAATTTACACCTTTTTTATCAAAATTAGGTTACTCAGCATTTGAAAGAGGAATTATATTATCGAGTTATGCAATAACCAATATATTATTTCAATTATTATTTGGAGTATTGGCTGATAAGTATCAAACAATGAAAAAAATTGTTTTAATTAGTCTATCAGTTTATGGAATTGCATCAGTTATTATGTTTTCTACTGAATCTGCAACTTTTATAATATATTTGTTACTTGTTGCTTTATCAGGAGGATTATTAAATACTTGCTGTAGTTTATACGATACTTGGATAATAGGTTGTGGAGATAGGCTTAATAATTATTTGTCATTCATTAAGACTTTTGGGTCAATTGGATGGGCTATTGGAAGTATGGTAGCATCTTACTTGATTCTTAAGTTCTCATATTTTGGATTATCTGTAGCTATTGGTTTCATTGTAGTATTACTTATTATAAATATATTATTATTACCTGATATTGAAAAGATTAACAAGAAAATAAGTGTAACTAATAAAGATATTATTGAATTATTAAAAGATAAGCAATATATTTTACTGGTATGTATTTTATTTCTGCTATACTCAATGGTGGTAGCAAATAACTGTACTGTAATAGATAAAATGATATCTTTAAATGCTACAAATTCTCAAATATCTTTAAAGTGGTCTTTACAGTCATTATTGGAGATACCAACATATTTGGCGGGCTCTTATTTATTAAGGAAATATAGTAGCTTAAGCTTATTAAAATTAAGTGCTATTATGATAACAGTTCAGTTTTTATTGTTTGCCTTAGCAAGTGATTCGAATATAATTATTATACTATGTGTTTTTCAAGCGTTTTCTACTCCTTTAATTTTAATTACGTCAAAAACATTAATATTTGAAGTTTCACCTAAAAAACTTAGAAGTAGTAGCCAGTTAATAGCTTTAAGTATATTTATGGGTGGCTCATCTCTAATTATTCCAACTATTGCTGGATTCTTGAGTATTAATATTGGTTATAATTATACATTAATGGTATTAAGCCTTTTTGGATTCTTAGCTTATGGCTTGATAGTATGTTTAAAAAAGAAACTTTTAAAGTGAAAAATTATAAATGTTTCAATGTCTAAGAGAAATACCATTTGTTTATAACACCTGTATCTGATATAGTTAAGGTGTGGTTTTTGGTTTTTCACAGAACAATTATCGCATATATTAGGGGGTTCTTACGAACCTCTTTTATTTTTTTTACAAATAAAGATGAATAAAATTTTTATTTTAAGACATTCTCACTATGATTATGATAGTCTTTTATCTATGTTACAAAAGTGTAATGCTAGCAGTTAAAATGTAATATTTACTTAAGGATTTATTTATATAAAACCTTTAAAATAAATATATATTAAAAAATTAGCAACTGGAGGCTATTATTATGAAAGAAATATTAAAAATAAAAAATATATCAAAAGATTATGGAATAAAAGGATTTAGAACGAATGTATTAAAAAATATATCTCTTACAGTCAATGAAGGTGATTTTATATCGATAATGGGTCCATCTGGTGCAGGTAAAACAACATTACTCAATCTGATGTCTACGCTTGACAAACAAACTTCAGGAGAAATAATACTAGATGGAATCAACATATCGAAAGTGAAAAATAATGATCTTTCAAAATTAAGAAGAGAAAAAATAGGATTTATATTTCAAGACTATAATCTATTAGATAACATGAAACTAATGGATAATATAGCACTCCCTCTAGCACTAGGAAAAAAGAAAAGTAAAGAAATAGAATCTAAGGTATTTTCTATAGCCAAAAAATTTGGATTAGAAAATCATTTAGATAAATATCCTTATCAACTATCAGGAGGACAAAAACAGAGAGGTGCAGCAGCTAGGTCATTAATTACAAATCCAGCAGTCATATTTGCTGATGAACCAACAGGTGCTTTGGACTCTAAATCAGCGTATGAACTTCTAGAATCATTAGAAAGAATAAACAGAGAAAACAACTCTACTATTATAATGATTACACATGACCCATTAACTGCAAGTTATTCAAATGAAGTGTATATGATAAATGATGGAAATATAAAGTGTAAATTAAACAAAGGAAGTAGTAGAAAAGAATTTTATGGGAAAATTATGGATATGCTAGCCTCTATGGGAGGTGAGATGTAAGTGAGTATACTTGGAATTGCTTATAATAATTTTAAGAGTAACATAAGAACGTATCTAGCATTTTTTATATCTATGGTTTTTTCAGTAGTTGTGTTAATTAATTTTGAGTTATTAAGATATGGTGATGCTATAAATGTATTACAAGGAGAAAATAAAAGATTTACGCTATCAGTGTTAGTGGCTGTGATAATGATACTATCAGTATTTTTATTTTTCTTTATATGGTATGCAACAAATATATTTTTTAAGAATAGGTCTAAAGAAATTGGAATATTGTCCTTTATGGGTTTAGATTTATATACTATAGGAAAAATATATTTTGTAGAAAATATGCTTATAGGAATAAGTTCTTGTATAACAGGAATAATTATAGGAATAATAACATCCAGATTTTTTCAAGTAGTGATAATAAAGTTATCTGGATTTGATATAAAGGTATCTAATGGGCTTAGCATAGAAGCTATACTGTATGCAACTTTAATATTTATTTCTATATTTATAATAATGGCTATAAAAGGCTTTATAACAATATGTAGAAGTAGTGTAATAAATTTAATTAATACATCTAAAAAGCAAGAAAAAATACCAAAGATAGGAATAGGTATATATATATTAGCTATGATATCGATTATAGTAATAGGATATGGTTATTATCTTTCTACTAATATAAGAACTGGAAATATAACTAGTGTAATACCTATTATAGGTATAATAATAATAGGTACTTATGGTCTATTTAAATCAGTTGTGCCTGTTATATTTGATATTATAATAAAAAATAAAAAAATATTATTCAATGGAAATAATATAATTGCAATAAACAATATAAATTATAGGTTAAATAAAAATTATAAAACTTATGCTATAATAGCAATAATTATAACTACTACAATATCCACTCTTGGTGCTTCAGTTGCAATGAATTATGTATATAAGAATGCAAAAGAGCAGAGAAATATATACACTGTTAGCATAGTTTCAATGAATAAAGACGAAGTGAATAAAAAACAAATAGAGAATATAATAAAAGATACTAATAAGATAAAATATTCAGTAAATCCAGAACTAACAGTTTTAGAAAAAACAGATAGTAAAGAAACTTATGATACAACAGATGCTATAATGAAATATAGTGATTTTTGTAATATTCTTAAAGTAAATGGTAATGGTGAAGAATTAAAGGAGTATAGTGAGAAATTAGTTAGAGGAAATAGTGTAATAGAGTTAAAGAGTCCTCAAACGATAGTATCAATGGCTACAAAAGAAGCTAAGATAAAACTTGATGGACAGTTATATAGTATTTCAAAGGGAGGAGTAAAAGTTCCAGTATTAGGTACAGGATTTAATAAAAGTATTATAGTAGTAAATGACAATGCATATTTCAAATTAAGAGATAAGGGTCAACAAGTATATTTTTATGGAGCAAAGGTGTCTCAAGAAGAAGATAGCCAAGTAATGTTCAGCAATATTGAAAAGAATTTAAGTTTAAAAAATGGATATATTATGAATGGATATAAAGGTCTAAATGAGGGTCAATGGATGAAATTTGCATATGTAGTGCTTGTGTTTTTATTCTTAGTATTTGCAATTGTAGCTGGAAGTATAATATATATGAAAATATATAATGATGCATATGAAGATAAAGACAAATACAAGATTTTATTAAAAATAGGTACTACAGAAAAAGAGATAAATAGAGCTATACTTAAAGAAGTAGCTATATTTTATACTTTACCAATGTTAAGTGCAACAATATCTAGTTATTTTGCATTGAGATTAGCAGGAGATTTATTGATGGCAAATTTATTTGGTATATATATACTAAGTTTAGTTATATGTTTGATAATTTTCATAATATATGTAGCAGTATCTGTTAATAAGTTTAAGAGTGTAGTATATAAAAATTAGTTGATAGAGTAGTAAAAGACAAGGGAGATTCTTACAATAAGAGTCTCCTTGTTGTTTGATTAATAAATTTATATAAAATATGTTGTGATATTAATAGTTTAAAGAGTTAGGTTTTGATGATTTTAAGTATAGATTAAATAGACATTAGTTTAGATGGTATAGATGAGGAGACATATTTGATAATAAGATTCAATCAAATAGTAGTATTGAACATATATAATTACAATATCTATATATAATTAAACCTCAAAAGAAGAAAAGCAAAATATAGATATAATTTGTTGTGAAAAAAAATTACACTAGATTACATTGACACTGAAAAAATTTTAAGGTAATATTTAGCTAAGACAAAAAACATAATAAAATTAATTTAAATGCATTTTATGAAAGTGAATTGGTGTAGTTAAAATGAAGCTGATGATGCATTACATAAGGCTCATAAAGTTCAAACTAGAATAATCCAAGCTGAAGCAGGAGGAGAAAAAACAGAATTGTCTGTATTATTTGTACATGCACAAGACCATCTAATGACAGCTATGGAAGCTAGAAGCTTAGTCGAACATATAATAAAATTACACAAAAAAATAGATGCTAAGTAATTTGATATATTGAAAATATATGCCTTGTGCAATAATGTACAAGGTATTTTTAGTACAAAATATTATAAATTTAAGGGATGATAATTATGTATAGTGTAGGTTTGATGTCAGGAACTTCTTTGGATGGTATTGATGCAGTATTAAGTTATAGCTCATGAAACAAAGACAAAAGTAATATCTAATTTTAGAACTATGGATATAGCTGCAGGTGGAGAAGGGGCTCCGTTAGTTCCATATAGTGAATTTTTATTATATAGTGATAAGGATAAAAATATAGCTCTTCAAAATATTGGTGGAATAGGAAATGTCACTGTAATACCCAATACATGTAATATAGATGATGTATTTGCCTTTGATACAGGTCCAGGTAATATGATAATAGACGGGGTTTGTCAAAGATTGTTTGACAAAAAATACGATAAAGATGGATACTTTGCATCAAAAGGTAAAATTAATGAAGAAATGTTGAAAGATTTGATGAGCCATAAATATATTAGCCAATCACCACCAAAAAGTACTGGAAGAGAAGTATTTGGACAAACATATTTAGATAAAATGCTTAACAAATACAACTATATAGATAAACATGATTTAATAGCAACAGTAACTATGTTTACAGCAAGAACTATCTATGATAATTACAAAAACTTTGTGATTCCAAAGGTTAATATAGATACTTTATTAATTGGAGGGGGAGGAGCTCATAATGCAACCTTGATGGGGTATATAAAAGGCTTGTTACCAGAAATTGAGGTTTTGACTCAAGATGATTATGGATATTCTTCTGATGCAAAGGAAGCTTTAGCATTTATAATCTTAGGAAATGAAACATTAAATAATTCATTCTCTAATGTAGTATCCGCTACAGGAGCAAAAAATAAAGTTATTTTAGGTAATATAACACCAAATCCTTTTGGAGGTAAATAGGTATGTCTAAGAATAATAAAAAAAAGAAAAACAAGCAAAATAACAATTATAAAAACAATAAAAACAGGCAAGAGAACTTAAATACTAAAAAATACACAGAAAAAAAGACAAAAACGGATTACAATATTCCAACCATAAGTTTTAAAAGTGGGCTAATATTAATGGCTTCAGCACTAATAGGTACTATAGCTTTTCCATTTCTCTTATCAATGTTTGGAATAAATTATAAAATTGGAGTTGTTATAGGAAATACAATAATTACTTCTTTTGCAGTTGCGTATACTAGATACTTTATTGAAAGCAAGAGAGGATTTTCTTTGGGATTTTTTAGAATGTATATTTTATTTGCATTATCGTTTGCAATAATAGGCTATTTCTGGATATATAAAGGAATACATATTTAAAAGATTACTCAATATTTAGTTTAAAAAGGGAGTATAGAAAATATGTTTGAAAAAAAATTACATTTAGATTTGAAAATTATGAAAAAATATGTGAAAATGTATTCCTGCAAATTAAAATACATGTTATAATGAATAAAAAGAAATACAAAAACAGGAGGGAATAAAGATGAGAGTATTATTTGTTTGTTCAGCGGGGATGTCAAGTTCTATAGCAGTTAATGCACTACAAAAAGAAGGTGCAAAAAATGGCATAGAGATAGATGTATCAGCTATTGGGACTCAGGAGTTTGAGGATGAAATTAAAAATGGATGGGATGTTGCTATGGTAGCTCCGCAAGTAAGACATAGATTTGATTACTTAAAAGGTTTTGCTGATGAGATTGGTGTTCCATGTGCATTGATACAAGCACAAGCTTATAGTCCACTAGGAGGGGCAAAGTTATTAAAACAAGTTCAAGAGCTGTTGGCAAATAATATATAGAATATTATTGCAGTTATTGAAAGAAAAATTTTATAATAAATTGCCGAAAAGCCTCCTTCTTTAGATTTGGGGATGAAAGGCAAGGTTCTAATTATTTGGGATTAAAAAATAAATATCAGATGGGGGAAAAAAGATGCTAGATAAATTTACAGAATTTTTAGACACTAAATTATCAACTTCTATGGCCAGATTGGCAGAACAACGTCACTTAAGAGCTGTAAGAGATGGAATCGTAGCTTCATTACCACTTATAATAGTTGGTTCATTTTTCTTGATATTAGCATTCCCTCCGTTACCAGATTCATGGGGAGTGACTCAGTATCTAAAGGCAAATGCAGTTACAATATTACTACCATACAGAATGACCTTTTTTATTATATCGGTATATTCTACATTTGGCATAGGTTATAGTTTAGCAAAGTCATATAAGTTAGATGGATTGACAGGAGGTTTATTAGCTACAGCCACATTCCTTTTGACAATAGTTCCTACTGCAATAGATGGGCTTGCACCTGATTTATTAAAGATAGTTGAAAAGAGTCCAGAACTTTTAGCTTGGTATAATTCCATACCTCAAGGATGGCAAATGCCAATGGCTAACCTTGGCGGAGGCTCAATGTTTGTTGCTATTGTAGCATCTATAATAGGTGTTGAGATTTATAGATTTACTGACAAATCTAAGTTTAAGATAACTATGCCAGATGCAGTTCCAGCATCAGTTACAAGATCTTTTGAAGCTTTAACACCAGCTGCATTAATAATAATATTAATGGCTATTATTACTTATTTCTTAGGATTTGATTGGCACGGATTCATAGCTAAATTAGTAACTCCATTAGTTTCAGCTACTGACACATTACCATCAGTAATTGTACTAATATTTTTAATAACGTTTTTTTGGTCATTTGGAATACATGGTGTATCAATAATCGGTTCATTAGCAAGACCTTTATGGATACAATTATTAGATGCTAATACAGCTTCATATGCTGCAGGTCAAGCAGTTCCAGGAATTGCTGCTGAGCCGTTTTTTCAATGGTTTATATGGGTTGGAGGTTCTGGAGCTACAATAGGATTGGCTTTACTTCTTGCATTTAGAGCAAAATCAGCTTATGGAAAATCTTTAGGAAAAGCAACTGTAATACCAGCAATATTCAACATAAATGAACCAATAATATTTGGAGCTCCAATAGTATTAAATCCAATATTAATAATACCATTTGTTGTAGCTCCAATAGTAATGGGAACAATTTCATGGTTTGCAATGAGTGCTAATTTAGTATCTAGAGTAGTAGTTACTGCTCCTTGGACATTACCAGGACCGGTAGGAGCATACTTAGCTACTGGTGGGGATTGGAGAGCTTCAGTTCTTAACTTAATATGTATAGTTATATCAATAGTAATCTACTATCCATTTGTAAAGATGTACGATAATAGGTTACTTCAAGAAGAAAAAACAGGGGAGCAAGAAGTTTATTAGTTAATTTGAAACTATATTAAATTAAAATAAATTTTAAAGTATAACAATTTTGAAATAAATCGAAAAGATACTTTGTTGATTATTTATAAAAAAAGAAAAGTTTACCTTTTCTTTTTTTATAAATATACATGAAATTTTATTTCATCAAGTGGTGGAAAAAATTTCAAATAACTTAAAATAAATTTAAACATATAACAGAATACAAGGAGAGACAGAAATGGGAAGGTTAGGAATATCAATTTATCCAGAAAAGACAACAGATAAGGAAATATATGATTATATAGATAAAGCAGCTGAAAATGGATTTACACGCATATTTTCATGTTTACTATCTGTTGAAGATACTAAAGAGAATATAATCAAAAAATTTAAAAATATAAATAAATATGCTAGATTGAAAGGCTTTGAAGTGATACTTGATGTAAATCCAAGGGTTTTTGGAGAATTAAAAATAAGCTATAAAGATTTAACTTTTTTTGAAGAGACGAAGGCAGATGGAATAAGACTTGACGTGGGATTTACAGGTTCCGAAGAGGCATTAATGACTTTTAACCCTCAAAATCTAAAAATAGAAATAAATATGAGCAACAATACTCATTATATAGACACAATAATGGACTATCAACCTAACAAAGAAAATTTGATAGGGTGTCATAACTTTTATCCACATAGATATAGTGGATTAAATTTAGAACACTTTATAAAATGTACAGAAAGATTTAATAAGTATGGATTAAGAACAGCAGTTTTTGTAACAAGTCAAAATGAAACCACATTTGGACCATGGCCTGTAACTGATGGGCTTCCAACAATTGAGATGCACAGAAATCTACCTATAGATATTCAAGTAAAGCATATAATAGCTATGAATAATATAAATGATATAATAATATCAAATTGTTATCCAACATATGAGGAGCTTAAGGTATTAGGTTCTATGAGAAAAGATATGGTTACATTTGATATAGCAATAGAGGAAAATATACGAGAAGTTGAGAAGAAGATACTATTTGAAGAAATACATTTTAATAGAGGGGACATATCTGACAATCTGATAAGGTCTACTCAATCTCGTGTTAAATATAAAGGATACAAATTTGAACTATTTAATGCTCCTAAAATGATAAAAAGAGGAGATATAGTAATTGAAAGTAGTGAATATGGACACTATGCAGGAGAGTTACAAATAGCTTTGGCTGATATGAAAAACAGTGGTAAATCGAATGTAGTAGGATGTATAAGGAAAGAAGAATTATTTATATTGGATTATATTAAACCATGGCAAAAGTTTAATTTTAAGCCTTCAACAAAATGATTTATTATGGGGATATAATTATCAAGGTTAGAATTAAATTGTGTTTAAAAATTTAATATTTAGAAAATGAGGAAATGATATGTTAATAAAAACTTTAGAAAACTTAGTTACAGAAGGTAGAAATAAGAATACATTACAAATAGATAAAGAAGATACATTAGGTATAATAGAATTAATAAATAACGAAGATAAAACTGTAGCTTATGCTGTTGAAAAACAAAAAGAAAGTATAGCAAAAGCTGTTAATATAATAGTGGATAGAATGAAGCAAGGTGGTAGATTATTCTATATAGGAGCAGGTACTAGTGGGAGAATAGGAATACTAGATGCCACAGAATGTCCCCCAACTTACGGAGTTGATTTTGAGCTTGTTCAAGCTATAATAGCTGGTGGAAACCAAGCAATATTTAAAGCAGTAGAAGGTGCTGAAGATGATAAAGAACTAGGAAAGCAAGATATAATAGATAGAGGAGTTACCTCTAAAGATGTTATATGTGGTATAGCTGCATCAGGAAGAACACCTTATGTAATAGGAGCTATGGAATATGCTAGGGAATTGGGATGTGCAGTATTATCAATAACTATGAATCCAAATAGTGAGATGAGTAAAAAAGCTGATTTACCAATAAGTATTATCGTAGGAGCAGAAGTAATCATGGGTTCAACTAGAATGAAAAGTGGAACAGCTCAAAAAATGGTTTGTAATATGTTGACAACAGCTTCTATGGTTAAAATGGGTAAAGTGTATTCAAATTTAATGGTAGATGTCAAAACGTCAAATGAAAAGTTAGTTGAAAGAGCAAAAAGGATAATAATGATAGCTACAAATGTAGAATATAGTGTAGCTGAAAGGTTTTTAGGAGAGGCTGGTAATAGTGTCAAATTAGCTATATTTATGATAAAAAGTGGTCTAGATATGGATAGTGCAAAGAAAATTCTTGATATGCACAAAGGTTATATAAGTGAAGCTTTAAAATCTATAGATATATTTTAAAATTAATATACTAATAATCTTTCAATATTAAAATCAAAGTATTGGAAGTTTATTTTTAAGTATGTGAATATTTATCAGACATTAGAGGAGTGAAATATGTATTTTTTAGGTATAGATGGTGGAGGAACTAAAACAAGATTTACATTAACAGATGAAAATTTAAAAATAGTGGGGAGTATACTTAAAGGAACTTGTCATTATAATCAAATAGGATTTGAGAATCTAACAAAATTATTGATAACTGGGTTGGAAGAAGTTTGCAAAGATGCTAAGATAAATATAGAAGAAATAAAGTATGCATTTGTTGGTCTTGCTGGATATGGGAAAATAAAGGAAGTATTATATGCATTAGAATTAGCAACAAAAAATGCATATAGCCATATAAATTATACTCTGGGCAATGATGTAGAAATAGCTTTAGCAGGTTCTTTAAATGGAGAAAAAGGTATAAATATAATTGCAGGTACTGGTTCAATAGCACAGGCTTTAGATAAAGATGGGAATCTTCACAGATGTGGAGGATGGGGCTATGTATTAGGAGATGAAGGGTCTGCGTATTATATAGGAATGACTGCTCTAAAAATGTTCACAATGCAGTCTGATGGAAGATGTCAAAAAACAAAATTATATGATTTAATAAAAATACATCTTGATATAGAGAATGATTATGACATAATAAAATATGTAAATGATGAAATACAAGGAGATAGAATAGAAATAGCAAAGTTTGCTACCATATGTTTAAAAGCAGTTATTGAAGGTGATGATACTGCTAGTAAAATATTTGATGATGCAGCCTATGAACTAAGTAGGCTTGTAATAGGATTAGAGCATTACTTTGAAAAAGATACAAAGATAAGAGTATCATACTCAGGTGGAGTATTTAATTCAGGAGATTTAATATTAGAACCACTTAAAAATTATTTAGATAAAACGAGATTTGAGATAGTGAGACCAGTGTTAACTCCAGACTTAGGGGCATGTTTGCTTGCAAAAAAGAGATACTATGGTAGATAGGTAAGGCGGTGAATTATGAGTTGCATTTTAAAACTAAAACAAATATATGAAGACTTAACAGAAGTAGATAAAAAAATAGCTGATTATATACTGGATAATACAGAAACTATTAGTAAACTTTCTGTGTCAGAGTTAGCATCAAATTCAAAAACAAGTACAGCAAGTATTGTTAGATTTTCTAGAAAAATGGGATATTCGGGTTTTGGAGATTTAAAGATTGAAATAGCTAAAGATTTAATAGGAAAAGAAAATGATTACACATATGTAGATGAAAATTATGATTGTAATATAGATAGTGTTATAAATAAAATTACGAATAAAAATATAGAGACTATTAACCAAACAAGGTTACTAAATGAAAAAGATATAATAAAAGAAGCAGTTGAACAGATAATAAAGGCTAAAAATATATACATATTTGGAGTTGGTGGTTCGGCTTTAGTAGCACTAGATTTGCAGATGAAACTTTTAAGAATAAATAAACAAGCATTTACTTCTTTAGATAGTCATACACAACTTATGGTATCTTCCAATGTAGAGAAAGAAGATATAGCTATAGCAATATCTTATTCTGGAGAATCAAAAGAAGTAATAAAGTCTATAGAAAATGCAAAATTAAAAGGATGCAAGGTCATTTGTATAACTAAATATAGTGATAATCATCTTAGTAAGATTAGTGACTTAAAGTTAGTAGTGCCAAATATAGAAAAAAGACTTAGAGAGGGTGCTATTTCTTCGAGAATAGCAATGCTTACATTGATAGACATAATATATATTTCTATAATTCAAGAAAATTTAAATGAGGCAGAACAGAAATTGCTAGAAACAAGAAGAATACTTGATTATTTAAATATTGATAACGCTTAAAATTAGGTCATATATTAACCAAACAATGAAGTTAGACTATGAATATAAGTCGATAAGAAATAGATAAATATTTAAAATATTGATTTACTCAATAATAATATATAGTATTTTTATAGATGCATCCTATATTTTTCCAAAAAGTGTATTGAATATACAAATTATAATAGATATAATGTTATTGGGGGAGAATGTATAAAGTGTATACAAAATTGGTTTTAACTGTATTATTGACAATTCTATCTATTCTCACAATTACTAATAACTGGAAAAAGGTTTTATTTACTACATGATAATGGTTTTGAATATATTAATCAATCATCATCATTTTCTCAATCTAACAGCAAAGGCAGTGATTTGTTAGTTATATTGTATACTAATTATGTAGAAAATATCGACTAGATTTACCATGAAATTTAAACATTTCACGAACGCATGAATGGAGAAACGAATATGTTGACAATTCACCTTTTTAAATCCAAAATGAACCTCATTAATGGCACGAAATGGGAAGTAACAATATTTTGTAAAGGAGAATACTAAGTATGAAGAAGTTTAGGAAATTAGCTGCAAAGCTGTTGATTACAACAATGGTTTTAACCTCAGGTATGAGTATGACAGTTTATGGTATGACAGCCAAAGAAGTAACAGCAAAGACACCAAAAAGCTATATAACTGGAACTAATAGCATATATGGTCCGAAGCTGTCACAAGCACAATTGAATTCAGTAGCACAAGCAACCGCGGATTTTATGAACAAGAAAATCACAAAGAATATGACTACAGACGCTAAGATTTTAGTTGCCTATAATCACATTAAAAATAACACAACATATGTTGACTGGAACGCAGTAGAGGGAGCCAATACTGCTTATACATTGGTTACTAAAAAGGGTGCATGCTCTGGAATGGCTAGGAGCTTCAAAGCTTTATGTGACGCTATGGGAATTGAATGTTATTATGTCCATAGTACATCAAATGACCACCAGTGGAATCTTATCCGTTTTGGTGATGGGCGTTTGTATCACGTAGATATTGATGCTAATAAATCGGCAGGAAAGGACATCATATATAAGAGTCTTAGCTACCCATTACCATTTGACAAGAAGGCATATCCAGAAGTTGGGGCAGTAGTACAGACGACAAAACCAGAACAGACACAGAAACCAGCACCACCTGGTAAGCATACTATGCAAGCACATCAAGAAGGGTCAATAGTTGTTGGAAATTTTGGAAAAAATGGAGAAGATATAAATGAGAAACATATAACATATCAGGGTGTTCGATGTAGTTTAGTTAATTCATCAGTAAATACAATTACATTTTCTGGAAAGGAATCAAATTTAGACCCATCAAAGCATACATATGCTGTAATAGGATTTATGAACACACCAGATGGCATGTTTGCATTAGCGCCAGGAGGTAAACCTGTTGAGTATCCTTTTGAATATGATAAGCCTTTTTCTTTAGATTTTAGTGGTAAGAACCGTTCTGGTGCAGAATTAGCGAAGTACTGTAAAGAAAATGATGTGACTATTAAAATAGAAATCACTAATCCAAAACTTAATAATGGAATTGGTCAAATAATATATGTTCGATATGAATAATAATTCACTCATGACAGTAGAATAAATTATAAACATTGCGCCCTCTTACTGGGGGCGCATTTAACATTATATCTGATATTTCATAGTCAGGTCAACTACTGGATTTCGCCTCTTTTTATTAAAAAAAATTATTATCTCTAAGAACTTGGGCACGTCTACGATTAATTAGAAACTGTTTTAATTCAGTTAAACAAAAAAATAAAATAGCTCTATTTTCAAATTCTGTTCTATCAACAGGTAGAGGTTGGTTTTGCATACTGTGCATTAATCTATTCAATTCTTCAAGAAGAAGATTGCTTGTTTCAGCTTCAAATTCGGTATAACCTATCTTATGTATGAAAGCAGATAGAATATGAGCTTGCGGTGGTGTAGAATTTAGTTGAGATACATAACTATACAAATTTTCTAATATACCCCGTTGGCTTTTTATAATATCCATATGCTCTAAGAAGAATCTAGTGTCACTTAATAAAGTATTATTAATATTATCATAAGTTTCAGAAATACTTCTATCAATAAGCGAATTTAGTGTATATAAATCTCTACTATATCCATTTTCTTTTTTAGGATTTACAATAATATCTGCAATGTCTATAAGTACAACGCTCACTTCTTCCTGTAACTTTTTTTGAACTTCATAGATTTTATGTATATTTGTTGGAATGTACATGTTTATTATGACACCTATTCCAGTTCCTACTGCAAATATCCCAGCTTCGTTTAAAATCCACTTAATAGATGTTTCTCCTTGGATGAAGTAATGGGATGCGATGACTACACACATAGCAATGACATCTTGAATATTTAATAAAAAACAAAGTGGTATAATTATAAATATAAATATTGAAAATGAAGTCAAATTATATCCTAAAATATTAAAGCATAAATAGGAAAAAATAGTACATAAAAGAAAACCATAAAACTTTCCAATAAAGCCTTTAAGAGTTTCTTTTTTAGTGTCTTTTACTGTAAGTAGTACTATAACTCCAGCAACCGTTGAGTATTCTAATTTTAATAACCAAGCAATAAATATAGCAAAAGAACATCCAAGAGATAATTTTATTACCTTAAGTGAATTAATCTTATTCAAATGCAAACCTCCTGTAAAAGTCATATTATCAATATCGTCATGTGTAGTAAAATCAAGATATATACAGTCCCTCTCATGCAAAACACCTAAATCAGTATCTATTTGAATTGCTTTTTCCATCTACTATCCTCCCTACACAACTTCTAATTTATAGTATTATTATACTTCTATGTAGTATTACATGCAAGAAAAGACATTGTCCATAATCAGTGAAAAACTTCCGCTTACACTTTCTTTTTCCTCTTGATTACAATTAACATATGATGAAAAATTTATCCTTCAGCAATTTGAACAGAAATTCGGGCTGACAGCTTTCACTTCACAAGTGTAAATATTGCCATTGACGACGAATAGGAAATGCTATTTTTTACGGCAGAACAAGTAAAGCGAAAACAGTTTGAAAAAGTTATTGATAAGTTAGACACAATCTAGTGCAAAAGAGTTTGGCATATGCTATCATATAGTCATATCAGTCCACATAGGAAAGGATTAAGACAGCATGTTAGAAAATAGAAGAGACAATAAAGGCAGAAATGAGAAGTTTTAAATAATCTTAATTTAATGAACTTAACTATTATTTATAATTACAAATTGGAGGAGATAACATGAAAATTACTGAAGGATATATGCCTTTTGAAGGTTTTAAAACCTATTACCGCATAGTAGGAGAAAATACTGAAGGAAAGAAACCATTAGTGTTACTTCACGGAGGTCCAGGTTCTACACACAACTATTTTGAAGTATTGGATAAGATAGCTGAGAGTGGTAGACAAGTAATAATGTATGACCAAATTGGTTGTGGAAATTCATTTGTAGAAGGGCATCCTGAGTTATTTAATGCTGACACTTGGATAAAGGAGCTTATTGAACTAAGAAAGCACCTAGGACTTGAAGAAATTCATCTATTAGGTCAATCTTGGGGGGGGATGCAGGCTATTTGGTATGCTATTGAATATAAACCAAAAGGGATTAAGTCTTATATTCTTTCATCCACTCTTTCTTCTGCAAAGCTCTGGGAGAAAGAACAAAAAAGAAGAATATCATATATGAGTGAAGCTGACCAAAAAGCATTGCTTGATGCAGTAAATACTGGAGACTACTCCAGCAAAGAATATGATGACGCATTAGAAAGATTTATGGAAATGTATTGTGCAGGTGAAGTGACAGAAGATTCTCCAGAGTGCCTAAGAAGACCTAAAAAATCAGGTTCTGAAGCATATATTGTAGGATGGGGACAAAATGAATTTTCTCCTACAGGAACTCTTTCTGGATATGAATTTACAGATAGATTGCATGAAATAAAAGAACCTTGTCTAATAACTAGTGGAGCAATAGATTTATGTTCACCATATATTGCAAAAACTATGTATGATAGAATTCCTAATAGTAAATGGGAGTTATTTGAGTATTCAAGACATATGCCATTCGTTGAAGAAAATGATAAATATATAGAAGTCCTAACTGAGTGGCTAGATGCGAACGATTAAAAATTATATAAATATATATATAGAAAGATGGTGTCTCAAAATGAACTTTTTAGTTCATGAGGCACTCTTTTTGTGTGAAATCAAATATATTTTCAGCATTTCAAAACTGAAAAAGCAATGAAAAAGAGGATTATCTCTATTTTGAGACAGCATTTTTTGTTGTTAATATTAACATTGTATTTTAAATTTTATAAATAATGGAAATGTATTTATGCTTATATACTTGATTTTATTAGTTTTTAGAAATTTTTTTATATATTGGTATAATTATTCTGTTTAAATTTGCTTAAAAAGTATATTAATTATAATAAGAAACCATTATATAAATAGGAATAGATTATTATAATTAACATAGATATAAAAATAATTATAGAAAGAAAGGCACATTATGGAAAAATCAAGAGTTATTGAAATGATAAAAAATAATCCTAATATTATAGCTACTATAGATAATCCAACTGACGAAATGAAATTATTAGCTATTAAAGAAAATGGGCTTGTACTAGAATATATAGATAATCCAACTAGAGAGATGCAAGAATTAGCAATAGATAATAATATTAGAGCAATTAAATTTATAGATAATCCAACAGAAGATATGATGATAAAAGCATTAAGTGAGGGATGGAGTATACTGGATTATATCAAAAACCCAACTGACAAAGTTATTGAGATGGCTATAAATCAAGCAGGATGGGCAATTAAATATGCTAAAAATCCAAGTGAAGAGTTACAATTATTAGCAGTAAGAAAAAATTACGATTCAATAAAGTTTATAAAACAACCTTATGAGAGTGTACAAGAGGAGGCAGTGAGAATAAGTTATGATGCCTTGAGATATATAGATTCACCTAGTTATAATGCAGAACTTATAGCTATAAAAAATAATGAAGCAGCTATTAGTTTTATAACTGATTTAGATAAGAATAAAATGTTGGAATTTCTAAAAGTGAATATCTTAGTGATTAAGTACATTATAAAGAAAATATCTAAAGATGAATTGGAAGGAGTATTAAAAGAAGTACTATCAAAGGAAGATGTTGAGGAGAAGTATATCCGAGATTTTTTAAATTGTAGCGTTATAGATAGAAATAGTGAGAATATGCCAATAGATAAAATTATGTTTATTTATAAATACGGAAGTAAGACAGCAAAAAAAATAGCTGTAGATGAGAAATTAAAGATTATGTAGGAGAGAGAAAAATGAATTTTATAGACACATTAAAAAGCGTTGACTTAATATTATCCACTGGAGAAGTACCTTTAATAGTAGGTGAAAGTGGGATAGGAAAAACAGCTTTAGCAAATAAGCTTGCAAAAGAAAATGATTGGAGTTTAGTTGTTATTGATGGAAACCTACTTAAAGAGGGTGAAATAGGTGGTCTTCCAACTATAGAATCTTATGTAGGAGTTAATTCTGATGGATATAAGACTGAAAAGAAAACAACAGTATATGCTGTTCATAACAAATTAAGAGAAATTGATGAAGAGATATCTAAAAGTAAGACAGTTCTTCTATTTATAGATGAGATAAATCGTTGTGAGCATACAGTACAGCAAGAACTTATGAATTTAATTTTAAATAGAGAAATTAATGGATATAAATTACATGATGATGTAAAGATTTTAGCAGCAATGAACCCATCAAGTAAATATGGTTCAGATTTTGATTATCAAGTGGTAGATATGGATGCAGCTCAAGAAAATAGGTTTGTTTGGTTAAATATGGAGAGTGACCATACACAATGGATAAAATGGGCAATAGATGAGGGTATTGAAAGAAAAGTTATCGAGTTTATTTCCACTTTTCCAGAATACCTGCATAAAATAAATGAAGATGATGTAAGAGCTACTCCTAGAAGTTATGAAAGAGTATCTAAAATTTATAAAATTTATAAGGAAAAAAATAATTCTATTCCTAGAGCAGTATTTTTAAATGTTATAAAAGGTAATGTAGGTAAGGTTATTGCAGAAGAGCTTATAAGTTTTATTGAATCAGATTCTAAACCATTAATATCTTACGAAGATGTTTTTTTAGGAGAATCTATTGATGAGTCTATTATAGAAAGAGTAAAAAGTGAGAGTCATACAAGACTTTATCTGTCAGCTATGAATATCTTAAAAAACTTAGAGCTAAATATTAAGAATGATAAATATGAATCAAACCACTATATTAATAGATTTATTGAGTTTTTAAAAATGTATCCTGTAGATTTAATGATAGGAATTATGAAGGATATTAGAAACAGTTATATTGAAGTATATAAAAAAGCTATAGAAAATGAAGAGTTTGTAAAATCATATTTTGAATCTTATAGTTTAATAAGGGGATAATGTATGGAAAATTATTTTGATAAACAAGCAAAAGAGCTTTATAATAAAGCAAGTAAAATTATAAATACTCATTCTATGTTAAAGGCAAATCGTGCTAATGAGAAACTTGATATAGATATACCACAAGATTTTAAGTATGAGTTTTTTAGTCTTGTAGATAAAGTGAACTTAAGTCTCATGGAAGAAGAGGATAATTTTTATGGATATTTTTTATTTCAGATGTCAAGAGAAATAAGATTTGATATAAGCAGTCCTACAGGTGTAAATTTTAAAGGAGCTAGATATGTTATATATTTTAATCCAATAATCTTTTTAACACTTGATATAAAGCAAATGGAAACTACAATTAAACATGAAATTCATCATATATTATCTATGCATTTGATAAGAGCAAATGAGTTAAAAGGAAAGTATAGTACATTGGCTATTAATATGGCAATGGATATAGTAGTAAATAAATTCCTAAAAAATTTACCACCATATGCAACTACTTTAGAGTGGGTAAACTTAAAATATTCTTTAAAACTTGAACCATATGAACCCTTTGAATATTACGTAGAAAAGATTCAAACTGAATTAGATTTACTAGAAGAGGATGAAGATGGCGAAGAAGATGATAGTGATAAATACGGAGATATAGAAACTGATTATAGCCCAGAAAAAACTCATGATATCTGGGATGAATCCAATGAGATAGACGAAAATACTCTTAGAGAATTTACTGAAAAATTTATTAATAGTTCTCAAAAAGGTAAAGTTCCTGCTTATTTAGAAAGTATGATATCATCACTTAAAAACAGCAAAGGTGAATTGCCATGGAATTTATATCTTAATAGAATAATGGGAACAGTTGAAAATAATAAAAAGAAGACTATAACAAGAAGAAATAGAAGACAACCAAGTCGTTTAGATTTGAGGGGTGAGCTTAGAAGTCATAAGGCAGAAATAGCAGTTGCACTTGATATAAGTGGAAGTATTAGTGGTGAAGAGTTTAAACAAGCGATTAAAGAAGTTCTTAGTATAGTGAAAAACTATAATCATGAAATTACAATTATAGAGTGTGATAATGAAATTAGACGTGTATATAAAGTGAGAACTGAAAAAGACGTAAAAGATAGAATTAGGATAGGTGGGGGAACTAGATTTTCTCCAGTCTTTGAGTATGCTAATAATAAAAAGGTTAATTTATTGGTTTACTTTACTGATGGTAAGGGTGAAAATAAGCTACAAGTAGTACCTAGAGGGTATAAGATTTTATGGGTTGTTTCTGGAAGGGGAGATAAACTTTCACTAAAAGAGCCTTATGGGGCAGTTAAAAAACTTACTAAGGTTGAAGTAAAGAATGAAATGTTAGAGATAAATGATGTAAGAAATGATGGATATTCAATGAATAGCCAAGCACCAATTTTATAAGTATTCACAGGGGATAAACTATTTTAATTTATACTTGATATGCCTATTATGAAAACCTAAAAAATACATTAACCAATGGTTAATGTATTTTTTAATTTTAATAATGTAAGTTTTACTTACATTAAAGTCTCAAAATGTGTTAAAATATAATATATAGCAGATAGTTTTGGCAAGGTGAATTAAATTGTCAGGACTATTTTTTTATTAAGGATGGTGATGTTTTGTTTAAGATTGATGATTATATAATGTATGGTATGACAGGAGTCTGCAAAGTACTTGATATAACAAACGAACAGTTTACAAATGGAATAAAAAAAGATTATTATGTGTTGAGCCCTATTTATTCCAGTAATACAGTGATAAAAATTCCTGTAGATAATGAAAAAGTACCAATGAGAAAGTTACTTTCTAAAATTAATGTGCTTTCATTGATAAATGATATTCCTAATATGGATACATCATGGATAGATAATGAAAAAATAAGAAGTGAACAATTTAAAAAAATTCTCAGAAGTGGTAAATGTGAAGAGTTAATAAGATTAATAAGAAGTATATATCATAACAGGGAGTATGTAAAATCTATTGGTAAAAAAACACATCAAGCAGATGATAATATAATGAAAGAAGCTGAAAGGTTATTAAATGAAGAATTTGCAACTATTTTAGATATTTCTCCTAATGAAGTTAGTTCATATATTTCAAGTCACATACCTCAATAAAGTATTTTATAGTATCCTTTATTTAATCTATTTTAGGTATTATGTATGTTGGTTTTGATAAAACTTATTTGACAAGACATTAAATAGACCTGTTGAGGATGATAAATAATCAGTAAATAATTATTCTGTTTTATAGATTAATCTATAAAAATAGTATTAGATTGATTTATAGTTGGTTAATAATAAAAATAAAGTTTTACTTTTAAGTACATTATTGTGATATATTATTATGATATGTATTGAAGTATATTTATTAAATAAAAAATATACAAGTAAAAATACTAGCTTTAGTTAGCTAGTATTTTTATTTGTTTTAAATCAGATATAAGATTAATACATAATTTCCCCAGTTAAGATGGTATAAGCACTTCCTCCAATTTTCACAGAAGTTATGTTATTGTTTTCTTTAGCTATATTTACATATACTTTTCCAGGTCTGTTTATAAAGTTACCTTCCTCACCAATAAAACTAGTTTTGTTTAAAATATTATGATGTACTATATAAGATGATACACAAGCATTTCCAGTTCCACATACAGGGTCTTCTGTAACTCCAACATATGGTGCTATAGATCTTAAATGATAGTCACATTTTTCATCTATAGTTTCTATACAAAATGGAGTTATACCGATTAGATTATTATCACCACTAAAGTTTTTGATTTTATTTAAATCTGGAGAGATATTTTTTAAATCATCTAAAGATTTTAATCCAAATACAAGCCACCAAAGTCCAGTATTTACCTTCATAATTGGATACTCAAGAAGTCTATTTTCATGTACACCTATCATTTGTGCAAGTTCTTTTCTGTAACTATCTAAATTTTCAAATTCAGGGGGATTTTGTTCCATCATAAATATATTTTCATTATTTATTTTTTTTAGTTCTACGGATAATACACCAGCTTTTGTTTCTTGATAAAATATACTCTTACTGGTATTAAGTTTTCCTTCTTCCAAAAGTGCATGGAAAGTCCCTATTGTCGCATGACCACATAAATCAACTTCTAAGCCCGGTGTGAAGAATTGTACTTTAAAATCTGCAATGTTTGACTCTGAAACGAATGCAGTTTCTGATAAGTTCATTTCTTTAGCTACATTCTGCTTGATTTCATCAGAAACATTAGATGCATCAGTAACGACGCCAGCAGGATTTCCACCAAAAGGTATAGTTGTAAAAGCATCAACCTGTTTAATCTTAATTTTGTTCATTTTTATAGCCTCCTTTTATTTTTTCTGAAATATAAATTTCATGTTTTATGTATTGAGTTCCAATATATAAAATATTAGAGTTTTTTGTCCAAATTGAAATAGATTCACTGCTTTCAGATAAGTTTCCTGTCAATATTTCATTATTATCTACAATTAAAATAATTCCTTTGTAAAGTATTTTATTTTCAAGTGTAGTTTTATTGCCTCCATGAATGTGAACATTACCCAGACCTTCTAGACTTTTATTTTCTAAAAGTAGTATTTCAATGTTAATATTTTTTTTAGAAGCAATTAAAAGGTCTTTTTTTAGTTCAAGAACTTCTTCATAAGGAGAAGAAATTATAATTTCTTGTTTTGCACTATTTATCATTTCTATTGCTTTTTTTAAGATATTTTTATATCCTTTTATGTTTAAAACGTATTCTATGCTTTTACCTTTATTTAGTATCTGTAAGTTGTTCTTTAGATTGGCTATAGAATTATTAAATTCTTCCTTCTTATTTTTTAATAACTCATTAGGGTCTATAGGTACATATTTAATAGGGTCAGTTCCAACATTGACAATTATATTATTGTTTAATAGTTTTGTTATATTTTCGTAGACTTTTGATTGTGGAACACCCGATAATTTACTTATTTCATATCCTGTTAGAGGATTTTCCTTTAATAATGATATGTATATTTGAGATTCGTATTTAGTAAATCCTATATTTTGTAATTCAGTAACTATATTATCCATAGATAAACTCCTTTTAAAAATATTAGTAACTACCTATGTAGTTATTAATTTAATTTTATAATTTAGATAAGAGAATGTCAACTATATTAAGTATAAAATAAAAATATATTAGAAATATTTGACCTTATAAATACATTTATCATAATACTAAGTTTACTAAAAACAGGTGGTTACAAAAAAGTGTCTAATTGAACTGTTACATAGGTCGTAGTATATTAATATCAAGAAAACAATAAAGGAGATATATATTATGGCAAAAATAATAAATAAAAATGAATTTATAAACGAAGTAGAAAATAAAGAAGGATTAGTAGTTGTAGATTTTTTTGCAACTTGGTGTGGACCTTGTAAGATGTTATCACCAATATATGAAGCTTTAGGAAATGAGATGGCTGAAAAAGCAAGCTTTTTAAAAGTGGATATTGACCAGAGTATAGAACTAACTCAACAGTTTGAAGTGTCTACAGTACCAACTGTAATAATATTTAAAGATGGAAAACCTGTAGATAGATTAATAGGTTTTATACCTAAAGATAATTTGAAAGACAAAGTTGAATCATATATGTAATTAAAATAAATTATATGTACAAACAGGGGGTATCTCAAAATGAACTTTTTGGTTCATGAGGTACTCTTTTTTGTATGAAATCAAATATATTTTCATCATTTCAACAATGAAAAAGAGGCTTATCTCTATTTTGAGACAGCACCTTGTTTATAGTATAAATGTTTTATGTAGTTACAAATAAGTGCCTAATTGCTAATGATATTGACTGTTGATATATTATTTATATAAAAGAAAAAGGAAAGGTTATAAAAAATAGGTGAGATTATGAGATACGATATTGCAATAATAGGAAGTGGTCCTGCAGGACTTGCAGCTGCTATAAATGCTAAAATTAGAAACAAAAATATAATTTTATTTGGAATTGAAGAGATAAGTCAAAAACTTATAAAAGCTCCTTCTATAGAAAATTATCTAGGAATTGGTAACATAAGTGGTTTAGAACTTAAAGATAAATTTAAAAAACATATAGATGAGATGGGAGTAAAAATAACCCCAAAAAGAATCAATAATGTATATAGTATGGGTGAATATTTTACATTAGTTTCTGGAAATGATACATATGAATCAACTACAGTTGTATTAGCTACAGGTATTGAATATGGAAAAATGATAAAGGGAGAAGAAGAATATCTTGGAAAAGGAGTAGGATATTGTGCAACATGTGATGCTATGTTGTACAGAAATAAAAAAGTAGCTATAATAGGATATAATCATGAAGCAGAAGAAGAAGCAAATTTTTTAAGTGAAATAGCAAGTAGTGTATACTATATACCTATGTATAAATTAGAAAATAAAATCAATAGTAGTATAAATGTAATAAATGATAAACCTTTAGAAATACAAGGTGAAAAACTAGTGAATAAATTAGTATTGAGAGAAAATGAGCTAGATATAGATGGTATCTTCATTATAAAAGATAGTGTATCACCGAAATATATGGTTCCAGGATTAGAAATAGAAGATTCTCATATAAAATCAGATAAGAATATGAATACAAATATCGAGGGTTTATATGTAGCAGGAGATTGTGCTGGTAAACCATATCAATATTTAAAATCAGCAGGTCAGGGTCAGACAGCTGTGTCTAGTGCAATTTCTTATCTAGATAAGCAAAAGATAAAAAAGTCTATGCTTGTTGATGCTTATTAGTTAAAAGTAAATTATTATTGATACTAGTTTTAAATTTATAACAAATAAAATTATGGAATTTTTATATCCATCATCAATAATTATAAATTGTTATTTATGGTGGATATAATATTGAAATATATTTAAAATTAATAAAGATTACAGGTATTATTTTTTTAATACATCCTCTCAACATTAATAAATGTTATTTCAAAATAAAGATTTAATATAAAAAGGTGAATTTTATTAGATGGATTCATCTTTTTGTATTGTGGAGAATATTAAAAGATTGAATTAGCTCAACTTAAATTTGACAAGTATAAGTATTTAGATAATAATAATGCTATGTTTTGTTTAAAATATAAATAATTATTAAGTGAAGTTAACATTCAATAAACATTCATTATATATAATATGTAAATTGATATTTTATTTAGGAGATGATTATGTGAGAGTATTAATAATAGAGGATAATAAGGAACTTTCTTATAATATAAAGTCAGGTTTGGAAAATGAAGGATTGGTAGTAGATATAGCAAATTGTGGATTAGATGGAGAAGAAAAAGCATTTATAAATGACTATGATGTTATATTATTAGATTTAAACTTGCCAGATAAAGATGGAATAGAGATATTAGAATTTTTTAGAAGTAATAATCTAAATACGCCCATAATAATTGTAACAGCAAGAGATGGGGTAAACGAATTGGCAAAAGGTCTGGATTTAGGAGCTGATGATTATATAGTAAAACCATTTCAGATTATAGAATTAAGAGCGAGGATACAAGCAGTTATAAGAAGATTTTATGGTAGGACAAACCCAGATATAAAAGCAGGTCCTATTACAATAAATCCAGCATCTAGAAAAGTATATGTATATGGTGAAGAAGTAAAGTTAGGTACCAAAGAGTTTGATATAGCAGAATATCTTGCAAGTAGATATCCAGATATTGTATCAGGTGTGGATATATCAGAACACGTCTATGATGAATATTTTGACCCTTTATCATCTGTATTAAGAGTACATATAGCTAGATTAAAAAAGAAATTAAAAGAAGTTGCAGGTAAAGATATAATAATAACTACTAGAGGGATAGGATATTCTATATGCAAGGATTAAAGGATAAAAAAACTATTGTGTTAATTTTATATTCTGTTATAGTTTTTATAATTTTTACAGTAGGTCTAAAATATATTATAAACATATCAGATATAGATAATAACTTAATTTCTAGAGATTTAACTTCATCTAATAGCGAAATGACCTTAAACAATTCTTATGTCTTAGATAAAGTGGAAATGAGTAATTATAATCTTATACTTAAGAATAATTTTAATGTTGTAATAATACTATTTTTTGCCTTTATAGTAACATCTAACTTTATACTTTTATCAATACTAAATCGATTGGATTTTAAAGCAAGAATAGAAATATTAAATAATATAAATAACATTGAAGATGAGAATGAAATATTGACTATAGACCCTATTATGTCTAGAGTATATAAAAATTTAAAAAATAAATTTGATTCTCATATTGAGGATTATAAAAGATTGAATTCATATTTATCACATGAACAAAAGAATGCAATATCTACACTTAGAACGAGTCTAGAACTTAATGGAAATGAGGAATTATTAAATACTCTTGATAAGGTTTCAAATAGCGTAGAAGATGTACTTACAATAAGTGATATAAAAAATAATGAGGATATGTATGAGGTAGATATAGCTTTAATATGTGCACAAGTGTGTGATAATTATTCTACAGTGTATAGTAATTTGAAATTTGATTTTGAAGAAGAAGAAAATATGAGTATCTATGGAAAAGAAAAGTTCAACATTTTATTTAGTGTTTAAAGAATATAAGTAACAATTAATAAAGATTATAATAATATTGCTAACATAGTATTAATTGATAAGAGGAGATATAAAGTGTATATTTTGAATAATGCAATCAAAAACTTGATTAGAAATAAAGTTAATAGTTTATTTAGAGTAGTTATTATATTATTAATGGTTTTATCAATAGCTGTTTCCTCGATAATAAATTTAAGTGTATCCATTATAAGTCAAAAATATGAGAAAAAACTTGAGTCAGAGGTCAGTATTAAATTTGATGAAAAAAAAATTGTTCAAAATGATTTAATAGAACCTTTGATAGGATATAATGCTTTAAATTTAGATGACTATCTAAACTTTTCAAAATCAAAATATGTAAAGAAAATGTCACTTATAGGAAACATTGTGTTATACATTGATAACGATAAATATGTATCTAGTAATAATAAAAACCTTATGTATAATAATGTAGCTATAAATTGTGCAGTTATGGGATTTACAGATAAAAATAAAAGTCTTAAATATTATAATTTAGATATAAGCAAAGGAAGCGTATTTCAAAAAGACAATGAATGTATAGTAAGTGAAGACTTTCTAGGGGTTAATAAGCTTAAGGTTGGGGATACAATATCTTTATTAAGTGATTATGATACTAATGTGAAGTTAAATTTAAAAATAGTAGGTGTATATAGGAAAAAAGATAGCAGTAAAGTAGAAAATGCTCAAGATATAGATATATACAACAATATATTAACCTCATATAATACTTTAGTAATGTTTGAAAAAAAGATTAAACCAAAAAGTAAAATGATTTATACAAGTGCTAGTTTTTTACTTAGAGATTCTAATAGTAGAAAGGCTTTTGAGAAAGAACTAAGAAATAAAGGGCTAAGTGATGTATATAAAGTTACTATAGATGAGTTATCATATTATAAATTAATAACACCAATAAAACATTTGTCTGGTGTAGCCTTTACGTCTACTCTTGTGATACTAGTGTTAGGTGTAATATTATTGATTATAAGTTCCACAATATCAATAAAAAAAATAAAATATGATATAGGTGTGTTGATACTAATTGGAATGTCTAAATTTAAGATAATTAGAAGCTTTATTTATGAAAGTATTATAATAATTTTGATATGTATTGTACTTGGATTAGGAATTGCAAGTATATTAGAAAAAGCAATATCAAATTATGTTTTTGAATATCAATATAAATACAATGTAACATATAATGACTCTTTGTTTAATCAAGGGGAATACAAAGATATAAGTATAAATGACTTCAACACCAAACAAGAGATGAAAAACTTAAAAGATAAATCAACTTTAAATTTTATGTTTAAGATAATATTTATAGTAATGATATTAATATTACTGACTGGTACAGTATCTATATATAGTACAATTATGTTTCAGCCAATACAAATAATTTATGATAGAAATTAGGTGAGGTATATTGTCAATACTTAAATTAATTGATATTAATTATAAATATGAGGGTAGTAGTAATTTTGTATTAAAAGATGTGAGTGTAGAATTTGAAACTGGAAAAATGTATGTTATTATAGGAAAAAGCAGAGCAGGAAAGAGTACTTTGTTGTCTATAATATCAGGGATTGATGATTGCACTAGTGGAAGTATTATGTATAAGGGTGAAGATTTAAAAAGAATAAATAAAAATATTTATAGAAGCAAGTATGTAGGGGCAATATTTAAAGATTATAACTTGTTAAATGATGCTACTGTTTTAGATAATATTATTCTAACTATGCTGATTGGTGGAAACAGAGAAAAGAATAAAAATGAAATTGTATATAGAATTCTGCAAAAAGTAGGAATTGATAAAGATAAAGCAAATTGTAAAGTGAAAGATTTGTCTAACTATGATAATAAGAGAGTCTCATTGCTAGGGCATTATCTAATAATCCTGATTTAATAATTTGTGATGATATTATAGAAAATACTGATGATAAAAGTGAAAAAAGTTTGGTAGATATATTTTACAAATTAGCATCTAAAGATAATAAATGTGTGATAATAACTACAACTTTGGATAAAATTGCTTTACGTGGTGATGAGTTATGGGGAATAAATAATGGTAAATTGATGTTTATAAAAAGTATAGGAAATTTAAGATACTAAGTTACACGAAAATGAGCTACAGTTGGGGGAAACTGTAACTCATTCTATTTTGGGGGAGATAGGTTGAACTTATTGGTTATCCGTATCATATTTTTAGTATAGTCACTTATTTAAATTTATATACATTTTTTTATAAATTTTACATAAAATGTTAAATACTAATTGAAACTAAAGATAACTATGACTAGCAAACTTCTAAAAATAGTAAAGATTATTGAAAATTGACCGTTCTTTGATTGAATCAAAGGGTATATCACTTATTACTCCAGTTACAATAACTAATCATTCAAAGTACAATATGAATACATATAATGTAGGTAATAGTGTTGAAGGTGGGAAAGATACTGTAATTGAGTTTAAATAAAGAACTAAAATACAAGATTAATATTTATAAATTTATGTTTTATTAAGATTGATTGTATAGATTTGTTGTATAAAAAGGAATTCTTTAATTATAAATTAAGGAGTTCTTTTTATTTTGTAAATATTGATTAGATTTATATAGAAAAACACTTAATAGTAAATAGAATAAATAAGTATTCGTATAGCTAAAAATTTAAATAGTTTTGTTTAAATATATTTTTGTATTTTGTAATTTCAAATTAATAAATAATTAGATTTTATAAACAAAAATTAAAAATGTTGACTATATTAATAAACTTTAATATAATATATTTATGGAAAACGTAAATTATGAAATGGAGGCACTGACATGAAAATTGAAAATCTTTCTATCGATGATATTAAACGAGGCTATATATTTAATGATGATTTAAATTGTTATAGTTGTACTAAATGTACAAAAACATATGAAGTAGGAGAAATATATAAAATAGGTAATAGATTCTTTGAAGCTTCAAAAGCTATTGAACTTCATATGGAATTAGAACATAGTGATTATTTAGAGCAATTACTTAATAGTGATTCAAAGTACAACACACTGACTGAAAATCAAAAACAATTATTTCAATTATTTATTAGTGATTTACCAGATAAGGAAATCGCAAAAAAGGTTGGAGTGTCCACCTCTACTATACGTCATCAAAAATTTATGTTCAGAGAAAAAGCAAAACAAGCTAAGTTATATTTAGCACTATATGAATCTGTATTTGAAGATAAATCTAATAAAGGTAGCACTATAATACCAATCCATGAACATGCTAGAATGGTAGATGAAAGATATGTAGTAACTGAAGAAGAGAGAAAACACATTTTAGATACATCATTTGAAAGTATGAATCCTTTAAAATTAAAAGTATTTTCTTCAAAAGAAAAGAAAAAGGTCGTAATTTTATCTAAGATTTTGGAACAATTTGAGCGTGGGAAGCAATATTCAGAAAAGGAAGTTAATCAGATTTTAGAATCTATATATGGTGATTTTGCAACAATTAGAAGATATTTAATTGAATATGGTTTTATGAGTAGAAATAAAGAATGTACAAAGTATTGGTTAACGTAATTAGAATAGTAAATTCTACTAATATATAATATTATTTTTATCTATGGGAGGAGTCAAATATGAATGATGAATTAAAATCTATTTTATACAGTAAAGGTGTAGATATTGTCCGTTTTGTTGATATATCTGAATTTCCAACAAGTCAAACACAAGGTTTCTCTAAAGCAATTTTATTTTGTATAGGGTTATCGAAAAAATTTATTACAGATATATACAATAACTTACCTACAGATAGTGATGAGTTCTTGGAAAAAGAGGAAAAAGTAGAAGAGTTAGCTGATTGGATTTCAAAATATATTCAAAGTAAAGGATATAGAGCGTATTCTCAATCAGAGAAAAATAATCTAGAACATGGATATTTTGAAAAAGCTTATATTAATCCAGAAATGCAATCAGGGATTAGCCCTTTACCACATAAGACAATAGCAAATATTAGTGGTATTGGATTTATGGGAAAAAATAATTTGTTTGTAACTGAGGAATATGGATGTGCTTTTAGCATGTGTACAGTACTTACGGATGCTCCAATTTCTGTTGAAAGACATCCTTTGATTGATTCAAAATGTCTAGATTGCAATGTTTGTGTAGAAAACTGTCCTGCAAAAGCTATACATGGAAATGAGTGGACTTTGCCAGGAAAAAGAGAGTCTATTATTGATGTTTCAAAGTGTTTTTGTGTATTGAGGTGTATGATGAGTTGTCCATGGTCATTAAGATATGCAAATCAAAAATGACTCTATTAGAGATGATGGTACAATAACTAACTACATTCAACAGTTAGACAAACTATTTAAAACTAATGAAAACTTTGATGAAGCAAAAGAATTAGTTGATTCTTACGGACCTGTAAGTGGTTCATGGTTTGACCCAGTTAGACCTTAAGATAATTTGTTAAGGAGTTGGTATTATTATCTGTCCATTTTGTAAGTCTAAAATGAAAGTAGGGTACATAAAGAATAGTAGTGAGATATTGTGTTGGACTCCTGAAAATGGAGATTCTGGTATCTTATGTAATTCTACTGGTAAAGATGGAATAGCTTTAGCAAAATTCTCTTTTTTAAAAGGTTCTAAGGCTAAAGCATTTTATTGTAATAAATGTAATAAGTGTATAATTGATATTGATGATAATATCTAAAGAAGAGTCACTCTGAACTGAACTATACTCACTGTTTTAGACAGTTTTACATATTTCAACTGTCTCCTAAGAGGGGTATAGTCCAGAAATGAGTGTTTTTTTATTGGTATTAAATTATATTGATACAAAGCTT
The DNA here is from genome assembly GCF_020662285.1 of Clostridioides sp. ES-S-0108-01. NCBI lineage: Bacteria > Bacillati > Bacillota > Clostridia > Peptostreptococcales > Peptostreptococcaceae > Clostridioides > Clostridioides sp. ES-S-0108-01. Next base: position 21,718 of record NZ_JADGMN010000005.1, on the reverse strand, counting down.
AACTATTTTAATCATTATATAAAATTTGTATTGAAAAATTAAGAATAACTTAGCAATAGTGAAAATATAATGAAATTATAATGATATTATAAAAATGAAAATTGTCCTCTCAAAATTCCAAAAGAGAGTAAAAGTCACTTCAGTTATAGTCAAAAAAATTTGTTTCTGTAAAAATAATTTAACTCTAAAGAGGAGGAATTAATCATGAAAATTGAAACTAAAACTCCAGATTGGATTAATGTACTGGAATTAAACAGTAAAATAGACATTACTGGAAAATATGATGTAAGTAATATGATACAAGATATTGTTTCTGATAAGTCATTAGAAGGTTCCATTATATACTTTCCAAAAGGCAATTATTTATTTGAAGAAGGTATTAAAATTAGTCAGCAAATAACACTTCAAGGAGATTCTTATTATGGAGGAGATACTCAATTATCAAATTCAGATAGCAAAAAATCAATCATAGGAACAACCAATTTTATAACCCGAGGAGTTTCTAATATGAGTATTATTACATTGACAGGAAAAAGTCAATGTATCAAAAATATTAATTTTTATCACGATAGTCATGATATAGAAAAAATATTACCTAAAAATGTATCTGCTATTAAAGAGTATGAAGGAACACAATGCCTATCTCATTTTGAACACCTGTTTATTTCTGGATTTTCAGGGACAGGAATTGAGATTCCAGATTATTCAACTGGCAATGATATTACTGTTACTTCATGTGGTCTTGGTATGAAGATAGGAGAAAAATCGATGCTTTCTAGTAGCAAGATTTACGAATGTAAAAATGGAATAGAGATTACTACTGGTGTCAGTTTAAATAATGTGAGAATAGAAGAAATAAGAGAAATCGGTATAAATAATAAAGGATTTGGTTTTAACCTTATTATGAATCTTATAGTAGACCAATGTGGATATTGTGGATTTATGTTTGAAAAAATGTACCATAGCCAGATAACTGCAAGAATTACTAGATGTGGTCAGTATTATAAAAATGTTGACTATGATACTTATGAGAATATGCAAGGTAGAAAAGAAGAAGCGTATTCCATTTTTTATGGAGATATTTTAGAGAATTGCAATATTGTATTGATGAATAGTAATATTGATACTTTAGAAAGTGATTCACTTAATGAACATAAGATATATGTAATCAAGGCAAATGAAACCAACAATATAATGTTAACATGTTATGCTGAAGCGGATGGATTTATACATTGTGCAAAGGGCAATTTATTATTAGAAAATGGTAGAAATACTTATAAATTTTATAACGGTGAGATTTGTTCTGTAGGAGGTGTTCAAATTTCTGATATAGACGAAAAAGATTTAATTAAGATAATTGAAAACACTCTGTATATAGATGATAGAGGTAAGTATTTAATGGTTCCTAGATTAAAAAAGAATACTGTAATATATTCAGTGCTAGATTCGGCAGAAGAAATAAATAAATTACATGGAGGAACATGGGAGCAGATTGATGTAAAATCATTAGCTGGGGAATATATGTACTATTATAAAAAGATAAAAGATTAATTATGAAACTAGGAGGTAGTGAGTAATGGAAGGGCCTATAATAATTAAAGATACAAGTGGTTGGATTAATGTCATAGATTATGGGATTTGTAATGATGAAACAAAAGATGTAAGTTTCAGGTTGCAAGAAATTATGGATGCTGCACCAGAAGACTCTATCATATATTTTCCAAAAGGAAAATATTTATTTGAAAATGGTGTTAAGATTAAGAAACGATTAACTTTATGTGGGGATTCTTATATTTTGGCAAATGTTCCTAAAAACACCGCTGGAGTAACACAGTTTACTTTTAAAGGAATGAAAAGCCCTAAAAGTGAAAATGTAGCAATTATAACAGTAAAAAGTGTAAGACACTGTATTAAGAGTATTTGTTTTTATTCAGATAGTTGTTATAGAGATATGACACCTAATCATGAACCTCCAACAGATGGAAAACCTAGATTCCACCATGATGTAATCATTAATTATAGAAATATATCAGCTGTTGTATGTGAAGATAAACAGGGAGAACCAGGTCATTATGAAAACCTCTTCTTTAGTGGTTTTTCTGGAAGTGCGCTTGACATGCCTAATAATTCTACAGCAAATGATATTACGGTTTTTACATCAGGGCTTGGAATTAATACAGGAGAAAATTCAATTATTGCTAACAGTAAGGTTTGGGGTTGTGTTGATGGAATGATAATTTCTACTGGAACTTTTATAAATGGTATCAGAGTGGAAGAAATAAAAAAAATTGGGATTAAAAATATTGGTAGAGGTTTAAACTTTATTACAAATGTTACAATTGACCAATGTGGATATTGTGGATTTTGGTTTGATTCTATTTCCAATGTTCAAATAGCAGGAAATATCACAAGATGTGGGCAATATTATTATGATGTAAGTTATGATACTTATTTAGAATTAGGCAGTAGAGCTAAAGAAGCATATTCTTTACTTTATGGAAATTTATTGGAGTCAAGTAATATAGTTTTGTCAAATACCAATGGAGATAACTGGGAAGATTTTAAAGAAAATAAGCATAAGGTGTATATTATAGAGGCACTTGAAACTAAGGGTGTACTATTAACATGCAATATAGATGCTACTGATTGTATTATTAGGTCAGAAAAAGGAAGTCTAACATACAATAATACGCGACAAACTGTTAGATTTTATAATGGAAGATTAAGTAGTATCAACGGGATTGGTATATCTGAAGAAGATTATGGAGATAAAGTCAAGATAAAAGATGGAAATATATATATAAATAGTAAGGACAAAATTATTAAAATGCATAAACCAGAGGTGGGTGACATTATGTCAACAACTCTTAAAAATAAAAATACACTTTCTGCTCATTATGGAGGAACATGGGAGCAAATTGGCGAAAAAGTAGAGTTTGGAATAACTGTATACTATTATAAGTTGATAGAAAAATAAGAAAATATGTAGTATTTGGATAGAAGTGTTTTATTAATGAGTTAGTTACTATGGTTTAAAGGGTTTGGTGATAGTGTAAATTGAATAATATAAAAAATTGATTTGCTACTAATGGTTCATAAAATTTTGATATTAAGTAAATTAGAAAGGAATATATAGTATTATGGAAGGAAGAACTGGGGTTAAAGATGGAAGATGGATTAATGTAGTAGAAAGAGGTGTTAAAAATGATGGTATGTATAATGTAGGTCCTGATTTGCAGGATATTATTGATGAAATAGAAACAGATTTTTGTGTCTTGTATTTTCCAAAAGGTAAATACTTATTTACAAGTGGTGTTAAAATTAACAAAGAAATTGTATTGCAAGGTGATTCTGATTCATCTACAGAGGCTACGCAATTTATAACACGTGGAGTAGAAAATATGAGCATTATTACATTGACAGGGAAAAAACAATGTATTAAAAATATAAATTTCTATTCTGATAGTTGTGAGATACAGGTTAATGATGAACCTCCAACAAAAGGTAATCCTAAATATCATTATGAGATGATTATTAATAAGAATGAAAAGAATGTTGAGATGAATAATGTATCGGCAATCATGTATGACAATAGTAATAATATGATTAACGGCCTAGGACATTATGAAAATATCTATATAAGTGGTTTTTCGGGGACAGGAATTAGGATACCATACTACTCAATTGTAAATGATATTACAGTTTCATCTTGTGGTTTAGGTATTGATACAGGAATAGACACAATTATTTCTAATAGTAGAATCTCTAAATGTCAAAATGGAATGAGGATTAGGACTGGTACTAGTATAAATAATGTAAGGATTGAAAAAATACAGAAAGTTGGTCTTATAAGTAGTCAAGTTAAGAATTATGAGGGATATGGAAGTTATAAAATTAATAATATTACTATTGACCAATGTGGGTATTGTGGTTTTTCATTTGATTCAATGAAAGGTAGTTACTTTTTTGGTATTATAAGAAGGTGTGGACAATATTATTATAATACAGATTATGACACATATCTAAATATAAAGGGTAGGGTAGAGGAAGCATATTCTTTATTTTATGGAAATTATTTTACAGAATGTAATATTAATTTAGTCAGTGATAATAAGGACAACTGGGATGATGGATTAGAATATAAACATAAAGTTTATGTATTTAAAACTTTTCAAATACCAAAGTTAACATTGAGATGTAATATAGATGCCTACGATTATATAGTTAAATCGGTACATGGAGGAGGTAATTTAATGTTACAAAATAACTTTAACAATTATATATTTATTGACTCATCTAGTCCAGAAATTATTAATGGAATTAACTTTAATTATCAAAAAAATGGAAACTTGTTACGGTTAAATGATGGTACGTTGAGTTATAAGAATGGAAATGAAGAAATAGATGTATTCAAAGCTAATTATGGTCTTATTGTAGCATCAACAGATTCAGAATATGAGCAGATAGAAGCTAGCTATGGAGAAAAATGGGAGAAGCTTGGCTCTGAAGTAATTGGAAAAGAAACAGTATATTATTATAGACATCATGAACCAGATAAAACAAACCAACTACAATAAAATTGTATTATATAATGATATAAAGTTTTAATATATAGTGTTTACCTTTAAGGTGATATTGATATAATTGTAGAGTATTAAATTTATTAAAAAGTAAAATTGTAGGGTGCTTAAAAATAGCACCTTTTTTAGTTTTATTATAAAATTAGTTTTAGAAGTTTAGGAATAATATATATTTATTTTTAAAGAATTATAAACTTATAAGGATATTTTAAATGCTAGAAATAAACCAATAAATCATACTGGAATTATTTTAAAGGTTTTGATTAAATTAAGTACTTGGAGCTATAATTATGTTAAAATATATTAGAACATAATTATATTATTATGGAGGTTAAATATGATAGTAAGCGTGAGTAGAAGAACTGATATACCTGCTTTCTATAGTAAATGGTTTTTTAACAGACTTGAAGAAGGTTTTGTCTATGTTATTAATCCAATGAATCCAAAGCAGGTTAGTAAGATAGAGTTAAATCCACATACTGTCGATTGTTTTGTATTTTGGACAAAGGATGTAACTCCAATGATACATGATTTAAATAAATTAAAAGACTATAAATATTATTTTCACTATACTATAACATCATATGGCAAAGAAGTAGAGACACGTATTTTAGATAAAAGAAAGGTAATAGATTCATTTAAGGAATTGTCTAGAAAAATAGGCAAAGAAAGAGTAATTTTAAGATATGACCCAATTTTTTTAAGTGAAAAGTACACAGTAGATTATCATATCAAAGCATTTGCAGCCTTATGTAATCAGATTGATGGATTTACAGAAAAATGTATAATAAGTTTTATCGATTTATATAAGAAAACAAAATTTAATACTAAATCATTACATATAAAGCCGATAGAAATTAAAGAAATAGAAATATTATCAAAAGAGATTTCTAAGATTGCTCATAAACATGGTATAACACTTGAAATGTGTTCTGAAGAATATAATTTAAGTAAATTTGGGATTGGAAAAAGTAAGTGTATTGATGATAGGTTAATATCAAAAATTATAGGTAGTGAAGTAGATGTAAAAAAAGATAGTACACAAAGAGATATTTGTGGATGTGTTAAAAGTGTCGATATAGGGCAATACAATACTTGTAGACATTATTGTTTGTATTGTTATGCTAACTTTAATTATACGAAAGTAGAAGAAAACTGTAGGCTTTATAAAGAAGACAATAAATTACTTATAGGTACTTTAAGAGATGATGCAAAAATAAGCATTAGAGATATGAAGACTGTTAAAATAGATAAGAATAAACAAATTAGTATATTTGATTAAAAATAAATATATTAAGAATATAGATACTTGTAATAATTAAATTAAACTTAATAGATATTTTCTATATAAAAAAGGTGGGCATAATATGTCAATTTAACCATCTTTTTGATATAATTAAAACACAAATAATTTAGTAACAAAGGAGGCAGAATTTGAATTTACTAAAGAAATATCCTATACCTATTGCAAGTTTGATTTTATCAATATTTACTTTAGGTAACTTATTACAATCTTATAGTGAATCATTACATAGTGTAATTGGATTCATAGGATTTATTTTATATGCAATTTATATAGTTAAAATAATATTGCTTAGAAAGGGAGTTAAAGAGCAGTTAGAAAATCCTTTAATTTCAAGTACATTTCCAACTATAACAATGGCAACAATGATATTTGCTACATATGTAAAACCACTATCTTTAGAGTTAGGTATTATAATTTGGGGAATAGGAATTGTGGGGCATATGGTATTGATAGTCATGTTTAGCAAGAAATTCTTAGTTAAATTCTCAATAAAATCAGTATTTCCATCTTGGTATATAGTCTATGTTGGAATAGTTGCAACCAGTGTTACAGCACCAGCATTTAATCAATTTTTAATTGGTAAGATTGCTTTTTGGATAGGATTTGTATCTTATATAGTTCTTATACCAATAGTTTTAAAAAGAATATGGATAATCAAGGAAATGCCTGAAGCATCTTTGCCAAGTATAGCTATATTAGCAGCACCAGGGTCACTATTATTGTCTGGATATATTAATTCTTTTTCCGATAAAAATAGCGTAATGTTATACTTGCTATTTATACTGTCAATGGTATTTTATATTATAGTTTTAGGATACTTACCAAAATTATTAAGATTGCCTTTTTATCCAAGTTTTGCTGCATTTACATTCCCTATGGCAATAAGTGCTATGGGTGTGAAACTAATGAATGGTTATCTAACTAAATTAGGTCATCCTGTAAGTTGGGTTTTATATGCTTCTAAACTAGAAGAAATAATTGCTACAGTGATTATTTTATATGTTTTAGTTTTATTTATTATATATCTTAGTAAATCAGAAACTACATCTAAAGCTAAATAAAAATTATTAAATATAAATATTTAATAAAAATATTAATATCGATAGATAGAAGTAACATTAATTCTAGAGGTTTAATTTAGCTTAATTTTATTGGAGGATAAACAAATGAAAACAAAAGAAGAATATTTAAAAGAGGTTAGAACAACATCAGAAGAATACTTTAGAAAGGGAGAGTTTTTTTGTTCTGAAGCAGTTCTTCAAACGATAAATGATGCTTTAGGACAACCTTTGAGTCCAGAGATAACTAAGTTAGCATCAGGATTTCCAATAGGGCTTGGAAAATCACAATGTCTTTGTGGAGCAATATCTGGAGGTGAAATGGCCTTAGGTATTGTATATGGAAGAGTTCATGGTGAAACTATGAATCCAAAGATGTTTGAATATGCTAAGGATTTACACGATTATATTAAAAAGGAATATGGTGCAACATGTTGTAGAGTTATTACAAAGAAGTGGGATGGTGATAACTTTATGTCTCCTGAAAGGAAAGAACATTGTATTAAAATAACAGGTCAAGTTACAGAATGGGTTGCAGATAAACTTATAGAAGATGAAAAACTTAATATTAAATAGCACAATAGTAGATTATGAATTTTTAAAGTCAAACTTACTCATAGTGTAGATTACTTAGCATTTTAATTACGGTAGAAAGTTTTATAAATTTTTAGCATATGTATTTAATAAAACAAATATTCCTTTAGAGAGTAGTTTAGTTTCATAAATACATATGTTATTATTTTAAGGATATAACTAGATTTATTTAAAATAAATTGAACCAGATAATTTATATGTATAAAAATATGCATAGATTTGTATGAATAAATACCTATTTTATAATACTCAACATAAGGACACCAGACATGATTAATATTATGCCAAGAAAAATAGCAAGCCATTCTTTTTTATTCTTCTTCTCTTTAAATAATATAATCCCCCCTAAAGTAGCTACTATTACACAACTTTGAGAAATAGAAAAACTTATTGTAACTCCCAATACATTAGTCGTTATAAACATACCTAAATTTGCTATTGACCACAATATCCCAGTAACTAAATTGAATAAAATATTTTTTTTATATACAATCTCTTTAGAAAAATACTTAACAATAATAAATGAAGTTATCAGCATACCAACAGATTGTGGTAATATAATTCTGTATCCTTCGATTGAAAATATTTGATTAGTTATAACATATAATGATAAAAATAAAGAGGATAGTAATACAATTCCAATACATTTTAACATATTGTTATCAGTAGATTTTTTAGTTTGATAATTTGTAAGAAGTATACCAATTATTATACACAATATCGATAAAGAACCAATCAAGAACATTTTAGAACTAGTCCACTCATTAAATAAGATTACAGCTAATAATGTTGTAAAAGTCAATTGTGAACCATTTGAAATCGGCATTACCTTAGATACACTAGAAATTTGGATTGCTTTAAACTGCATCAGTTGACCTAAACTCCAGAATATTCCCGAAACCATACTTATACAAAATGAAAAAAATGTAATCTCAGGATGTATAACCAAATCAATTCCCATCCCATTACAGGAAGTAAAGAAATAATTATTGTCAGCATTAGGTTATTTCCTTTCATATTAAATTTAGACAGCTTTTAATTTATCATCTAAAATCAAAGTGTTCAATACATAAAAATTACCGTATTTAATCAGGAAATATTAGTAGTTTTTTAGAAAAACATTTTCCATTAAAATAAAGACAAGGGGAAGGAGCAAAATTGAAAATGTTAACTGATATGATTCAAAATCGTGAAATTAAAATAATAAAGTTTTTATTAAAAGAAGGTCATACAACTGTAAAAGCAATAGCAGATGATTTAGATGTTTCAGAAAAAACAGTTTCAAAATCTCTTAAAGAAGTAGAAGCAGTGCTTAAAAAGATAGGTCTTTCTCTAGTGAGGAAACCTAAGATAGGTGTTTATATTGATGGAGATTTAAAAAAAATACTTCCTTACCTAGATAATAAAGGAAGTCAAATTCCTACAACCAGACAGGAGAGGGTTATTTATATATATTCAGTACTGTTAAAAAGTAATGATTATATTACTATACAACAACTTTCTGACGAACTATATATAAGTCGTGGAACTATTGAAAGAGATTTAGCCGAAGTTGAAAAACTGCTAAAAAATGAAGGAATTTCCATATATAAAAAACCTAGTAAGGGAATAAAGTTAAATATAAGTGAAAGAGATAAAAGGCAACTTACTGCTAAGTTTATACATAAATTTTGGAGTAGAAACTGGTATATTAAGCAAGAGCAAGAAAGCTTTTATCAAGCATTTGAAAAGATACAAGCAGATGTAAATGGTATTTTTTCTGAAGATGATTTATCTATAATTATAGATATTCTTAGGAACTTCAGTAGAGAAAGAGAATTTGAGTTTTCTGATTATGAATTTCAGTCATTAGTTATTCATCTAGCCATAGCAGTAGAGAGAATTAGAAGAGGTGAATATATAGAAGAAAGTTTGCATACTGGGAATATAGAAAATAATCAAATGTCAAATACCAATTATTTAGCAAGACAACTAGAGGAGAAGCTTTCGATATTATTGCCAAAATCTGAAATTGGATATATAAATCTACATTTAGTAGCAGCTGACCAACATAGAGAAACTACTGAATTAAAAAATACTTTAGTTAATCCTTATGAGACAAATACAAATAATATCTCAAATCTTCGAGAAATTATTAAAAATACATTGTATGAGACAGCCTATGACAAGGATTTGATTGATGGATTGACTACGCATGTCCATTCATCAATAAATAGATTGACATATGGGCTTAGTATTAAAAATCCATATGTAAACACAATTAAACAGAACTTTTCTTTATCATTTGAACAAGCTTTAGATTTAAAGAAAGTAATTGAGTTTATATATGATATTAGGATAAATGATGATGAATGTGCTTATATAGCACTACATTTTGAAGCTTTTAGGGAAAGAATAAAAGAACTTCCACAAAATATTAGAGTAATTTTGGTGTGTAGTACAGGACTAGGTTCGTCTAGATTATTATCTGCAAGAATAAAAAAATATTTCCCTAGGATAAAAATTGAAAAAATACTTTCTGTGCAAGAATTAGTGTCCAGTAAAATTGATGCAGATTTGGTAATAAGTACTATTTATTTAGAGTTAGAAACTATTCCAACAATAGTAGTTAGCCCTATTTTAAACGAAAGTGATATAAGAACATTGGAAAGAAACATACAGAATGTTTCAAGGCATGTTTCCAAGAAATATAAATCTTTCAAAAACTTAATATTTGAAGAAAATATTTTATTAAATATGGAAGTTTCAAATTATGAAGATGCAATTAAATGTATAACAGGTAACTTAGTAAAAAAAGGTTTTGCAAAAGAAGGTATAGCTGAAAGTGCAATTGAGAGAGAACGTTTATCTTATACATCTTTTCAATCAATAGCTACACCTCATGCTAGTCCTAGCTATATTAAAAAATCTAATATATCTGTTGCAACTTTAAAAAATCCTATTATATGGGGAAGTGAAAATGTAGAAGTTATTTTCTTTATTTCATTAGAAAATGACAAAAACTTAGAGCTTGATGAAATATATGAAGTTTTTTATGACTTCATTGACAATAAAAAAAATATAAATGACATATTAAGTGCAACTTCACCAAAAGAAGTGTACGATTTGCTAATGGAGGAGAATATATAGTGAAAATATCAGATGTATTGAAAAAAGAACAAATTGTTTTTAATCTTAATACAATTACAAAGGAAGAAACAATAAAAAAATTAAGTGGTATATTTGTTGAAAATGGGATTGTGGATAATGAAGAAGAATATGTTAAGTCTGTTTTAGAAAGAGAAGAACATGCAACTACAGGTATTGGTAATGGTATTGCTATTCCACATGGAAAAAGCAATGCTGTCAAGAAATCTTCTATCATATTTGCAAAAACTAAAAATAAGATTGAGTGGGATGCTTTAGATGAAAAACCAGTAGATAATATTTTTTTACTGGCTATAAGTAATATTGATAAGGATAGTAATCATCTTGTATTATTATCTAAATTGGCAACTAAGCTTATGGATGATGATAATGTGGATGCACTAAAATTAGCTAATTCAGCACAAGAAATAATTAATATATTTAATGAAGGAGAGATGTAGACATGAAAAGAAAAATTATAGCAGTAACAGCATGTGCAACAGGAGTTGCACATACATATATGGCAGCACAAGCATTAAAGAAAGCTTCAAAAAAGATGGGACACCTTATAAAAGTTGAAACACAAGGAGCTACAGGTATCGACAATGAATTAACTGCAAAAGATGCACAAATTGCAGAAGTAGTAATATTTGCAGTAGATACTAAAGTTAGAAATGCTGAACGTTTTGAAGGTAAAGAAATATTGGAAGTACCAGTTAATGCTCCTATAAAGGATGCAGAGAAAGTAATAAATGATGCACTAAAGTTAATTGACACTAAATAAATGGGGGGAAATATAATGTTAAAAAAGATAGTCTCTGAGTTAAAAAAGCATGTCTTAACAGGAATTTCATATATGATTCCATTAGTAATTGCAGGAGCTATGATAATGGCAATATCTCGTGTAGGTGGTTCTTTCTATAACATACCAGATATATGGGATGCAAAATATGCAGAAAATGCTAATAGTATTGTAAGAATATTACATGATTTAGATGGCTTTGGGGGAACTGCTTTAGGATTAATGTTTCCTGTAATTGCTGCATTTATAGGATTTTCTATAGCAGATAAATTAGCTATAGTACCAGGTCTTGTTGGTGGGATGATTGCAAAAGATATAGGGGCAGGTTTTTTAGGTGCTTTGGCAGTTGGTTTAATAGCAGGATACACATGTTTATTTATTAAAAATCATGTCAAGTTACCAAAATCAGCAGCTTCAATAGTTCCAATATTTATAGTACCGGTCTTTGGAACCTTAATCACTGTAATATTAATCAATTATGTTATAGGTATTCCTTTTGCAACATTAAATACAGGATTAGAAAATTGGTTAAATGGGTTATCAGGCACAAATCAGATACTAATGGCAGCGATTATTGGAGCTATGATGGCGGTTGACCTAGGTGGACCAGTTAATAAAGCAGCTTTGACTACTTCACTTGCATTATTAACAAGTGGAATTTATGCACCTAATACAGCTGCAATGGTAGGAATCGTTATACCACCATTAGGATTAGGTCTTGCTACTATATTGGCAAAACAAAAATATAATAAGCAGTTACGTGAAGCTGGTAAATCATCTCTTATAATGGGGCTAATTGGAGTAAGTGAAGGAGCAATTCCTTTTGCAGTAGAATCTCCATTAAAAGTAATACCTTCATGTGTAATTGGAACTGCAATCGCTTCAGCTATGGCAGTTGGATTAGGTTCAGTAAATGCAACTCCAATTAGTGGATTTTATGGGTGGTTTACAGTAGAAAACTGGCCAATGTATATATTATCAATAGCAGTTGGAACAATAATTGTGGCTGGTTTAGTTATAGTATTACGTGGAAATCCAGTTATTGAAGAAGATGAATTTGATGATGATGATTTTGACGAAGCAGAGTGGGAAGCTTAAATTTAAATATAAAGAACAGAGGAGAGTAAATGATAAAAGCGCATATTGTTAATCATACACACTGGGATAGAGAATGGTATTTTACCTCTGGAGATGCATTAGTACTTAGTGAACAACTATTTACAGATATCATTGACGAACTAGAACGTAATCCAGATGTAAGTTTTGTACTTGATGGACAACTTTCTATTTTGGATGATTATGTACAATTACACAAAGAAAAGATAGAAATTATTAAAAAGTTAATAAAAGAAGAAAGATTACATATTGGACCATGGTTTACTCAAACAGATGCATTCTTTGCTAGAGGAGAGTCTATCTTAAGAAACTTAATGATTGGAATTTTTGAAAGTAAAAAATATGGTAAGTATATGAAAATTGGGTATTTGCCAGATACATTTGGATTTAATGCCCAGATGCCTATATTATTAAAGCATGTAGGTATTGACAATATATTCTTTTGGAGAGGTATACATCTTGGTAAACAAGTTCAATCACCATATTTTAAATGGAAAAGTTTAAATGGAGAAAGTTATATATATGCTGTAAATATGCCACATGGATATGGAACTGGTATGCTGTTAGAACCTTCATTAAAGTATGTTAATGGACGTTTAGACCCAGCTATTGATTTTATTAAATCATATAGTGATGTAGATGAAGTATTAATACCTTCAGGAAATGACCAGCTAAATATAATTGGTGATTTTAAGAATAAAATTAAAGCGATTAATGACATTGGAAAGTATTCATATATAACAAGTTCATATCAAGCGTTTTTGAAATATGTAAAATCAATAGAGTCATTAGAAAGTTATAGAGGTGAATTTAGAGAGCCTGTACTGGCAAGAATACATAAATCAATTGGTTCTAGTAGAATGGACATAAAATTAGCATGTGACAAACTAGAAAATAAGCTGATTAAAAGAATAGAACCGTTGTTAGTGATTGCTAAAAAGAGCAAAATTGAAATAAGCAATCAATTACTTATAGATACATGGAAAAAACTTTTAGAAGGACAAGCACACGATAGTTTAGCTGGATGTGTAACTGATACTGTAACAGATGATATTCTTCACCGTATAAGAGAAGCAAATGAAATATGTGACAGTATTGAAAATACTATTGTTAAAAAAATTTCAGAAGGTCTAAAACTATCTAAAAATGATATTTTATTATTTAATACAGAAGCTAAAATTTTTAATGGATATAAAGAGATACAAGTTATAAGTGATAGTAAAAATATTTGTTTTAGAGATAATTTAGATGCAACTATAATTGAAGAAACTTATGTTAAGCCAAGAGAAAACGTATTAGAAGAAACACCTGCTGGTAATATATTTATTGAAGAACCAGGTTATTATATATTAAAAGTAAGAATAAATGTAAAGCTTCCTGCACTTGGATATAAAGTTATTAGTTTTGAATCGAGTAATGAAGAGATGTTGTCACTTAATAAATCTAATGATACTTTTATATCTAATGATAACTATAAGGTAATATATAAAGATGGAGCCTTAAATTTACAGCTTAAAGATGAAACTTATATATCAAACTTTTTAACATTAAGGGACAGTGGAAATGCTGGAGACACCTATGATTTTTCTCCATTGAAAGATGATGAGGATATAAAACTATTATTTGATAAAGTGTCTACAGAAAAAACTTTAGGATATGAAAAAATAGTGGTTGAAGGTACTACTTTGCTACCATTGACACTAGAAGATAGAAAAAACAAACATCTTAATGGAAAATTAAATGTAAAAGCGAGTATTATCTTATCAAAAGAGAATCCATTGATAGATATAAAACTTTGTGTTGATAATACAGTATATAGTCATAGACTACGTGTTCATGTAAAAACTGGTATAAAAGATAATAAAAACATAGCATCATTACCATTTGGATACATAACAAGAGAAAATGGAGTTTTAGACAACTGGGAAGATATTTATAGTGAAATGCCTGTAGATTTAGAGCCTTTGGAAAGCAATATTACGCTGACAAATCAAAATAGAAGTTGTACTGTATTTACTAGAGGAATAAAAGAGTATCAACATGTTGAAGATGAAATTGCATTGACCTTGCTTGCTACTACAGATGAACTAGGAAAGCCTGATTTATTATATAGACCGGGGCGTGCTTCTGGTGACACAACTAAAAAGGGTCATATAAGAATTAAAACCGAGAAAGCTCAAATACTTAAAGAAGTAGAATTTTCATTTGCAATATATATGAGTTCCAAACCATTTGATGAATCAGAAGTTGCAAGTTTAACTCATAATTATCTACAGGAATGTGTAAATTATCAATTACAAGACTACAATTTCTTTTTATATCGTATAGATAATAAGATTCAAAAATCAATTGTTGAAAAATCTGTAAGTAGAGAATTGGAAATAATATCTTTACCAGAAAACTATCTTGTGTCAGCATGTTATCCTTCTTACTATAGTAAAGAAAAATTTGTAATAAGATTGGAAAACCCAACTAGTAAGAAAATAATATTAGATGAGCAAATATTTAAAAGTAGAAACGGGAAAATAGTAAATGCAATAGAGGAGTTAGAAGAAGAACAAGTATATGAAATAGCACCTTTTGATGTTATTTCAATATTATTAGATTTATAAGTGTAAAAATAAGTTTATTATTCAAGTGAGTGTCTCAAGATGAACTTTTTAGTTTATGAGGCACTCTTTTTTGTATGAAATCAAATATATTTTTATGTAGTTACAAAAAAGTGACCAATTGTTATGTATTTATAAAACTGATATATTAGTTACATAAGACCTAAAATAGTTGGTTGTATGTGTATATACAATAAAAATTTTAATTAAGTAAAGATAGGTGTATTTATGGAGTTTGTAAATACACTTCTATAAAAGCTTATCTAATAATTAAATAAAGAAAAGAGGAGAATAAAATGTACAACATAGATGATATGATATATGATTGTCCAGTAGAGGCTTTATCAAGTATATTGGGTAAAAAGTGGGTAGCTATAATAATATGGGAAATACAAAAAGATAAAAAACGATTTGGAGAGTTACAAAGAGCTATACCAGAATGTAGCAAGAAAATGTTAACTCAACAATTAGATTTTTTAATTGAACAAGGAATTATAGTCAATCAAAAAAAGATGGTTAATAATATTGTAGAGTCAACGTATTTTTTAAGTGAATCAGGATTACTGTTACTTCCTGTTATGGAAAAAATGATTATGTGGAGCAATAAAAATTTAAATTGTAATAAATAAATCATAGAATTTGTTCTCGAATTAATAAGGATTCAATTAAACGATGAGTATAAAAAGGTATTAAAGTTACATAATTTTTTAATTAGATTCTGATTTGAAAATAAGATTGTAATATTGAAAACAAAATAAGGAGGAATTTTAGTTTGCAAAATGTAAATTTATTTTTAGTATTTATAGAAGGTATAGTATCTTTTTTTTCACCATGTATATTGCCAATCTTACCTATTTATTTGAGTATATTGTCAAATAGCAGTGTAGATAATCTAAAAGAAGGAAAGATAAGCTTTATAGGAAGTTCTCTATTTAAAAATACTATATTCTTTGTTCTTGGAATATCAACGACATTTTTTATATTAGGTTCATCAGTAAGAGTATTGAGTATGTTTTTTAATGAGAATAAAGATTTAATAATGTTCATTGGTGGGATTATAATTATTATCATGGGATTATTTTATATGGGAATAATTAAATCTTCAATATTAAATAGAGAAAAAAGATTTAATGTGAAGTTTAAAGAAATGAAAGCAATAACAGCTTTTTTATTAGGTTTTACATTTAGTTTTGGATGGACACCTTGTATTGGTCCAATATTGGCATCTGTATTAGTAATGGTTTCAAGTTCAAGTAATCATCTTAGTGCCAATCTTTTAATAGCAGTATATACTGTTGGATTTATTTTGCCATTCATAATTACAGCTATGTTTTACAGTAAACTATTTAAAGCTATAGATAAAATAAAGTCCAATATGGAAATTATTAAAAAAATAGGTGGACTTATACTTATAGTGTCAGGTATATTAATGATGGTAAATGGGTTTGGAAGTATAAGCAAACATTTTAATATGTCACAAAATAGTAAAATTGAAAGTAAGCAAGAAGAGAATAAACGAGAAAATTCTAATGATAAAGAAGAAAACTCAAGTAATAATGATAGTCAAAAAAACTCTAATAATGAAGACAATGATACAGGGGCTAATGATGAAGATAGGATAAAATCTATTGATTTTACTTTAACAGACCAATATGGTAAAACACATAAATTAAGTGACTATGAAGGTAAAGTTGTATTCTTAAATTTCTGGGCTACATGGTGTCCTCCATGTAAAGAAGAAATGCCTCATATAGAACAATTATATAAAGACTATAAGAAAAATAATGAAGATGTAGTAATCTTAGGAGTAGCTTCACCTAACTTAGGTAGAGAGGGTTCGAGGGAACATGTTGTTAACTTCTTAAAAGAACAAGGATATACTTTCCCAGTTGCGCTTGATGAAGATGGAGCATTAGCATATCAATATGGAATTAATGCTTTTCCAACTACGTTTATAATTGATAAAGAAGGATATGTAACTCAGTATATTCCAGGAGCTATGGATAAAGAGACTATGGCATCTTTTATTGAAAATCAGAGAAACAAGTAAATTAAAATCTTTAAGTATAAACTTATAAATAAATGTAAGGTTACAAAAAAGTGCCTAATTGTGCTATCCATATAATCTTGTTATAGTAAATGTATAAATAACACAGGAAAGGGTTGAATTATATGAAAAAAATATTTGATGCAATAATAATAGGATTTGGAAAAGGTGGAAAAACATTAGCAGGAGATTTGGCAAACAGAGGATTAAAAGTAGCCTTAATAGAAAAGTCAAACAAGATGTACGGTGGAACATGTATAAATGTGGCATGTATACCAACTAAAAGCTTGGAGAATTCAGCAAATAGTGTAAAGGCAAACTATATAAATTCTTGGGATGAAGCTCAAGTTGAGTATGAGAAAGCTATAGATAAGAAAGAAACTTTAATTACAAAACTTAGAGAAGCTAACTATAATAAATTAAATTCAAATGACAATGTAACTATATTTACAGGAATGGGAACTTTTATTGATGAAAAGACGGTTCAAGTTAAAAATGAAACTGAAATTTATGAGTTAGTAGCAGATAAGATATTTGTTAATACTGGCTCAAGACCATTTATACCTAATATTAAAGGTGTTGAGAATAAGAATATAGTATATGATAGTGAGTCTCTTATGAATCTAAGAACTCTACCTAAAAAAATGACAATAATAGGAGCTGGTTTTATAGGTCTAGAGTTTGCTGGTATTTACAGTTCATTTGGAGCAGAAGTTACAATACTAAATTCCAATAATGGTATTTTACCAAATGAAGATACTGAAGACTCCGAAGAAATAATAAAATTACTTGAAAAGAGAAATGTAAAAATTATAAATAATGCAAAGATAAAAGAGATTAAAGAAGTTTCTAAATTAGCTATAGTAGAATATGAAGTAGATGGTAAATTTAAAGAATTAGCAAGTAATATGATACTTGTGGCTACAGGAAGAAAGGCAAACACTGAAGGTCTAGGATTAGAAAATGCAGGTATAGAATTAAATGAAAGAGGATTTATTAAAGTATCAGATGCTCTTAAGACTAATAAAGAGCATATATGGGCTATAGGAGATATAAATGGAGGTCCACAATTTACTTACATTTCATTAGATGATTATCGTATAATTATTAATCAGCTATTTGGAAATAAGACTAGAACAACTAGTGATAGAAAAAACATACCAAATTCTATATTTATAAGCCCAGCATTTTCAAGAGTTGGACTTAATGTTAAGCAAGCTAAGGAAAAAGGATATGAAGTATTAGTAGCAAAGATGCCAGTTGAAGCAATTCCAAGAGCTAAGCAGATTGGTAAGACAGATGGGTTTATAAAAATTGTAATAGACAAAAAATCAAATAAGATACTTGGAGCTACTATGATATGTGAAGATTCAAGTGAGATTATACATTTAATTCAATTAGCTGTAGATTTAGAAGTAGAGTATACATATTTAAGAGACCGTGTTTATGCACATCCAACTATGACAGAAGCTCTTAATGATATTCTATCTCCTAATATGATAAAAGAAGTATAGCATAAATTTAATATATAAAGCCTAAAATTATCATTATAAATAGATTTTATAGAAAGGATACTACAATAAATTATTAATAGTATCCTTTTTATGTTGCAAAGTTATAAATATAATGTAGAATTTATTATTTTGTATTATAAATTGGAGTTAAATTGTATAATTTAAATATTGTATAATTTAAATGGATAAGAAATAGCATCAAGAATTATTTTAAAAGTTTAAATACTCCATATTTAATGTAATAGGGTGGGATGTTTAAAGTAAGGTGGTGAAATTATATGAATAAGGTATCTAAAAGAGGTTTTGATGTGAGTGATAAAAGGTGGTTTTCGAGTAAAGAATTAATAAGGCTTATAAAAGCAAAGGAAGAAATCGAATGGTTAATAAATAGGGATTACAAAATAGACCCAGTTGTTACCTTTGTTGGTGATAGATACCAGTTTTCTATAAGACAAAGAGATGCATTAAAAAGGGCAGTATGTACTAGTGAAAAAAATATGATAAGACAATCAAAGAGGATTTCTCTAGATAAAATCAAAGAAGGAATTATGCATATAGATGGTTTTAATTTGATAATAGCTATAGAGGTAGCGTTATCTGGTGGGACTTTAGTAATAGGCAGTGATGGCAATATAAGAGATTTAGCAGGTCTTAGGGGAACTTATAAGATTATAGATAAGACAGAAGAAGCTTTGAATTTGATAGGGAAATTTTTTAATAAATACAATGCACAGAATCTTAAATTTTACCTAGATGCTCCAGTTTCTAACTCAGGGAATTTAAAGTATAAGATATTGGAACACGCCAAAACTTGGGGAATTGAAACTGAAGTAGAACTAGTAAAAAATGCAGATGTTGTGCTGGAAAAGTTAGATAGAGTAGTTAGTAGTGATGCAGTTATAATTGATAAGTGTATAAGTTATTTTAATGTAGCTAGAGGTATAATTGAAGAGTATATTAAAGATTGCAATATCGTAAATTTAAATAAATAGATGAATATAAGTGAGAATATATAAGTATATATGTAGCAATATTACTAGTATATACAAGCAAAGTTTGAAAATAAGAGAACGAATACGTATCGAATTTCATAAAATGTTGTAAAAAGACATATGAGAGGATGGATATGTGTGAAATTAACTAAGCTAAATATTAAAAAATACAGAGCACCTATATATAAATATGCTTTAGCAAATGTAAATTTGAGGTCTGCTAAGTCTACTAATTCAAGTATCATAACTGTAATACCTCAGGGAGCTAAAATGGAGGTATTAGATGAGGAAGATGAATGGATTAAGGTGATGTACAATTCTCAAGAAGGATACGTGTATAAGGATTTGGTATCAGTAAGTAAATATGCTTGGAGTAACTTAAACTTAAGAGAAGATAAGTCTACAACTTCCAATATAATTACAGTGATTCCTGAAAAATCTAGGGTTGAGGTCATTCAAGTAGATGGAGATTGGAGTAAGGTTGTATATGACGATAAAACAGGATATGTTTTTAATTATTTTTTATCAACTGATGGAAATAAACCCAATGAATTAGATTATAAGGATTTTTATACTGATATGATTAAATTTGTTAATGAAAATAATATTAAAAGTACTAGTGATTATCTAATTGTAACAGACCTTAGAAATAAATATACTTATATTTTTAAGAAAGATAATGGAGGCTGGGGACAACTTTATAAGTGGCAATGTACCATAGGTAAGCCTGAGACTCCAACTATAACAGGTATGTTTTATATAAGTGGAAGAAAACCTTCTTTTGGAACAGATGAGTATTCAGTTAAGTATGCTACTCGAATTAAAGGTGGGTATTACTATCATTCTGTACTATATGATTCAACAGGAAGTTATATAATAGACGGCAGACTTGGTGAAGCTCTTAGTCATGGATGTATAAGATTAAGTACGGAAAATGCAAAGTGGATATACGATAATATACCAGATACAACAACAGTCATAATTCATTAAGAAAATGTTTAAGTTGTTTATTAGGGTACTGATTCTTAAATAAATAAGATTATATACTAGCATCTGATAAAGAGTACAATTTAAAAAATATAATAAGAGAGTGCCATTAACAAAATAAAGCTATTTTAAGGCACTCCCTTATAAATATACATGATTAATTTGGGGTAGGTTGTTATACTTAAGATATTTTGAGAATGTATATAGATTTGTGTAAATATATATTTTTGCTACTAAATATTACTGGAAACTTTCAATTCTAGTAATATTTTTTTATTATCAGGAAATACTAATAATGGTATTTTATACACATTTATTGTATGTTAAATTTAGGTTTTTATACACTAAATGTACCATTATTTTAAAAAAATTATATTATATAATTTTTAGGAATTCTATCTCCAAACATTATTGTAAGTTGACCTAATGTAGCTGACCAATTTTGATTTGGAGAGTTCCATTTCTCAATAATTTTCATAGTTGATAGGTATAATGATTTTCTAAGTGACTCATCTGTAGGAAATACTGTTCTGACTTTAGTATATTTTCTAAGTTGCCTATTAAAACCTTCCAGTGCATTTGTAGTATATATAATTCTTCTAATATCTTCTGGGTATGCAAAGAATGTTGATAAATTACTCCAATTATTATACCAAGAATCTATTACTACTGAATATTTTTGATACCATTTTTCCTTCAAGGAATCCAAGTTCAAGAGTGCTGTTTCTTCATTAAATGCCTTGTAAACTGAT
Organism: Clostridioides sp. ES-S-0108-01; assembly: GCF_020662285.1. NCBI lineage: Bacteria > Bacillati > Bacillota > Clostridia > Peptostreptococcales > Peptostreptococcaceae > Clostridioides > Clostridioides sp. ES-S-0108-01. The sequence continues at coordinate 235 of NZ_JADGMN010000005.1, read as the reverse complement.
TTTAAATCTTTCATAAATTCTTTTTGGTCTTTTGATGCTATATATTTAAAACTATTTCTAATTTGATGAACTATACAGGTTTGTATACTTACATCTGGATATACCGTTTTTATTGCTTCTGGAAGTCCTTTTAGACCATCCATACAGGCAATCAATATGTCTTCAAGCCCTCTATTTTTAAGGTCATTGCAGACTGATAACCAAAACTTAGCACCTTCGGCTTCACCTATCCAAA